>JAOPXO010000109.1 GCA_025965115.1 Aeromicrobium sp.
CAATGGAGCGGGCAAATCCACCACGATGCGCATCATCGCTGGTCTGACCCCGGCCTCGTCGGGCACGGCCACGATCGGCGGCATCGACTATGTCGGCATCCCCAACCCCGGCACCCAGATCGGCGTCCTGCTCGACGCGTCAGCGCAGCACGCGGGCCGCACCGGTCGCGAGATCCTCACGGTCAGCGCGTTGACGATGGGCCTGCCGATGTCGCGGGTCGACGAGATGCTCAAGCTCGTCAGCCTCACGCCGGACGAGTCGAAGCGTCGAGTCAAGAACTACTCATTGGGTATGCGCCAGCGCCTCGGCATCGCCAACGCGCTCCTCGGCGACCCGAAGATCCTCATCCTCGACGAGCCCGCCAACGGCCTCGACCCGGCCGGCATCCATTGGATGCGAAGCCTGCTGCGGACCTATGCCGACCGGGGCGGCACCGTGCTCCTGTCGTCACACCTCCTGCACGAGATCGAAGTCATCGCTGACGAGATCATCGTCATCGGAAACGGCAAGATCGTCGCCGAAGGCACCAAGGCGGAGCTCCTGCACACGGCCGGGACATTCGTCAAGGCCGGCGACATGTCGGCCCTGGCCAACGCACTCACCGCTGCCGGCTTGAAGACGTCACCGTCGGGCGACGGAGGGCTGCGCTCGGAAGCCAGCCCGGAGATGGTCGGCAAGGCTGCGGCCGGTGCGGGTGTGGCGCTCATCGAGCTCCGACCGGCCGAAGGCGCCGGCCTCGAGGAGATGTTCCTCGAGCTGACCGGCGACACCCAGCGCGAACAGATGACCACCGAAGGAGCTCAGTCATGAGTACTGCCATTGCAACGATCGACACCACCAAGTCCAACGTTCCACTGAGCCGGATCGTCAAGGTCGAGCTCCGCAAGATGTTCGACACTCGCTCGGGCTTCTGGCTGATGGCCAGCATCCTGATCGTGGGCGCGATCGCCACGATCGCCGTGATCATCTTTGCGCCGGATCACAATCTCACCTACGGCGCGTTCGGGACGGCGATCGGCGTGCCGTTTGCCATCTTGCTGCCCATCGTGGCGATCCTGTCCGTGACGGGTGAGTGGAGTCAGCGCACAGGGCTGATCACGTTCACCCTGCTCCCGCACCGCGGCCAGGTGATCCTGGCCAAAGCCATCGCCGCGATCCTGGTCGCGGTCGTCTCGATGATCTTCTCGTTCGCGATCGGAGCTGTCGGCAATGTCATCGGCGCCGCGATCAACGGCGTCGACACCGTGTGGGACGTGCCGTTCACGAACATGCTGACGATCGTCCTGGCCAACATCTTCGGGCTTCTCGTCGGCTTCATGCTCGGCGTGCTGATCCGCAACTCGGCCGGAGCGATCGTGGGCTACTTCGTCTACTCGTTCGTCATCCCAGGGATCTTCGGCTTCCTGGCTGCTACGCAGGACTGGTTCGAGAAGATCCAGCCGTGGATCGACTTCAACGACGCACAGACCCCGTTGTTCGACAAGGGAGTCACCGGCGAGCAGTGGGCGCAGATCGGGACCTCCAGCATCATCTGGTTCGTCCTTCCGCTGGCCTTCGGTGTGTGGTCAGTGCTGAAGTCCGAGGTCAAGTAGGCCACCCGGGCGAAGTGCGTGGCGGCAGGACCTCCCTGCGCACACGTTTCGGGGGAAGAAGCACGGGACGGCGGCGCTCCTAGAGAGAGCCGCCGTCCCGTGTGTTTCTCTGCCGGAAGAGATCGAGTAGGTGCCCGCCACCCGATCAGGGACAATGGCGACATGCGCAAGCGTGTTGCCATTCTTGGCTCGACGGGCTCGATCGGCAGCCAAGCCCTCGAGGTCATCTCCGCCAACCCCGAACGCTTCGAGGTCGTAGCGTTGGCGGCGGGTGGCAGCAATCCGACTCTGCTGGCGCAGCAGGCGATCGCGTTCTCGGTGCCGCTGGTGGCAGTAGCCAAGGCGAGCGCCGCCGAGGACGTACAACTGGCGCTGTATGCCGAGGCCCAGAAGCAGGGCTACCCGCAGGGCGACCATCGCATACCCCGCCTGCTGGCGGGCCCCGATGCTGCGACCGAGGTGGCCCGCACGCCGTGCGATGTGGTCCTCAACGGGATGACCGGCGCAGTCGGCCTGCTGCCGACGTTGGCCGCCCTCGAAGCCGGCACGACTCTGGCGCTGGCCAACAAGGAATCGCTCATCATGGGCGGCGAGCTCGTCGTCGGCGCGGCGAAGCCGGGCCAGCTCGTTCCGGTCGACTCCGAGCATTCAGCTCTCGCCCAGGCGATGCGTGGTGAGCGGCGCGAAGACATACGCCGCCTGATCGTCACCGCCAGCGGAGGACCGTTCCGCGGTCGCACGCGCGCCGAGCTCGCCGACGTCACCCCCGAGCAGGCCATGGCGCATCCGACCTGGGACATGGGACCGGTCATCACGATCAACTCGGCGACGCTGGTCAACAAAGGCCTCGAGGTGATCGAGGCCAATCTGTTGTTCGACATCGGCTATGACCGCATCGACGTCGTGGTGCATCCGACGTCCGTCGTGCACTCGATGGTGGAGTTCACCGACGGTTCGACGATGGTGCAGGCGTCGCCGCCCGACATGAAGCTGCCGATCGCGCTCGGCCTGTCATGGCCCGATCGCGTGCCCGAGGCGGCTTCGGCGTGCGACTGGACCGCGCCAACGACGTGGGAGTTCTTCCCACTTGATGACGAGGCCTTCCCGGCTGTGACACTCGCGCGCAAGGCCGGGACCTTCGGGCGTACGGCCCCTGCGGTGTTCAACGCGGCCAATGAGGTGTGCGTCGACGCATTCGTCGCCGGACATTTGGACTTCCTTGGCATCGTGGACACGGTGGGAGCTGTCCTCGACGAGCATCTCGGCGATCCGGAGGCAGCCCAGCAGACCATGACCCTCGACGGCGTGCTCGGCGCCGACGCCTGGGCCCGGACCCGTGCCGCACAACTGGTGGAGCAGCGATGAACACCCTGATCTACACGCTCGGCGTGCTGTTCTTCGTCGTCGGTGTCGTGCTATCGATCGCCCTGCACGAGCTCGGACACATGGTCCCGGCAAAGAAGTTCGGCATCAAGGTCACCCAATACTTCGTCGGCTTCGGCAACACGATCTGGTCGACCAAGCGCGGCGAGACCGAGTACGGCTTCAAGTCGATCCCGCTGGGCGGCTACGTCAAGCTGGTCGGGATGCTGCCGCCGGCCAAGGACGCCGACCCGCACGAGGTGCGCAAGACGAACACCGGCATGTTCACCCAGCTGATCTCCGACGCCCGCAACGCCGAGTACGAACACGTCAACGATGAGGACCTCGACCGGCTGTTCTACCGCAAGCCCTGGTGGCAGAAGCTCATCGTGATGGCCGGCGGCCCGACGGTCAACATCATCATCGCCGCCGCCCTGTTCGCGATCGTGTTCATCGGTTTCGGTGCCGAGCAGCAGTCGACCACCGTCCAGACCGTGTCGGACTGTGCGATCCGCGACTCGCAGGAGGGCCGCGCCTGCACCGCCACGGACCCCATCACCCCGGCCAAGAAGTTGGGCCTGCAGGCCGGCGACACGATCACGAACTTCAACGGCACCGCGGTCACGTCGTGGGACCAGCTCACCAGGCTCATCCGGGCCAACGGCGCCGACAACGCCACGATCGTCTACGACCGCGACGGATCGAAGCACACCGGCACGGTAGCCACATCGGTGCTGGCCCGGGCCTCGCAGACCGATCCAAGCAAGACCGTCAACGTCGGCTTCCTCGGCGTCACGTCCACCACCGAGTACGTCCGGCAGGGCCCGGTCTACGTCGCGAAGGTGATGGGCGACTACGTCAAGGGCACCGTGTCCGCGATCGTCCACCTGCCCAACCGTATGGTCGACGTCACCAAGGCCGCATTCGGTGGCAAACGTGACGCGAACGGACCGATCAGCGTCGTCGGCGCGAGCCGGGTCGCGGGGGAGATCGTGACCCTCGACCATCCGAGCTGGGCCGAGCGAGCTCAACGGTTGTTGCTGCTGCTCGCCGGACTCAACCTGTTTCTGGCGTTGTTCAACTTCATCCCATTGCTGCCGCTCGATGGTGGGCACATCGCCGGCGCGCTGTGGGAGCCGGTCCGTCGCGGGTTCGCCAAGGTGAGGGGACGACCCGATCCGGGCTATGTCGACGTCGCCCGCATGCTGCCGATCGCGTACGGCGTGGGCGCCCTCCTTATGCTGATGAGTGTGATCTTGATTTACGCAGACATCGTCAACCCGGTGAAAATCACATGACGGACCTCGGCCTGCCGGCAATGCCCCCGCCGGTGTTGATGCCACGGCGCAAGACCCGCAAGATCAAGGTCGGCAAGGTCGACGTCGGCGGCGACGCCCCGGTGTCTGTCCAGTCGATGAC
>JAOPXO010000116.1 GCA_025965115.1 Aeromicrobium sp.
TCCACACTGCTGCTCCGCCGGCGGGGTGCTGGGCCGACCTTGCTGGTCTCACCGCTGCTGGCGCTGATGCGTGACCAGGTCGCTGCGGCAGCGCGGGCCGGTGTCCGCGCCGTGGCGATCAACTCCGCCAATCCGCACGAGTGGGAAGAAACCCGGGCCAAGCTCGCCGCCGACGAGGTCGACGTGCTCCTGGTGTCGCCCGAGCGGCTCAACAATCCACGCTTCCGCGACGAGCAGCTCCCGGACCTCATAGCCCGCATGGGCATGTTGGTCGTCGATGAGGCGCACTGCATCTCCGACTGGGGTCACGACTTCCGGCCCGACTACCGTCGCCTCGCCGAGCTCATCGCCGCGCTACCAGCCGACCTGCCCGTGCTCGCGACCACTGCGACCGCCAATGCCCGGGTGGTCACCGATGTCGCCGAACAGCTCGGTGCCGCCGGCGCCGTGCTCACGATCCGTGGCTCCCTCGCGCGCACGTCCTTGCGGCTCGGAGTGCTCGAGCTGCCGACGTCACGCGACCGGCTCGGTTGGCTGTTGAGCCATCTCGGTGACCTGCCCGGCAGCGGCATCATCTACACGCTGACCGTCTCCGCCGCCGAGGACACGGCTCGGTTGCTCCGCGATGCCGGCCACGCCGTACGCGCTTACACCGGGCGCACCGATCCGGAGCAGCGTGAGGAGTACGAACGCCAACTCAAGGACAACGAGCTCAAGGCGCTCGTCGCGACGAGCGCTCTCGGGATGGGTTTTGACAAGCCCGACCTCGGATTCGTGATCCATCTGGGCGCGCCGTCGTCTCCGGTGGCCTACTACCAGCAGGTCGGACGCGCCGGCCGCGCCACCGCCAGCGCCGATGTGCTGCTGCTGCCGGGCCGAGAAGACCAGGACATCTGGCACTACTTCGCCACGGCATCGATGCCCGACGAGGCACGCGCAGCGGCCGTCATCCGCGAGCTCGACGACAAGCCGCTCTCCACGCCGGCACTGGAGGCACGGGTCAACATCCGTCGCACTCCGCTGGAGCTGCTGCTCAAGGTGCTCGATGTCGATGGCGCCGTGCGCCGGGTCAGCGGGGGATGGGTCGCGACGGGCCAGCCATGGACGTACGACAAGGAGCGCTATGAGCGGATCGCCGAGGCGCGTACGACGGAGCAACAGTCGATGATCACCTACGAGCACTCCGACGCGTGCCGTATGGAGATGTTGCAGGCCGACCTTGACGACCCCACCGCTGCACCCTGCGGACGTTGCGACAACTGCACCCAGGCCTGGTATCCCGCGGCGATCGATGTTGAGGCGACCCGCACTGCATCGGATGCGCTCGACCAGGTTGGCGTCGAGGTCGAGCCACGTGCCCAATGGCCCATGGCGGCTGGCAAGCTCGGCGTCGACATCGATGGCGTCGAGGTCAAGGGCAAGATCGCGGAGGATGACCGGGTCGAGGCCGGACGGGCCGTCGCACGGCTCACCGATCTCGGCTGGGGCGGTGTCCTGCGCGAGCTGTTCGCGCCCGGCGCCGTTGACGCGCCGATCAGTGACGATCTGCTCGGAGCCTGCGTCCGGGTCCTCAAGGACTGGTCTTGGGCTGAGCGGCCCGTGGCCGTTGTCAGCATCCCGTCACGCTCGAGGCCACAGCTCGTCGACTCGCTGGCTCGAGGCATCGCCCGGATCGGCCGACTGGAGGACCTCGGTCCACTCGATCTGGTCGGTGAGGGTTCACGTGGCGCGCCGGGCGGCAACAGCGCCTATCGACTGGCCGACGTCTGGGGCACCTTCGCGGTCAACGCCGACCTCGCCGCTCGCCTGGCCGGCCTTGGCGACAAGCCCGTACTCCTGATCGATGACCGCATCGACAGCCGCTGGACCATGACGGTTGCCGGTCGCGAGCTGCGTCGACACGGGGCTGGTCCGGTGCTACCACTGGCACTGGCTGTGGTCGGTTGACCGGCGACGATACGTTTGACCCATGGAGCACAGATACCTCGGCAACAGCGGCCTCAAAATCTCAGAAATCGCCTACGGCAATTGGCTGACCCACGGATCGCAGGTGGAGGAGGACGCCGCCACCGCGTGCGTACGCCAGGCGCTCGATGAGGGCATCACCACATTCGACACCGCTGATGTCTACGCCAACACCAAGGCAGAGTCGGTGCTGGGCCGGGCGCTCATCGGTCAGCGGCGCGAGTCGCTCGAGATCTTCACCAAGGTCTACTGGCCGACCGGACCCGGCGGGCCCAACGATTCAGGCCTGTCGCGCAAACACATCATGGAGTCGATCAACGGATCGCTCACCCGGTTGCAGACCGACCACGTCGATCTCTACCAAGCGCACCGCTATGACACCGAGACGCCACTCGTGGAGACGATGCAGGCCTTCGCCGATGTCGTCCGGTCCGGCAAGGCGCTCTACATCGGTGTGTCAGAATGGACCGCCGACCAGATCCGTGCCGGCCATGCGCTTGCGCAGGATCTCGGCATCTCGCTGATCTCCAGTCAGCCGCAGTACTCCATGCTCTGGCGGGTCATCGAGGACGAAGTGGTGCCAACCAGCGAGGAGCTCGGCATCGGCCAGATCGTATGGTCGCCGATCGCGCAGGGCGTGCTGACCGGCAAGTACAAGCCCGGCCAGCCGGTGCCCGAAGGCTCCCGCGCGACGGATGAGAACGGCGGCGCCAACATGATCAGCCTCTGGCTCAACGACAATGTGCTCAATGCCGTCACGCGGCTCGAGCCCATTGCCGCTGATGCCGGGCTCAGCATGGCCCAGCTGGCGGTCGCCTGGGTTCTGCAGAACCCCAACGTCTCGGCTGCCATCATCGGAGCCTCGCGACCCGAACAGGTGACCGACAATGCCAAGGCGTCGGGCGTGAAGCTCGACGACGATGTCTTGAAGGCGATCGACGAGGCGCTCGGCGATGCCGTGCTCCGCGATCCGGCTGTCACCGCGCAGTCGGCACCCGCCACACGCCCGACCTGACGCACGTCGACTCGTCGGCTCCGAACGGCCTCACCAACCGTTCGTGACCGGTGTGTGAACGCTTGCCGAAGAGTCGGCAAGAACGCCCGATCAGGCTGGATTCCCGAAGTCTCGCCGTGCAACCTGTCTGTGGCAGCCACGCAATGTGGCCCGGCAACAGGTCACAAACGGGGTGAACACGCATGCGGGGGAACGACGCTCGGGGCGGTGGTCGCGTCGCGCTCATTGCGACGCTGACCACCGCGGCTCTGCTCGTCAGCGCCTGCGGCAGTGGCTCGCCGTCCGCGAAGTCGTCGGTCGTGCAGGTCGCCGTGGGGCTCGACGACTGTGGTCAGGGTTGGACGGACCCACACCCGGGCCGACAGGTCTTCGAGCTGCACAACACCACGGTCGCGGGCGCGGAGGCGTACCTCGAGCGGGCCGCCGACGGCGCGATCTACCTCGACGTTGAGAGCATCGGCCCCAACGCCAGCCAGCGCGCCAGCGTGACGCTCGGCAACGGCACGTACCAGTTCGTATGCCTGCCGGCCGACCACGACCCGGTCAAGGCCGCGAAGGTCACGATCACCGGAGCCGGAACGATCAGCGGCCTGACCCCGGCGGTCAAGCCGGTGACCCGGAACGATCTCATCCCCGCGTTGAAGGCCTACCAGGGCTGGATCACGGGACGGCTGCCCGTGCTCGTCAAGCAGGTGAAGCAGCTGCAGTCCGATATCGCGGTGGGTGACCTCGGAGCCGCGCGGCGATCCTGGCTGACGGCACACATGACGTACGAGACCCTTGGCGCCGCCTATGACGCCTTCGGCGACTACGACTCGGCGATCAACGGCACGCCCGCGCCAGGAGAGTCCGCCTTGGACGACACCCACCTCGAAGGCTTCCACCGCATCGAGGCGCTGCTCTGGCACGGTCGGGCGGCTGCAGAGATCGCGCCACCGGCTGCCCGGCTGGTGCACGCCGTTTCTGGTCTCCGCGAGGCCTTCACCCAGGACCGTGTCGATCCGGTCGACATCGGTCTGCGCTCCCACGAGATCCTCGAGAACGCGCTTGAGTTCGAGCTCACCGGACGCACCGATGCCGGGAGCCATACGAACCTCGCGACGATCGACGCGAACCTGACTGGTACGCGGGAAGCGCTGTCGCCGATCAAGGAGATCCTCTCCTCGCGCTACCCCAACCTCGCCGCGACCGAGAAGGCGATCGACACCGCCCAAGACCTGGTTGGGTCCTACCGGCACGACGGTCAGTGGACGCCGTTGACGTCGCTGACCCGGTCGCAACGTGAACGGCTCAACGCGCAGATCAGCGCAACCCTCGAGCTGCTCGCGCCGGTTGCGGCGATCACCGACCCAAGGAGAGCCGCATGAGCCGCGACGACGTGACCGTCGGGTTGAGTCGCCGCCGTCTGCTGGGTGGCGTGGCCGCCGTGGGCGTGGCCGCCACAACCGCCGGTGCGCTGCGAGTCGCTGCTCCGGCGGTCGGTGCGACACCGATCGCGTACGCCTTCGAGGGGATCCACCAGCAGGGCATCCTCACACCGTCCCAGGCCCACGCGTCGTACGTCTCGCTCGATGTCACTGCGGGCTCGAAGCGCGAGGTCGTTGACCTGTTTCGTGCGCTCACCGCCACCGTGCGCTCGCTGACGAAAGGTGGCGCACCGGCCGATGTCGGCATCACGGCGCCGCCGACCGATTCAGGAGTGCTTGGGCCTGAGGTCCCGACCGACGGGTTGACGATCACCACCTCGGTCGGTTCGTCGCTGTTCGACGATCGGTTCGGATTGGCGAGCCGCCAGCCGGGCCGGCTGCGCCGTATGGAGGACTTCCCGAACGACTCCCTCGACCGCACGCGGTGCGACGGCGACCTCCTTCTGCAGATCTGCGCCCACCACCAGGACACCGCGCTGCACGCGCTGCGGGAGATCACCCGGGCGACTCGTGGCGGTCTCCAGGTGCGCTGGCGACAGGACGGGTTCAGCTCCCCGCCGCGCCCCAGCGGGCAACCCCGCAACCTGATGGGATTCCACGACGGCACCGCCAATCCCAAGGCGGCGTCGCAGATCGACGAGCTGGTGTGGACCCGCGCCGGTGGTCACGAACCCGCCTGGGTCGATGGCGGCAGCTATCACGTCGTCCGCCTGATCCGGATGCTCGTGGAGTTCTGGGACCGCATCTCGATCCACGAGCAGGAAAACATCTTCGGCCGCCGGCGCGACAGCGGCGCACCGTTGACGGGCACGCATGAGACCGACGAGCCCGACTATGCCGCTGACCCGACGGGCGATGTGATCCAGATGGATGCCCACATCCGCCTCGCCAACCCGCGGTCTGCGGAGGCGAAGAAGCAGCAAATCCTGCGCCGGGGCTACAACTACGACGCAGGCACCGACGCCAACGGCAATCTCGACATGGGCCTGATCTTCACCGCGTTCAACGCCGACCTCGAGAAGCAGTTCGTGACGATCCAGAAACGCCTCTCCGACGAGCCGCTGGTCGACTACATCTCCCCCTTCGGGGGCGGCTACTTCTTCGCGCTGCCGGGAGTGCGCGATCACCAGGACTGGCTGGGACGCCGGCTGCTCACCTGAGCGGTCGCCCAGTCATACGCAACACCCAACTCCAGCACCACCAACAAGAGAGTGAGTGAGGAACGACGATGGTGAACACAACCAAGCGTCTCCGCCGGGGTGCCCTGGCGATCCTGGCAACCGCCGGAATCG
>JAOPXO010000280.1 GCA_025965115.1 Aeromicrobium sp.
TCGGGAACCAGCGCGCCTTCTGCTCGTCGGTGGCGTACGACAGCAGGTAGCCCGACACCAGATCGGTGTGCAGGGCGAAGCCGACTCCACTGCCGCCGACCCGGGTGATCTCCTCCTGGAGCACGGCGTTGAACCGGAAGTCGTCGATGCCGCCGCCACCGAACTCCTCGGGCATCATGAAGCCGAGCAGACCGAGCTCGCCGGCCTTGAGCCATACCTCGCGCGGCACAATGCTGGCCTTCTCCCACTCGGCGTGGTTGGGGGCGATCTCCTTCTCGCAGAAGGAGCGCACGGTGTCACGGAATGCGTCGTGGTCGGCCTCAAATATGTTGCGCTGCATGGTGATCCTTTGGTTAGTCGGCCTGGACGGCGACGCCGTCGGCCAGGAGTGAGTCGATGTCGGTGATGCCCCAGGCGGCCAGTGCCTCGGCGGTGTTGGTGCCGGCCCTGACCGGTGGGGTGGTGAGCGTCGCGGGAGTCCGGGAGAAGCGCGGCGCCGGGGCAGGCTGCAACAGACCCTCGTGCTCGACGTATGTGCCACGGGCCGCATTGTGCGGGTGCTTGGCTGCCTCATCGATCGGGACGACCGGAGCCACGCAGGCGTCGGTGCCGTCGAAGAGCGCAGCCCACTCGGCCTGGGTCTTGGTCCGGAACGCCTCGGCGAGCGCCTTGCGCAGGGCCGGCCACTCGTGGGGCTCATAGCGGTCGGGGAGTGGCTCGATACCGGGCACGGCATCCCTCAACACCTGCTCCATTGCGGACCAGAACTGGGGCTCGAGCCCACCGACGGACATCCAGCGACCGTCGGAGGTCTCGTACACGTCATAGATCGGTACGCCCGAGTCGAGCAGGTTGGTGCCGCGCTCGGAGTGCCACGAACCGACCTGCATCATCCCGATCGGCATCGCCAGGAGGTGCGCGACACCGTCGGTGATCGCCGCATCGACGACCTGGCCCTCGCCGCCCGCCCGGGCATGGGTGAGTGCTGCCAGTACTCCTGTGACGAGGTACATCGATCCGCCGGCGAAGTCGCCGAGCAGATTGAGCGGGATCTGCGGGGGACCGCCGGCTCGTCCGATCGTGTCGAGCGCTCCGGCCACTGAGATGTAGTTGATGTCGTGACCGGCCGTGTGCGCGAGAGGTCCGTCCTGGCCCCAGCCGGTCATGCGCCCGTACACCAGCTTGGGGTTGCGCGCCAGGCACGCGTCGGGTCCAAGACCGAGCCGCTCGGTGACCCCGGGCCGGAATCCTTCGATCAGGATGTCGGCCTTCTCGACGAGGTCGAGGACAACCTCGATGCCGCGCGGATCCTTGAGGTTCACGCAGGCTGACGGGCGGCCACGGCCGAGGATGTCCTTCTCCGGCACGGACACCTGCAGGGCGTTGCCGCCAGGCCGATCGACGCGGATCACATCGGCTCCGAGATCGGCCAGCAGCATGCCGGCGAAGGGGCCAGGTCCGATACCGACGAGCTCGACGACGCGTACGCCCTTGAGAGGCCCGGTCTGCTCAGGAATGGTCACCGGCTGATTGTGACAGTTGTACTGTCACGGTTCAAGTTGTCGGGCAGTATGTTGTCTGGGTCACATACCGTCGGTACGTGTATGTGTCATCATCAATGTCACGTTCACTCGACCGAGTAGAGGAATTCATGACCACGCACCTGGCCTACACCCGCAAGGGCAGCGGCGAGCCGCTCGTACTCATCCACGGAATCGGCCATCGTCGGCAGGCCTGGGATCCGGTGGTCGACCGGCTGGCGCAGAAGTACGACGTCATCGCGGTCGACCTCGCCGGCTTCGGGGAGTCCGATGCCTACCCGGCCGGCACGGCGTACACGATGGAGAACGCCTGCTCAATCCTCGAAGAGAACTTTGCGGAGTGGGGGGTCTCCAAGCCACACGTCGTCGGCAACTCGCTGGGTGGGGCGATCTCTCTCGAGCTCGGCGCTCGCGGACTCGCCTCGTCCGTCACCGCACTCAGCCCAGCCGGGTTCTTCCGCGGATTCGACCGGCTGATCGCCTTCTTTGCCCTGATGCTGCTCAAGGTGGCGTCATACCTGCCGGCCGGCGTGGTGCGCCCGACCCTTCGCAGCAGTCGCGGACGTCGCCTTGCCGGGCGCACGTTGTACGAGCACGGTGAGCGGCTCACCGCCGACGAGTTCATCGGTGACACTGCGGCCCTGCGCAACGGATCGGCGTTCTTCCCGACCCTCAGGGCAGGCCTCGGCTATCACTTCGACAGCCCCGTGCCGGTGCCGACAACGATCGCGTGGGGCACTCGCGACCGGATCTTGCCGTATGCACAGTCGGGTCTGGCCCAGGAACGGCTGCCGTTGGCGGATCACGTCGCACTGCCCAACTGTGGGCACGTGCCGATGATCGATGATCCGGAGCTCATCGTGCGGGTCATCGATCAGACCGTCGCCGGCGCGAAGGCCGCCGACCAGGCTGCCTGACTCTGCCGCCTGAAATAGGGGCCGCGGTCACGGCGTTGAACGTGTCGTGGAGATCCTCGACAGTGTGGTGATCGGCGCGGGCCAGGCTGGCCTGTCGTCATCGTTCCACCTGCGCAAACGCGGCATCGCACACGTCGTCCTCGACTCGAACGACTCCGCAGGTGGCGCGTGGCAGCACCGCTGGCGCTCACTCACGATGCACGACGTGCATGGCGTCGCGGCCCTGCCCGAGCTCGAGGTGCCGGTCGGCAGCGATCGCGAGCAGGCCCGCACGTTCGTCCCCGCCTACTTCCGCGACTACGAGCAGACGTACGACCTGCCGATCATTCGGCCGATTCGGGTCAGCACCGTGCGCGATGACAATGGATTGCTGATCGTCGAAGCCGGCGATCGTTCGTGGACGACGCGCACCCTGATCAACGCGACCGGCACGTGGACGCATCCCTTCGTCCCGCACTACCCGGGCCAGGAGACATTCGTCGGCCGACAGCTGCACACGGTCGAGTACGACGGTCCCGAGGAGATGGCCGGGCTCCGCGTCGTGGTCGTCGGCGGTGGTGCGTCGGCCGTGCAGCTGCTCGGCGAGATCGCCCCCGTCGCTGGCGGCACGATCTGGGTCACTCGCCGGCCACCGGTCTGGCGCACCGAGGACTTCACCCCCGAGCTCGGGCGGGCGGTCGTTGCCAAGGTCGAGGAGCGCGTACGCCAGGGTTTGCCTCCGGGCAGCGTCTCCAGCGTCACCGGACTGGCCCTGCGCGAGCAGGAGCGTGAGGCCGAACGTCTGGGAGCGTACGACCGGAAGCCGATGTTCTCCGCCATCGAGCCCGATGGGGTGCGCTGGTCGGACGGAGAGTTCGAGACGGCCGACGTCATCCTCTGGGCCACCGGATTCCGGCCGGCGATCGATCACCTCGCACCCTTGCACCTGCGCAGCCCGCGCGGTGGCGTCCAGCTGGATGGCACGACCGCGGTGGCCGATCCGCGGGTGCAGCTGGTCGGCTACGGGCCGTCTGCCAGCACGATCGGCGCCAACCGAGCCGGCCGAGTGGCTGCGCGGGGGGTCGCGCAGTCACTGGCCAGCTCGGTCAGCGTCTAGCTCAGGGCGCGACACCCGCGAAGGCGGCCGCCTGACCGTACTGCTTGTAGAGCGCGAACCCGGACGCGTACTCCGGGGCGCACCGCTGGTCGAAGAATGACCCGGCCAAGGCGTTGGGCAACACGCTGCCGAATCCGAGGAGACGCGATCCCTCGACCGGTCCACCGACCCAGTTGTGCAGGCGCCAGAGCAAGCCCGCCCGGAAGGCCGCCGATCCGTTGTTCCAGTCCTTGCAGGTGTACGCACCGAGCGCGCGCAGCGCCTGCACCGGCGCACCCCCGAGCGGGATGGGACTCGCGAACGAGAGCTTCGACTTCGCGGCTCCGACGCCACGATCGCCACAGGCTCCACTCGCCACCACGTTCTTGCAGTACGCCTTGAACGCCTTGGCCTGCGCCTGTTCGACGGCCACCGCCTGCGGAGTTCCGGGAACCGGCGGGGTCTTGGTCCAGTTGCACAGCAGCGGGCTGCCGTTGGGGTAGCCCGACACCTGCAGGCCGACGAAGCAGGCCACCAGCTCGGCCTCATTCGTACTGCCCAGGCCGATGCTCAACGCGGGGTTCTTGCCGCTGTTGCAATTCGGCAGGCTGCCAGGTGATGTCGTGACCTTCTTGCCCTTGGCAGCGGTGTTGGCCCACCAGCAGTTGCCGGTGTTCGTCGGGAATGCGTCCCACCAGAAGTCGACACCATTGGGTTTGACCGCGCCGCTTGGAGTGACACCCATGACATTGCCGCTGAAGCTGTTGCGGTACGAGGTCGAGACGGTCAGCGGATTGCAGCCCGGGACCGGAGTGGACGACCCGATGACCGGGCCGCACACCATGGCGTCCGGGGCGGAGAACAGCATCGCTCCACGCCGGTGGTTGTCCCAGAAGTGGTTGTCGCGAACGATGTTGTCATTGCCGCCGGCGATCCACATACCGGTGCCGACCGGTGCCGCAACGAATGGCTCGACATCGGAGCCCGGAAGATACGGGTTGAAGTTGTTGGAGTAGAAGTTGTTGTTCTCGATCAGGTCGCCCTGCTGCGGGAAGCCTGGGTGCCCGGGCGCCGTGAACACATCCGTCGTGAGCCCGAGGGCGTTGTCATAGAAGTTGTTGTGGTCGAGATGGGTGCCATTGCCGTTGGTCCCCGAGTAGCCACTGTTGTTGTGGTGGCTGTCGCAGTTGCGGATCTCCTGGCTGTAGCGGAACGTCGGGTAGTACTTCGTGTCACGCCCGGCCGAGGTCTTGGCGCCCGCACCGGGATACAGACCCGAGTCGCCGTTGCCGGCCGCCTCGCAGTTCTCCATCAGACCGTGGTCCTCGACAAATGTCAGTACGCCATAGGCACCGGCGTAGAACGTCTTGAACTGGTCGAAGAGATAACCGTCGGACTCCATGATGTAGATGTCATGCTCCGTCGCGTGACGCACGGTGACCTTGCGCAGGACGAAGCCATCGGCCTGGTCGACGAAGATGCCGACATCCTTCTGGTGGCCGACCGCCGAAGGGCCGCCATTGCCGGCCTTGGTGTCGCCGGCATCGATGACCACATCGTCGGCGCTGACGCCCGAGCCCTCGATCTGCAGGTTGCAGCGGATGCAAGCGCCGAGGTTGGGGATCCCGTGCCGATCGACGAGTGCGGGGTCGGGGTCGTGGCCGGGGCCGATTCCGCGACCAATGACGGAGACGAGGTTGGCGTCGTTGGGGCAACGCACCTGATATTCGTGCGACAGCGCGCCGGGGTCGCCGGCATCTGAATGGATCGTGTACTTGGCGCAGGCCGCGTCATGAGTCGGCTGCGAGCGCGCGGTCGGCTCGGTGTAGAGGCCCGGCATGATGACGACGCGGTCGTTGTTGCCCGAGGCAGTGACGGCCGGCTGTATCTCGTGGTACTTGCACAGCTTGAACAGCGCCTTGTTGGTCTTCAGCAGCGCATCCGACTGGCTGTTGCTGAACGTGCGGTGGTCACTCGGGCGGATGTTGTACCCCGACTTCACCGCAGCTGCGGCCGCCTTCGTGACGAGCGCGAGGGAGTTGGACTGGCACACCACGCGCGTCACGCCCGGTGGTTTGGTGTCGAGCGCAGAGTCCAGAGACTTTGCGGTGGGCACGGCACCACCGGCGCAGGGGCTGACCGAGCAGTCCGGAGCCGGGTTTGGCCAGTAGGAGGGACGCTCAACGTGCGCGTTGGCCGCCGTGGTCGACAGCGCGAACAGGATTCCCGCCGCACCGCACATGAGCCAGAACATCGTCCTGCGAGTCATTGCTGCTCCTCTGCCGATTGCAGGCTCAACGAGCAGTTGTCTCTCAGGTTACGTTCAGGTTCGGCGCGGCTCGTGCTGGAATTGCAGCCGCTCAGCCGAGATAGCGAGTGAGGAATTCGGCCGTTCGTGGACTACGAGGCGCCGTGAAGATCTGCTCCGGGGTGCCGATCTCCTCGATCTGCCCTTCGCAGAGGAACACGACCCGGTCGGCGATCTCGCGAGCGAAAGACATCTCGTGCGTGGCCATCACAATCGTCATCCCCTCTGAGCGCAGTGCGCGGATCACGTCGAGGACGTCGCCCACGAGCATCGGGTCGAGAGCGGAGGTGATCTCGTCCAGCAGCAGGACCTTCGGCTGCATCGCCATCGCGCGCACCAGCGCGACCCGTTGCTGTTGGCCGCCTGAGAGGGCATCGGGATAGGCCTTGGCCTTGTCGGCCAGACCAATCCGATCGAGCAGCTCGACCGCCTGATCGTGCGCATCGGCCCGCTTGTGGCCCAGCGCCTTGACCGGCCCGAGCACGATGTTGTCCAACACCGAGAGATGCGGAAACAGGTTGTACGCCTGGAAGACGATGCCCACCGAGCGACGTACCTTGTCGACATCGATGCGGGGATCGGTGATCTCCTGGTCGTCCAGCCAGATGTCGCCATCATCGACCTGCTCGAGCAGGTTGAGGCAGCGCAAGAGGGTGGATTTGCCCGACCCGGACGCGCCGATCAGGCAGATGACCTCACCCTGGGTGACCTCGAGGTCAATCCCCTTGAGCACTTCCTGGTCACCGAATGACTTGCGGACGGCATCGGCTCTGAGCACGGTCTCTGCCATGTCAGATCCCGTTCTCGCGGCGCAGCGAGCGCACCGTCAGGAAGTCGGTGAGCCGGGCCAGCGGGATCGTCGCCGCAATGAAGAAGAGCGCAGCCACGACATAGGGCGTGAAGATGAAGTAGTGGCCAGAGATGACCTGAGCCTGCCTCAGCGCCTCCACCAGACCGATCGTCGACAACAGCGCGGTGTCCTTCTGCAGGGACACGAAATCGTTGAGCAAAGGCGGCGCGACCCGGCGGATTGCCTGCGGCAGCACGATGTGGCGCATCGTCTGGCCGTATGTCAGACCGAGCGCCCGACCACTGGCCCACTGGGTCGGATGGATCGACAGGATGCCGGCGCGGATGACCTCCGCCACGTATGCCCCGTAGCTCAACGTGAGGGCGATGACGCCGAGCCAGAACAGGCTCGTGGGCGTGCCCTGCAGCTCCAGTGCCGGCACACCGAACCCCACCAGCAGCACCACAAGCAAGGTCGGCGTTCCGCGGAACACATCGGCGTACACGATCGCCAACAGCTTGATCGGCGCGAGTGCCGGCGACGGCACTACCCGGACGATCGCGACAATGATGCCGACGATCAGCACCAGCACCTCGATGACCAGGAAGAGCCGGATGTTGAGGACAAATGCCGAAGCGATGCTGGGAAACGCGTCCTTCGCGTCGTTCCAGTCGAAGAAGGTCCGATGGACACGGGGCCAGCCCGGAGACTGCGTGACGATGACCGCCAGTCCGCCCAGGATCAGGACCGTCGACACCGCCGCCACTGCACCCCGGATCAGCGAGCGGCGGCGGCGAAACCGCTGGCGTTCGAGCTGCCGCTCGCTGGGGCTCACGTCAGTAGAGCTCAGGAACGCTGGTCGCCTGGCTCAGCCATTTGTCCTCAAGCTTCTTCAGCGTGCCGTCCTTGTGGAGCGCGGCGACCGCGAGACTCGCGCACGGCGTGAGTCCACTGTTCTTGCCGAGAAGCAGCCCGAAGGTCTCCGGCCTGTAAGGCGCCGCGTCGAACTGGCCGACGATCTTGGAGTTGTCGATCTCGGCGGCGGTCAGATAGTAGGCAGTCGGCAGGTCGGCCACGATCGCGTCGACCTGCTTGTTGGCCAGCGCTTGGCCCGCCTTAGAGGTGTCGTCGTAGACCAGCGGCTTGGTCTTCGGCTCGATCTGGTCGATCGCGTCGAGCGACGTCGTGGCGATCTGGGCGCCGAGCTTTGCGTCCTTCAGATCGGCCATTGAGGTCGCGCCGGCGAACTTCGAGCTCTTCAGCGTGATGATCGCCTGTGCGACGGTGTAGTACTCGTACGAGAAGTCGACCGCCTTGGCCCGCTTCGCGGAGATCGAGAACTGGTTGATGTCGAAGTCGAAGTTCTTCTTGCCGGGTTGGATTGCCTGGTTGAAGCCCTGCTTGACCCAGGTGACCTTGGCCTTCGGGAAGCCCAGCTTGTCCGCGACTGCATACGCCACTGCCGACTCGAAGCCCTTGCCGTTCGACGGGTTGTTGTCGCTGAACCAGGGGTCGTATGCCGGGTCGTCGGTCGCGATCGTGAGCGTGCCGGACTTGACCAACGGAAGAGTTGCCGGCTTGCACTGCGTGAGCGAGGTCTTGTGGCCCGGAGCAACTCCGGACGAGTCCGAATCGGAGGCGGCCGCGCAGGCCGAAGTGAACAGCAGGGCGACAGCAGCAAGGGCGGTGAGTCCGCCGCGGGGGGTGAGCTTCATGAGGAGAATCGTAGGGCCAGCACCGACGGTGCCGGTCCGTTTCTCATTCTTCGAGCGCCCGCTGCGTGTGGCGTTGGAGTCAGAACTGGTCGCGGAGTGCGCCCGACATGGGCTGCCACTCGCGGACGGTGCGTTCCTCGACCAGGCCGGCGAGCACGAACGGGTCCTGGGCAGAGAGCTCACGGGCCTCGGCTTCCGAGTCGGC
This sequence comes from Aeromicrobium sp., assembly GCA_025965115.1. Classification (GTDB taxonomy): domain Bacteria; phylum Actinomycetota; class Actinomycetes; order Propionibacteriales; family Nocardioidaceae; genus Aeromicrobium. The sequence goes on from JAOPXO010000280.1 coordinate 8,552, forward strand.
GACGAAGATGAGCAACGCTCCGCCTCGGTCGCCGTCGACGTACCGGCCCGAGATCGCGAGCCGGCCCTGCTGGGTCAGCCCGGCGAGGTAGTCGCGATGCGTCGGGCGCACCTCATCGCGGGTCGCCTCGTCGGCCGTGTAGCGATAGATCGTGGGGAAATAGGGCATGGCCCGATTCTCTCAGGTGCCGGTAGGCGCATAGGCAACTAGTTGCATAGCAACGCGTTGCATAGTAGGTTCTCGCCATGGCTCTTGAGCACGCGATCCTGGTGTCCCTGGCGGAGAAGACCGCCTCGGGCTATGACCTCGCGCGCCGGTTCGACGCCTCGATCGGACATTTCTGGAAGGCCAGCCACCAGCAGATCTACAAAGTGCTCGGCCGGATGGAGTCCGACAAGTGGGTCGAGTCCCACCTTGTCGCGCAGGACAACCGTCCCGACAAGAAGGTCTACTCGATCACCGGCGAGGGACGCGACGAGCTGCACAGGTGGTTGTCGCTGCCTACCCCGATCGAGGCGCTGCGCAGCGAGTTCGCGGTCAAGATGCGGGGTATCCGCTTCGGTGATCAGGAGGCCGTGCTCGCCGACGTACACGTACGTCGGGCCGCGCATGCCGCGCAGCTCGCGTTCTACGAGGCCAACGCGGCCAAGCACTATCCCGATCCTGCGTCACTCAAGAACGACGAGCTCGGTGCCTACCTCGTGCTCCGCGCGGGCATCCTCGCCGAGCAGCACGGCCTCAACTGGTGCGACGAGATCCTTCAGGTGTTCGGGAGCGAGCGATGAGCGCGTACGCCCACGACCAGCACACCCAGGCCAATCACGATCGCCACCGTGATCAGCACGGCGTGCACCCACAGGAACGCCGTCGGCGAGCTGTGCCAGTGCCGACCGTCCCACGCGCGGTCGTCATCGACGATCGCCTTGGCAAAGCGCGGCCAGATCACGACATTGAACACACCCGCGCCGATCAGGAACCACGTCGCACTCTTCGAGATCACCACGCCATCCCATCACAGGAGTCCACATGAAAGCGTTTCGAGCCGCCGTCGAGGCACGTGACTTCGAGGGAGCCGGCGCACTGCTCGCCGACGATGTCGTGTTCCGCAGCCCCGTCGCGTTCAAGCCCTATGAAGGCAAGCCGATCGTCGGCGCGATCCTGATGGGCGTCAGCCGGGTCTTTCAGGACTTCCGGTACGTCCGCGAGCTCACCGACGACGACGGTCGGGGCTCCGCGCTGATCTTCGAGACGATCGTCGACGGCATCAACGTGCACGGCATCGACCTCATACGGCTCAATGACGACGGCCAGATCAGCGAGCTCACCGTCATGGTGCGACCCCTCTCGGCAGCCAATGCGCTCGCGACCGCGATGGCCGCACAGTTCCCCCAGATCCAGGCAGACGCCATTGCTGCCATGAGCGAAGAGTGACTCCATGACCAACCCCTATCCGCATCTGCTCGAGCCGCTCGACCTCGGACATACGACCCTGCGCAATCGCGTGATCATGGGCTCGATGCACACCGGTCTCGAGGACCGCGCCAAGCACCTGCCCGAGCTGGCGGCGTACTTCGCCGAGCGCGCCAAGGGCGGCGTCGCGCTGTCGGTGACCGGTGGCTACGCGCCCAACTGGCACGGCTGGCTGCTGCCGTTCGGCTCGACCATGACGTCGGCCAAGCTCGCCGACCAGCACCGGGTCGTCACCGACGCGGTGCACGAGCACGACGGCAAGATCGCCATGCAGCTGCTGCACGCCGGGCGCTACGGCTACCACCCGTTCAAGCGCGCTGCGTCGACCAAGAAGTCGCCGATCACGCCATTCGGCAAGCCCAAGGCGATGTCGACCAAGGAGGTCGACGAGACCGTCAACGACTTCGCGAAGTCAGCGGTGCTGGCCCGCCGAGCTGGCTATGACGGCGTCGAGATCATGGGATCCGAGGGCTATCTGATCAACCAGATGCTGACCGCTCGCACCAACGACCGCACCGACCGATGGGGTGGCAGCGCCGAGAACCGGATGCGCTTCCCGGTCGAGATCGTGGAGCGCGTACGCGAGGCGGTCGGCGACGACTTCATCGTGATGTATCGCATGAGCTTGCTCGACCTCGTCGACAACGCCCAGAGCTGGGAGGAGACCGTCGACCTGGCCAAGAAGCTCGAGGGCGCCGGCGTCTCGATCCTCAACACCGGCATCGGCTGGCACGAGGCGCGCATCCCCACGATCGTCACGTCCGTCCCGCGAGCGGCATTCGCCTGGGTCACCGGCAAGCTCAAGCCCGAGGTCTCGGTGCCGGTCGTCGCGTCCAACCGGATCAACACCCCCGAGATCGCCGAGGAGATCATCGCGTCGGGCCAGGCCGATCTGGTGTCAATGGCGCGGCCGTTGCTGAGCGATCCGTACTTCGTCAACAAGGCCGCCGAGGATCGTGCCGACGAGATCAACACCTGCATCGCCTGCAACCAGGCCTGCCTCGACCACACCTTCGTCAACAAGCGGGCCACCTGCATGATCAACCCGCGCGCGGGGCACGAGACCTCACTGATCCTCTCGCCGACCCGCAAGGCCAAGCGCATCGCCGTCGTCGGAGCGGGTCCGGCCGGTCTTGCCGCGGCTACCGAGCTGTCGGGCCGCGGCCACTCGGTCGAGCTGTTCGAGGCGCTCCCGGAGATCGGCGGCCAGTTCCGCCTCGCGATGGCGATCCCCGGCAAGGAGGAGTTCAAGGAGACAATCCGCTACTACTCCCGCCGCATGGAGGTCAACGGGGTCAAGCTCCACCTCGGCGTACGCGCCGGCGTTGACGAGCTGGCCGCATTCGACGAGGTGGTCATCGCGACCGGTGTCGAGCCACGCATCCCCTCGCTGCCGGGTGTCGATCACCCCAAGGTCGTCAACTACCAGGAAGTCATCCGCCACGCCGCTCCGGTCGGCTCACGGGTTGCGGTCATGGGCGCGGGCGGCATCGGCTTCGACGTGTCCGAGTTCCTGCTGCACGACGTCTGTGAGTCGATCGAGCACTGGATGGAGCGCTGGGGCGTCACCGATCCCGAGCTCGAGCGCGGTGGCTTGGCCACCAAGGTCAAGGCACCGCCCAAGCGCGAGGTCTTCCTCCTGCAGCGCAAGGACACCGAGCACGGCAAGGGCCTCGGCAAGACCAGCGGCTGGGTCCATCGGGCCACGCTCAAGGATTCGGGCGTCGAGATGATCAAGAGCGTCACGTACGACCGCATCGACGACGACGGCCTGCACATCACGCTTCGCAAGGGTGACAAGGACGAGGAGTCGCGGATCCTTGACGTCGACACCATCATCCTGTGCACGGGTCAGGAGTCCGTACGCGATCTGGTCGAGCCGCTCGTGGCGCTCGGCAAGCCGGTGCACGTCATCGGCGGTGCCGACGTCGCGGCCGAGCTCGACGCCAAGCGCGCGATCAAGCAGGCCACGGAGCTCGCCGCCCGTCTCTGATGCCGGACGGCCGGGAATTGTTGCTCTGACCAACCGGTTGCACCGTTGATGTGACGACCGAACGCATCGAACGCTCCTCCGTCGGCCTGCGCTCCGAGCGCGGACCTGTGCTGCTGGGCGTCATGTTGTCGGTCGGCCTCGTCGCGATCGACGCCACGATCCTGTCGACGGCGGTCCCGTCGGTGGTCAAGGATCTCGGCGGATTCTCCCAGTTCCCGTGGCTGTTCTCGGTCTATCTGCTGGCCCAGGCGATCTCGGTGCCGTTGTATGGCAAGTTCTCCGACATCCTCGGCCGCAAGCCGGTCATGTTGCTCGGCATCGCCCTGTTCCTGGTCGGCTCGGTGCTGTGCGGGGCCGCGTGGAGCATGGTGTCGCTGATCGTGTTCCGCGCGATCCAAGGCCTCGGTGCCGGCGCCGTGCTGCCGATGAGCATGACGATCATCGGCGACCTCTACTCGGTGGCCGAGCGTTCCAAGGTCCAGGGCTATGTCGCGAGCGTCTGGGGTGCGGCATCTGTCATCGGCCCGACCCTCGGTGGCGTGTTCTCCGACTACCTCTCATGGCGCTGGATCTTCTTCGTCAACATCCCGATCGGCCTCGCCGCGACCGCAATGTTTGTGCGGAGCTTCCGCGAGAACGTCACGAAGACCCGCCATTCGATCGACTATGCCGGCGCAGCCACCCTCGCCGTCGGGGCCTCCCTGTTGATCCTCGGCATGCTCGAGGGCGGAGTCCAATGGGCCTGGGACTCCACGACCAGCATCGCCGTACTCGCTGCGGCCGCCGTGCTGCTGATCGCCTTCGTGCAGATCGAGCGACGGGCGAAGGAGCCAATCCTGCCGCTTTGGGTGTTCAACCGTCGAGTGCTGGTCGGCGCCAACGCGTCCAGCCTGGTGGTGGGCGTCCTGCTGATCGGCTTGACCTCATACGTCCCGCTGTATGCCCAGGGCGTGCTCGGCACGAATGCCCTCATCGCCGGATTTGCGGTGGCTGCGATGACGATCGGCTGGCCGATCTCGGCCGCGATCGCCGGCCGCTTCTACCTGCGGATCGGGTTCCGCGACACGGCGTTCATCGGCTCGGCATTCGTCGTGATAGGTGCCGTCGTGCTGCTCCTGGTCAACGGCCAGAGCTCGGTGCTGCATCTCGCCGGTGCCTGCTTCCTGATCGGTCTTGGCCTCGGATTCATCGCGTCACCGGTCCTCGTTGCGGCCCAGTCGTCGGTCGACTGGACGACCCGCGGCGTCGTCACCGGCACCAACATGTTCGCCCGCTCGGTCGGCAGCGCTCTCGGGATCGCGCTGTTCGGCGCGATCGCCAACGCCGCGGTGGCGCGCCGGGTGAGCGGCTCACACCCCGATCTTCAACATCTGTCGGCCCGAGTCCTCGAACCGTCGATCCACGAGGTCTACCTCGGCGCCGGCGTGGCGGCAATCGTCATGATCGGCGCGATCGCGCTGTTGCCACGGCGTACACCGACCGTCGACTGACTCCTGGCATTCCCGCAAAACAGCGGTGGCGCCGGCGCCAAAGGCGCTACGTTCCCGAGTGTGAGCCTGACCCCCGAGCCGCCGCCATACGGCACACCACCGCCCACGTACGCCCCGCCACCACAGCAGGGCGGCCCGAACCGGACCGTTGACCGGACCCTCTCCTGGATCCTGTATGTCCTGCAGGTCTTGGGTTCGCTCGCGATGGGTCTGATCTCACTCTTCGCGATCTTCCTGACCGACTCGTGCGGCACCGGCAGCAGCGATCCCATGGTCTGCGACACCGACTACTTCGGCTCGGTCATCATTGGCTACTGGATCGCCCTGGTCGTCCTCATTGTCGCCACGCCCATCGCGATGGTTGTCGCCACGACCACGAAGCGGGCGGTCTGGCCCTGGGCCCTTGGTGGCTCGGCGATGTCCGTGATCGCGACGGTGGTGTTCTTCGTCCTCATCTCCCGCTGAGTCACACTGGACCTGTGACCACGCGAATCGTCTTCCTGCGCGCCATCAACGTGGGCGGCAGCGGCAAGGTGCCGATGGCCGAGTTGCGCGACATCGTGGCCGATCTCGGCGCGACGGATGTCCAGACCTACATCGCGTCCGGCAACCTGGTCGCCGATGTGCCTGGGAAGGCGGCGGACTTCGACCGGGCGCTCGAGAAGACCATCGAGGAGAAGTGCGGCTTCTTCCGTGACGTGATCTCCCGGACGCCGGCCCAACTCAAGAAGGCACTCGACGCCCACCCGTTCGAGGTCAGCGAGCCGAAGTACTCATACGTCAGCTTCCTGACCGGCAAACCCACCGCGGAGGCGATCGCCAAGGCCGAGACCTACCCAACCGGGGACGACGAGTGGAAGGTGATTGGCACCGAGATGCACATCAAGTACGCCAATGGCGCCGGCCGCCCCGAGATGAAGGCCGACTCGATCGCGCGTGCCCTCAAGGTCCCCGGCACGGCCCGCAACCTCAACACCGTCAAGAAGCTGATCGAACTTGCTGACCGCTGAGGCCGTACTCGCCGACCGCCGCTGGCTCGTGCTCACCGGCGCTGGCGTGTCCACCGACTCCGGGATCCCCGACTACCGCGGCCCGGGCGCACCCGTGCGGATGCCGATGACCTATCAGGACTTCGTCCGCGGTCCGGAGGCTCAGCAGCGCTATTGGGCACGCGCGCACATCGGCTGGGGTCGTATGCGCGCCGCCGCGCCCAACGCGGCGCATCGTCAGCTTGTCGAGCTCGAACGTGCCGGCCAGCTCACCGGACTCATCACCCAGAACGTCGACGGCCTGCATACGCTCGCCGGTCATCGCGATCTCGTCGAGCTGCACGGCCGGATCGATCGAGTGATCTGCCTCGAGTGCCGGAAGGTCAGCCCACGTGCCGAGCTGCACGCGCGACTGACGGCGCTGAATCCCGGCTATGACACGCATGCAGCGGAGTTGGCACCGGATGGCGACGCGAGCTTCGAGGACACCGCAGACTTCCGGATCGCCGACTGCGAGTCGTGCGGCGGGCGGCTCAAACCTGATGTCGTGTTCTTCGGCGAGAACGTACCGAAGCATCGCGTCGAGCAGTGCTACGAAATGGTCGCGGAGACCGACTCGCTCGTCGTGCTCGGCTCGTCACTTCAGGTCATGTCGGGGCTGCGATTCGTACGCCGCGCTCATCAACGAGGCATCCCGATCGTGATCATCAACCGCGGACCGACCCGAGGCGACGAACTCGCCACGCTCAAGGTCGAAGCGGGATGCGCAGAAACTCTGTCTCGCATCGCGAAGCACCCGGGAAACGCCGTCCTCATGCCCTAGCGTGATCAGCGAAACTCCTACCAGACCAGAGGATTCGCCATGAGTGCAGCAGTACCCCCGCCCCCGGCTCAGCCGCCGGCCTCACCCGCCCCCGCTGGCAGCTATCCCGCCACCTTCACCCTTGACCCGCCCGAGAAGATTGCCCGCTGGCGCGTCATCGGCAACATCATTCTCGCCATCCCGCAGTTCATCGTGCTGTACGCACTCGGCATCGTCGCCGAGGTGCTGGCATTTGTCGCGTGGATCCTTGGCCTGTTCACCGGCACGGTCCCCGAGAGCATTCTCGGCCCGATCGCGATGTACATCCGTTACAGCACGCGCGTCGGTGTGTATGCAGGGTTCCTCACCGAGGAGTATCCGCCGTTCACGTTCGCCACGGCATTCGCCGACCCCGGCGACTATCCCCGCGTCCGGGTCGATTTCACCCCGCAGCTCGAGGGTCGCAACCGCGTGACGATCTTCTTCCGTCTCCTGATGGTCATCCCGCACATCATCGCCCTGGGCATCGTTGGCATCGCAGCGGCGCTCGCGTACATCGTCGCCTGGTTCGCGGTGCTTTTCACTGGCAAGTGGCCGGCCGGCATCCGCGACTTCATCGTCGGGGTGCAGCGCTGGAGCACTCGCCTCAACGCGTACATGTACTTGCTGACCGATGAGTTCCCGCCGTTCAGCCTGAGCTGATCTGCACAGACAACCGCCCCGGTCCGCAGCGCGGATCGGGGCGGTTGCTTTGTTTGCGACCACGGCGGTCTAGTAGAAGTGCCTTCGCCCGCCGATGCCACGGTTCATGGATCCGAGGATCCACAACACCGCTCCGACCACGATCAGAATGATGCCGATCGTCTCCAGAATCGGGACGGTCAACAACGCTCCGACAATCACCAGGACAATGCCAAGAATGATCATTGCTGTGCTCCCTCCTGCTGCCTGCCTCTGTGTCGAGGCCTCCGGTTCGACCGTACTGTTCCGGGCGGGATCCGCATCTTTTGCGCGAAGAGAGCAGCCGGTCAGCTCAGCTGGCGGAGACGTACGGTCTCGGGCAGCGCGGCGAGCTCCCTGAGCACCTCCGGCGCCACCTCGTCAGCGACATCGGTGAGTACGTAGCCGATCTCGCCGCGGGTCGAGAGCGACTGCGCCTCGATGTTGACGCCGTGCTCGCCGAGCAGACCGTTGATCGTGGCCAGTACGCCGGGGGCATTGCGGTGCACGAGCGCAAGCCGGTGCTTCGAAGTGTCCGCCGGCAGGTTGATCTCCGGCATGTTGACACTCAGCGACGTGCCGCCGAACGAGGCGTACGCCCGCAGCTTGGAGGCGACGAATCGGCCGATGTCCTGCTGCGCCTCCTCGGTCGATCCACCGACGTGCGGCGTGAGGATGACGTTCTTGAGCCCACGCAGATCCGACTCGAACGGATCTCCCTGACGCTTCGGCTCGACCGGGAACACGTCGACCGCGGCACCGGCGATGTGGCCCGACTCGATGTGCTCGCGGAGCGCGACCGTGTCGACGGCGATGCCGCGCGACAGGTTGAGGAACAACGAGCGCGGCTTCATCAGCGCCATCTCGTCAGCGCCGAACAGTCCGGCATTGCCGGGACGACCGTCGACGTGCAGTGTCACGACGTCCGAGATCGCCAGCAGCTCCTCGAGCGTCGAGCAGCGCTTGGCATTGCCGAGTGCGAGCTTGTCGTCGATGTCGTAGAACACGACCGAGAGGCCGAGCGCCTCGGCGATGACCGAGAGCTGGCTGCCGATGTTGCCGTAGCCGATGATGCCGAGCGTACGGCCGCGGATCTCGTGGCTGCCGGCGGCCGACTTGTTCCACACACCGTTGTGCATGTCGGTCGACTTCTCGTGCAGTCGGCGGGCCAGCGAGATGATCTCGGCGATCGCCAGCTCGACCACGCTTCGGGTGTTCGAGTACGGCGCATTGAAGACCGCGATGCCGCGCGCGGTTGTCGCAGCGAGGTCGATCTGGTTGGTGCCGATGCAGAACGCGCCGATCGCCAGCAGGTCGGGAGCCGCGTCGAGGACCTTCTCGGTGATGTACGTCGTCGAGCGGATGCCCAGCAGGTGCACGCCCTTGATCGCCTCGATCAGCTCATCCTCGCTGAGGGCGCCGTCGCGCGTCTCGATCTGATAGCCCTTGCCGCGCAGGAAATCGGCGCCGTCGGGGTGGATGTTCTCGAGCAGCAGCACTCGTACATCGCCGTCGTCAAGGCGTTCGGTCGGGAAGGGTTCAGTGGTCGTCATGGTCATCATCATCTCGCGTGCCTCCAGTCAGCAGAACTTGGCTGACGTGGGGCCCAGGCGAACGGTCCCTGTGTCTGTGTTGGGAGTCGCTCCCCGGTGGTATCCACCTCAACGCCAGTCGCGACCAACTGCTCCGAGTCTAGCGGCTCGTCACTTGTCCCGATAACGCGTCGCCTCGGACAGCGCTTGCGTCAGCGCCGCCGCGTCGTGCCGCGCAATATAGGCAGGGTTGTCCTTCTGGTAGCGCCAACCCTCAGACAGCGCTCCGGCGTCCACGGTGTCGAATCCGATCGAGTCGATGAATGCCGCGACCGTCGCCTTGGCGTCTGCGTCGTCGCCGGCAATCGCCAGGGCGCGACGGCCTTCGGTGCCGGCCGGCTGCGCCTGGGCGCCGATGTCGTTGGCGGCGATGTGGTTGAACGCCTTGACCACCTTCGACGTCGGCAGATGGCTCTGCAGCAGCTCCGAGACGGTCGTGGACTCATCGTCGAGCTCGGCGATCTGGCCGTCTCGCTGCTCGTAGTAGTTGTTGGTGTCGATCACGATCTTGCCCGCCAGCGGCTCTACCGGGATGTCGCCGATGTTCTTGGTCGGGATCGTCACCACGACCAGATCCGCTGCAGCGGCGGCCTCGGCTGGAGTTGCCGCCCGCGCTCCAGTGCCCAGCTCGTTCACCAGATCCCCCAGTGTCTCGGGGCCCCTCGAGTTGCTGAGCACCACGTCCCAGCCCTGCCCGAGCGCCGCCCGTGCGAGCGCGCTGCCAATGTGTCCTGCACCGATCAATCCGAGAGTTGCCATACTCGGGACAACTCGGGGGTGGCCAGCCCTATTCCGGACCGCCCAGCGACTCGAGCAACAGCTCGAAGAATCGGGCCGCATCCGCGTCGACAGCGATCTGCACATCCGCCGCTGTCGGAACGGCTGGATCGAGCTCGATGTCCGTACGCCCGCGAGTGGCGCCGAGCTCGGTCTCGACCCGCACGCGACCAGTACGAAGCGTGACCAGCGTCGGGTCCACCAGGTAGGCGATGGTCAGCGCATCATGGACTGGAGCCGCAGCTCGCCCGCCCATCGCGGGGAGCAACCGATAGCGGGCGATGCGTTGTTCGATGAACTCCGCCGCCAGCTCTGCGGCGACGCCGCCGGCATTGCGGAGCAGCTCGCACTGCTCCGACGTCACGGTCGCCCGATAGGTCGCATCCAGAGTCACCAACACGAACTGCTCAAAGCCGGCGTCCAGCACGATCTGCGCCGCGTCCGGGTCGTAGGCCACATTCGTCTCGACGTCCGGCAGAGCGCCGCCCCGCTCGACCACTCCGCCCATCACGACAATCTCCTCGACCGCCTCGACGAACGCAGGGTCGGCGCGTACGGCCGAGGCGATGTTGGAGAGCGAGCCGGTCGGTACGAGGGTGAACTGCTCAGTCGCTGCCCGGGCAGTCTCGATGAGCCACTCGACGGCATGTGCCGACTCGATCGATCGCGTGCTCGGCGGGATCGGGAGGGTGTCCGGTTCCGGGCTGCCCTCCTGCTCCTCGCCACCCGGCTCGATCGGTCCTGAGCATCCGGCGAGCACAGGTATGTCAGTGCGACCGATCAGATCAAGGGTGCGCAGGGAGTTGTCTGCGGTGTGTTCGACGGCGTGATTGCCCCAGACTGCCGTCACACCGATCAGGTCGAGCTCCGGTCGGCGGCACGCGAGCATGATCGCGATCGCATCATCGGTCCCGGTGTCGCAGTCCAGGACGAGACGGCGCGGCATACCTAGCCTGCGACCGTGCCGGTGAACTGGGCGAGCGCCTCCGGTGAGATCTCCTGGTCGAGATTGGCCAGTCGGACCTGACCCTGCGCGATGAGCTTGCCGTCCTGATTGGTCGAGTCGAGATGCCACAACTGCTGGCTGCGACCGCGGTGGATCGGGGTTGCCGTGGTCGTGATGGTGTCACCGACCTTGGCCTGGCGCAGGAAGTCGGAGGAGTTGTTGGTGCCCACGACGATTCCGCGGTCGCCCAGCCAGATCTGGCCCGCCACGCTGGCGGTCGACTCGTGCACGGCGCAGTAGATCCCACCGTGTGGGATGCCGAACGGTTGCAGGTGGTGGGCGCCGATCGTGAAGCGTACGACGACCTTGTCGGCCGATGCTTCGACGTGCTCGACGCCGAGCAATCCGTCCAGTCCGGGAATCTCACTCATGAGAAGAGCCTCTACTTACGGACTTGAGTTGTATACCCCTAGGGGGTATCTTCGCCGGTATGGACACGATGCCCGGCTACTCCGATGACAAGGTCGCAATCCTCAAACGCCTCAAGCGCGTCGAGGGGCAGGTACGCGGACTGTCGCGCATGGTCGAGGACGACACGTACTGCATCGACGTGCTGACCCAGGTCTCGGCGACCACGAAGGCTCTCGAGGCGGTGGCGATCAAGCTGCTCGACGAACACCTGATGCATTGCGTCATGGACGCCGCGAAGGCCGGCGGCGAAGGAGCCGACATCAAGGTCAAGGAAGCGTCCGAGGCGATCGCCCGTCTCGTACGTTCTTAGGGGGGACATGACTGACACCTATCGCGTCACCGGGATGACCTGCGAGCACTGCGTCTCGGCCGTCACCGAGGAGCTGTCCACGCTGGACGGCGTCGCCTCGGTGCACGTCGACCTGGTCGCCGGCGGTACGTCGACCGTGACCGTCGAGAGCGCCGCGCCACTCGACCCGGCCGCCGTGGCTGAGGCGATCGACGAAGCCGGCTATGCACTCGCGAGCCCGCGCGACCTGCCACTCGTATGACAACGCACAAGCTGGACGTCGGAGGGATGACCTGCACGTCGTGCGCCATGCGGGTCGAGAAGAAGCTCAACAAGCTCGATGGCGTGACCGCGACGGTCAACTATGCGACTGAGCGCGCCACCATCGAGACGGCTACGGACGTCGACGTGCAGACCCTGATCGACACCGTGAAGAAGACCGGTTACACGGCGTCCATGCATTCGCCCGAGGCGGGGCACCACGAACACGGAGGCCTGCACGGTGCGGCCTCGATGCTGCGCCGACTGCGGGTCTCCGCGGCACTCGCGGTGCCGGTCGTGCTGCTGTCGATGATCCCGGCACTGCAGTTCGACTACTGGCAATGGGCCGCGCTGGCTCTCGCGACACCGGTCGTCCTGTGGGGCGCATACCCGTTCCACAAGGCGGCCTGGACCAATGCCCGGCACGGCGCCGCCACGATGGACACGCTGGTCAGTGTCGGGGTCGGCGCCGCCTACCTCTGGTCGCTGTGGGCGCTGTTCATCGGTGACGCCGGCATGACCGGTATGAAGATGCAGCTGACGTGGCTGGCCCGTAACAGTGGGCACGACGAGATCTATCTCGAGGTCGCCAGCGCCGTCACGGTGTTCATCCTCGCCGGCCACTACCTCGAAGCGAATGCCAAGACCCAGTCGAGCGCGGCCCTGCGAGCACTGATGGACCTCGGGATCCGCGAGGTCACCGTCCTCCGCGATGGCCGCGAGAGTGTGGTCCCCCTGGCTGAGCTGCACGCTGACGATCAGTTCGTCGTACGCCCGGGCGAGAAGATCGGCACCGACGGGGTTGTCGTCGACGGCACCTCGGCGATTGACGAGTCGATGTTGACCGGCGAATCGCTGCCCGTCGAGGTCGCGCCCGGCAGTACGGTCACCGGCGCCACGATCAACCAGAGCGGGCGACTGCTCGTACGAGCGACCGCCGTCGGTGCCGACACCCAGCTTGCCCAGATGGCCCAGCTCGTCGAGGAAGCCCAGGAGGGCAAGGCTGAAGTGCAGCGGCTGGCCGATCGCATCTCCGCGTGGTTCGTTCCCGCCGTGATCGGCCTGTCACTCGCCACCCTCGCCGGTTGGCTGCTGACAGGCAGCTCGGTCGCCTCGGCGTTCACCGCCGCCGTCGCCGTGCTGATCATTGCGTGCCCGTGCGCCCTCGGCCTCGCCACACCGACCGCGTTGATGGTCGGCACCGGCCGCGGCGCCCAGCTCGGCATCCTGATCAAGGGTCCGCAGGTGCTCGAGTCCACGCGCGCCGTCGACACCGTCGTGCTCGACAAGACCGGCACCGTCACCAGTGGTCAGATGTCGGTCGTCGCGGTCGATCCCGCGCCTGGTGTCTCAGTCGATGAGCTGCGGCTTGTCGCCGCATCGCTCGAGCACGCCTCCGAGCATCCGATCGCGCGCGCCGTTGCCGCGCTGGTTGAGCCGGTCGCGGTGGAGTCGTTCGAGAACCACGCAGGCTTCGGCGTCAGCGGAGTCGTTGATGGCCGGACGGCACTGGTCGGACGGCCTGCCTGGCTGCGAGAGCAGGGCATCGACGTGCCTGACGGCGGCGCGGCACGTACGACTGTCGCTGTGGCATGGGACGGCGCGTTCCGCGGCACGATTGCCATCGCAGACACGATCAAGCCCACGTCGGCCCGCGCGATCGACGATCTGCGTTCGCTGGGCCTCGAGCCAATCCTGCTGACCGGCGACAATCATGCCGTCGCGGACGCTGTGGCCGCCGAAGTCGGCATCAGCCGGGTCTTTGCCGATGTGACGCCCGCCGACAAGCTTCAGACCATCCGCGATCTGCAGGCCGAGGGCCGCGCCGTGGCGATGATCGGCGACGGCGTCAACGACGCGGCGGCCCTTGCCGCAGCCGACCTCGGCATCGCGATGGGCACCGGCACCGACGTGGCCATCCAGGCCTCCGACCTGACGCTGGTCAAGGGTGATCTGGCCACGGCGGTTGACGCCGTACGCCTCTCGCGCGCGACCCTGCGAACCATCAAGGGCAATCTGTTCTGGGCCTTCGCCTACAACGTTGCCGCAATCCCGCTCGCCGCACTAGGCCTGCTCAACCCGCTGATCGC
>JAOPXO010000157.1 GCA_025965115.1 Aeromicrobium sp.
GCAGATCTCGATCGTCCTGGGCATCATCGTGATCTGCCTTGGTTTCGTGTTCATGGGATTCATTCCGTTGATGCAGCGGGAGTATCGGATCCATGCCGTGCCCGCAGTGGGAATCGGCGTCGCGCCACTCCTTGGCGCGCTGTTCGGGATCGGCTGGCTGCCCTGTGTCGGCCCGACACTTGGCACCGTCCAGACCCTCGCCAACAACCAGGGCACGGCACCGCGGGGTGCGTTCCTGACATTCACCTACTGCCTGGGGCTTGGCATCCCGTTCGTGCTTGCCGCGTTGGCCTTCACCCGGTTCATGCGAGCCGTGAACTGGGTCAAGGTCCATCAGCGCGCGGTCAACATCGCTGGCGGCGTCATGCTGGTCGCCGTCGGAGTACTCCTGGTCAGCGGTGTCTACGACTCACTGGTCGCGCATCTCCAGACCACCTTCGGCACCGGAACGTCGGCAATATGAGCGAGCGGGTGAATCGTGATGCAGGGCTCATGCCGTCGCCTCCGTATCGTGGCTTCTTCACGCTGGTGACGGCATGACGAATGCGGTCCCGGCCCTCGGCCAGCGCGAGTTCACCAGATGGTTCTGGCGGCAGCTGACGTCGATGCGTACGGCGCTGTTCCTGCTCCTGTTGCTGGCGATCACCGCGGTGCCCGGGTCGCTCTATCCGCAGCGCAGTGTCGATCCGCGGAACGTCGAGGCGTACTTCATCGAGCATCCCAAGAGCGCGCCCGTGCTCGACAAGCTCGGCTTCTTCAGCGTCTACACCTCGCCGTGGTTCAGCGCCGTCTATCTGTTGCTGTTGGTGTCGTTGGTCGGCTGCATCCTGCCCCGGTCTTTCGTCTACCTGCGGGCCCTACGAGCGCGTCCGCCCAAGGCACCCAAGAACTTCTCGCGGTTGCCCGCCTCGGCATCGTTCGAGACCGAGGCGTCCGTCGACGATGTCCTGAAGGCCGGCCGCCGGACGCTTGGACGGGCTCGGGTCGACACCGTCACCGAGGGTGATGTCGGTGAGCTGAGGGCCGAGAAGGGCTTCCTGCGTGAAGCCGGCAATCTGGTGTTCCACATCAGTGTCGTCGTGGTGCTTCTGGGCGTCGCATTCGGCACGCTGTTCGGCTATCGCGGCACGGCGATCGTCGCCGAGGGCCAGGGATTCTCCAACACCCTCGCGCAGTACGACGACTTCGGCTCCGGGTCATTGTTCAACACCGACAAGCTGCCGCCGTTCTCCATGACCCTCGACAAGTTCACTGCGAGGTTCCAGCTGACCGGTCCGCAACGCGGGGCACCCCGCGCGTTCGAGGCGACCGGCCGCTACACCCCGACCCCGAGCTCCGCCGAGCGGCCGTTCGACATCACCGTCAACCACCCGCTCAAGATCAACGGCACGTCGGTCTATCTCGTGGGTCAGGGTTATGCCCCGGTCATCAAGGTCACGGATGCGCAAGGTCACGTCGCGTTTGACGACGCCGTGCCATTCCTGCCGACCGACCCGTCGTACACGTCGACCGGCGTCGTCAAGGTGCCCGATGCCAAGCCCGAGCAGCTCGGCTTCCAGGGCTTCTTCCTGCCGACCGCCGTCGCCGGCAAGGACGGTGTCGCGATCTCGGCGTTCCCGGCGGCCGCCAATCCACACCTCGGTCTGTTTGTCTGGCACGGCGACCTTGGTCTCGACACGGGTCTGTCCCAGTCGGTCTACGTGCTCGACAAGGCCAAGATGAAGCAATACATGGGTTCGGACGGCAAGGGCTTCCCGGTCAGCCTCAACGAGGGCCAGACCCAGAAGCTGCCCGGCGGCGGCACGATCCAGTACGTCAAGACGCTGCAGTTCGTGCGCTTCCAGTTCAGCTCGTCACCGTTGGTGAAGGTGCCGCTGTTCGGCGTCGCCGCTGGCGTGCTGGGGCTGATCCTCTCGCTGTCGATCAAGCCCCGGCGCACCTGGATACGTGCCCGTCGTGAGGGCTCACGTACCGTGGTGGAGGTCGCCGTGCTCGATCGCGTACCCCGTGACGATCTGCCCGCCGACCTGGACGACTTCCTCCAGCGATTCCGCGAATCGCTCGGCGAGACACAGGAGACGACGCAATGACGCTCGCGCAGTACGAACAGATCTCCAACTACGCCGTCGCGTCGGCAACCGTCATCCTCGGCCTCGCCTTCATCGCGTATGTCGCTCAGTGGGGCTTTGCCCGCAATGTCGCGCCGGACCACGCACTCGTCGAGGCCGGTGGGTCGACGTCGAAGCCTGCCGGACCGGCCGAAGAGGCCGATCGCAGTGATGTCGCCGGTGGGATCGGTCTCTCGCTCACCGGGCTGGCCTGGCTCGTCCTGCTCGCGGGTGTCATCGCGCGCGGGCTGTCTGCCCAGCGCGTGCCGTGGGGCAACATGTACGAGTTCGGCTGTGCCGGAATTCTCGTCGTCCTCAGCGCGTACCTCGTCCTGGTCAGGGTCTGGGGCATCGACTGGGTCGGTCCGATCATCACCGGCTTCGGCATGGTTGTGCTGGGTCTGTCGGCCTTGGTGTGGGTGCCGCCCGGACCACTGGTGCCGGCGCTCCATTCGTACTGGCTCGTCATCCATGTGCTCGGCGCGATGATCGCGGGCTCGGCATTCCTCGTGGGTGCTGCGGCATCGATCCTGTTCCTGTTGAAGTCCCGGGCCGAGCGCATCACGCCGGTTGATGAGCAGGTCGGCTTCCTGTGGCGCATCCCGCCGTCGGCCGTGATCGACAAGGTGGCCTACCGCGTCCACGCGTTCGCCTTCCCGATCTGGACGTTTGCGGCGCTGATCGCCGGTCCGATCTGGGCGCAGTATGCCTGGGGCAAGTACTGGGGCTGGGACCCCAAGGAGGTCTGGGCGTTCATCACCTGGGTCGTCTACGCGTGCTACCTCCACGCCCGCGCGACCGCAGGCTGGAAGGGCCGGAACGCGGCGATCATCGCGCTCATCGGCTTCGGCTGCTTCCTGTTCAACTTCATCGGCGTCAACCTGTTCATCCCCGGCCTGCACTCGTACGCGAAGTAACCCTGACGGCTGTCACGGGCAGGACCCTCGTACGCCGCTAGGGTCTTTGGCATGGGGGTCGAGATCAGGGCCGAAGGGCTCGTCATGACGTATGGCGACACGCGTGCCGTCGACGGAGTCAGCTTCACGGTGGCATCGGGTGAGTTCTTCGGACTGCTCGGACCCAACGGCGCCGGAAAGACCACGACGCTGGAGATGATCGAGGGCCTGCGCAAGCCGCAGGCCGGCACTGTACGCATCGATCAGTACGAGCCGTGGAAGCGCGAGCCGGCCCTGCAACGGCGGATGGGTGTGCAGCTGCAGGCGTCGTCATTCTTCGAACGGCTCACCGCCCGCGAGCAGCTCGACACCTTCGGCTCCCTGTACGGCGTCGCTGCGGGTCGGACTGATGAGATGCTCGAAGAGGTCGGGCTGGTCGACAAGGCCGATGTACGCACGGAGGATCTCTCCGGCGGTCAGAAGCAACGACTTTCCATCGCGTGCGCGCTGATCCACGACCCCGACGTCGTGTTCCTCGACGAGCCGACGGCGGCCCTCGATCCGCAGGCCAGACGCAACCTCTGGGATGTCTTGCGCACGATGAACGACTCGGGTCGCACCGTGGTCCTCACGACGCACTACATGGACGAGGCCGAGGTCTTGTGCGATCGGGTCGCAATCATGGATGCGGGCAAGATCCTCGAGCTCGACACTCCGGCCGCCCTCGTGCGCGGGCTCGACGCACCGGTGCGCATCAGCCTGGCCCCCGGAACGATCACGGTCGAGACGGCGCGCGAGATCGCCGGCGGTGATCCGGTGGTCGACGAGGAGTCGGCCCTGACGATCACGACCCGCGAGCCGTCACGGGTGCTGACCCAGCTCGCCAATCGCGATGCGCTCGACGGGCTCAGCGTCAAGGGCGCCTCGCTCGAGGACGTCTTCCTGGAGCTGACCGGACGGGAGTACCGCGCATGAGGCCCTTGCGCAGTCTCGCGACGGCGATGCTCAAGGGCTATTTCCGCGACCGGATGGCGCTGTTCTTCTCGATCATTTTCCCGTTGATGTTCCTGGTGCTCTTCGGCGGCATCTTCACCGATGACGGCGCATCCAAGGCGGACGTCATCCAGATCGGACACGTGGCGATCCTCGACGACGCCCCCAAGGAGGCCAAGGCGGCGTATGCCAAGAGCCTCGGCATCCACAAGTCGACCGACGAAGCGGCCGCTCTGCGCAAGGTCAAGAAGGGTGATGCCGACGCTCTCATCACCCAGAAGGGCGACACACTGGTCCTTCACTTCTCGCGCGCCGACCCGGTCAAGGCGGCCGAACTACAGGGGCAGTTCCAGGCAATTGTCCAGGCGGCAAATATCGCCGTCACGGGTCAACCACCGAAGTTCAACGTCACGACCCAACAGGTCGAGGATGAGTCGCTCTCGGCGATCCAGTTCTACACGCCGAGCCTGCTTGGTTGGGCGATAGCGGCGGGTGCGACGTTCGGTGCCGCGGCCAACCTCGTGGTGTGGCGCAAGAACGGTCTGCTCAGGCGGCTTCGCCTCGCGCCGGTACGTACGTCATCTGTGGTGCTCGCGCGTGTTGCGGTGAGCCTGGCCATCGCACTCATGCAGGCAGCAATCTTCATCGGCATCGGCAAGGCCTTCTTCGGCCTGCAGCTCACCGGCTGGTGGCCGATGATCATTCCACTCCTCGTGGCCGGGACGCTGGCGTTCATGTCGATCGGATTGTTCGCCGGCGCGATCTCCAAGACCGAGGAGGCAGCGATCGGCATCTCCAACTTCGTCGTGCTTCCGATGGCCTTCTTGTCTGGATCGTTCTTCTCGCTGGACGGCGCTCCGGGTTGGATTGCGACCGTCGGCAAACTACTTCCGCTCAAGCACCTCAACGAGGGAATGCTCGACACCATGGTGCGTGGCGATGGGCCCAGTAGTGCCGTCATGCCGATCGTGTTCCTGCTGGGCTTCGCGGTCGTCGTCACTGCGATCGCGTCCCGGTTCTTTCGCTGGGACGACTGAAGCTCAGAGGTTGCGGAGATAGTCGGGGTCGTCGTCAGGGCCACGTGGACCCGGCGGCGGTGTCCAGACGCCGTCACCCTTCGAGGGTGGGGGAGACGTCTGGCGCATGCGGCCGAAGTAGAGCCACAGCAACGGACCGATCGGGGCAAACAACAGCACCACGAACCACACCAGCTTGGGCAGGTAGCGCACCCGGGTCGAGGGTGTCGCGATCAGGTCGAACACCGCGTAGACGAACAGCGCGATGCCGATGACGACGAGAATTGCCTTGCCCATATGTCAACGGTACGGGAGCCTCGCAACCGGCCCGGCCCGACGATCCGGGCAGCGATTAGGCTGCGGTCATGAAGGCTTTCTGGACCTACACGCTCGCCCGGATCGGGGTCTTCGCTGTCACCTACGGCATCGTCTGGCTGATCGCGTCGATCTTCCTGGAGTCGACCGCCGTCGAGAACCTCTTCGTCCTGCTGATCGCCCTGGTGGGCTCGTCGGTCATCTCGGTCTTCGCGTTGTCGGGTCTGCGCAGCAAGCTCGCTGCCAACATCCAGGAGCGTGCCGCGCGCATGACCGAACGCATCGAGGAGTCGCGCCGTGCCGAAGACGTCGACTGACGACCGCGCCTGGATCGCCGAGGCCATCCGACGCGTCGACGCCGATGCCAATCGCAGCGCTGTCACCCCCCTGCACGTCCTGCCGATCCCGGTGCCGGGCATAGAGCTGTATCTCTAGGATGAGTCGGTTCACCCGACCGGCAGCCTGTAGCACCGGCTCGCCAGATCGCTGTTCCTCTACGCGCTGTGCAATGGCTGGATCGGTCGCGGCAGCACGGTGATCGAGGCGTCGAGTGGGTCGACGGCGGTCAGCGAGGCCTTCTTCGCTCGGCTGATCGGACTACCGTTCGTCGCCGTGATGCCGGCCTCGACGAGTCCCGAGAAGATCGCGCTGATCGAGTTCTATGGCGGCCGCTGCCATCTCGTCGACGATCCGGCCACGATGTATGACGAGGCGCGCCGCCTGGAGGCTGAGTGCGGTGGCCACTACATGGACCAGTTCACGTACGCCGAGCGCGCCACTGACTGGCGCGGCAACAACAACATCGCGGAGTCGATCTTCGAGCAGATGCAGGCCGAGCCGCACCCGTGCCCGAGCTGGGTTGTCGTCGGCGCCGGCACCGGTGGCACCTCAGCGACGATTGGGCGCTTCGTCCGCTATCGGCGCTTCAACACCCGCGTCGCGGTCGCCGATCCCGAGAACTCCGCATTCTATGGAGGCTGGGACACCGACAGCTCCGATGTCGTCACCGACACCCCGTCGCGGATCGAGGGCATCGGGCGTATGCGAGTCGAGCCGTCCTTCGTCGGCGGCGTCATCGACGACATGGTGCGTGTCCCGGACGCCGCCTCAATCGCTGCGATGCGCTGGGTCTCTCGAATCCTCGGCCGTCCGGTCGGTGGCTCGACCGGGACGAATGTGTGGGGCTCGCTGACCCTGATCGAGCAGATGCGGGCAAACGGCGAGTCCGGGAGCGTGGTGACACTGCTGTGTGACGGCGGCGACCGCTACCTCGACACCTATTTCAATGACGAGTGGTTGGTGTCGAAGGGACTCGACATCACGCCGTACTCCGAGAAGCTCGAGGAGTTCGGCCGCACCGGAGTCTTCGCCGGCTAGCTCAACTGCACGATCGTCGCGGAGACCAGCGCTCCGTCGTCGAGCACGAGCTGGCCCATCGTGCCGCTGGGCTGACGCCGCTTGTCGGTCGGCGATCCAGGGTTGAACAGGCGCTGCCCGGCCTGCTCGGTGTCCCACGGGATGTGTGAGTGCCCAAACACGACCAGGTCGGCGTCTGGAAACCGCTCGCGCATCCGGAAGGCCCGACGCTCCTTCGGCCCACTGTCGTGGATCATCGCGACTCGGACGCCGTCCAGGTCGAGCTCCAGAGTCTCCGGGGCACCCCACGCGGCGACATCCGGGCCGTCGTTGTTGCCGAGCACGACGTGCACGGGCGCATACGCCGACAACTCGTCGAGGACGTCGGGCGTGCACACATCGCCGGCGTGCAGGATCACATCGACGCCGCGCAGCTGATCCGCAACGGCAGACGGCATCGACTTCCAGAAGCGTGGCGCGTGGGTGTCGGAGATGACAGCGACGCGCAGCACGTCAGCGCCCAATCACGAGACCGAGGGCCAGACCTGCGGCATACACGAGCTCGGACAGACCGATGTCTCGCAGCACGGGGATGAGTGCCATACCTTTGGCGCCGGAGGCGACGGTCTGGCGGGCTCGAACGGCCAGCGGCATCATGGCCAGGCCGAGCAGCGCCCAGAGGGTGAACGTCGACGCCCAGATCAGCATGGCGAGGGCGATGACGATCAGCAGCGTGAAGAACTGGCGCGTGCGGGAGTCGCCGAGCACGACCGCGAGAGTCTTCTTGCCGGTTTCGGTGTCGGTCGGAATGTCTCGCAGATTGTTGGCGACAAGGATCGCGCAGGCGAGCGCACCAACCCCGATCGCGGTGGCAACCGCCAGCCAGGTGACGTCCTCGATCTGCACGTATGCCGTGCCGAGCACGGCGACCAGTCCGAAGAAGACGAAGACGCTGACCTCGCCCAGTGCGCGATAGCCATAGGGCGAAGGGCCTCCGGTATAGGTCCAGGCGGCGGCGATCGCGGCGGCGCCGACCAGCAACAGCCACCACGTTGTTGTGGCGGCGAGGGCGAATCCGAGCGCGCCCCCAAGGGCGAAGAAGGAGAGCGCCGCGATCTTGACCTGGTTGGCCGGGACCAGGCCGGACCCGACGAGGCGCAGTGGGCCGACGCGATCCGCATCCGTGCCGCGGATCCCATCGGAGTAGTCGTTGGCGTAGTTGACGCCGATCTGCAGCGCGAGAGAGACGCCGAGGGCGAGCAA
Source organism: Aeromicrobium sp. (assembly GCA_025965115.1). Lineage (GTDB taxonomy): Bacteria > Actinomycetota > Actinomycetes > Propionibacteriales > Nocardioidaceae > Aeromicrobium. Next base: position 7,948 of record JAOPXO010000157.1, read on the forward strand.
CGCCTTCCACCAGCAGAAGGCGTCGACGTACGCGGCGACCCCGCTGCCGGCCACGACAGGGGCCACGGCGGCGGGCAGCGTACGGGGGCGGGCTCCGGCGATCCAGAGCTTGGTGGGGGTCGGCGTGGTCACGAGCGACAAGTCTGCCATCACCGGTCCTGCCACCGTGGAGGTGGCTGTCAAGGTCGGGTTGACGCTCATTGGACGTCAACGTACTGTTGACGAGATGAGTCCCGAAGCTGACGAGCTGGCTGACCTGTTGGCGCAGGCCGTCGCGCGCATGGACCCGACGCTAGGCCGCCGCCTCGACACTGATCAGCAGGCCCACCTCGACCTCGTGGTGCTGACCAGCCGTGTCCACACCGAGACCGGCAATCTCGTACGTTCCGCAGTGTCGTCAGCGCGCTCTGCCGGCTGGAGCTGGGAGGCGATCGGCTCGGCGCTGGGCATGAGCCGGCAGGCGGCGCAGCAGCGATTCGGCCTCAAGGTCGACGTCTACGAGGACTCGCCCGAGTGCCGCAGGCTGGTCGGTCTCACGGCGGCCAACGAGATCGAGCAGCTCAACGACTGGGGTGCGCAGGGCTGGCACTCGATCGGTTACGGACCGTTCTTCCACGATGTGCAGCGCTCGGACACTCGCTGGGAGCACCGACGCGTCGTTGTCGGCAGTCGCAAGGCGCGCGAGCTCGAGTCCAAGGGTTGGGAGCGCGTCGGCACGATGTGGTTCCCATGGGTCTACTTCAAGCGACCGGTCGCTGGGCTCGTGGCGGAAGCCGTCGCCGAATGAGCGCGAGCCTCCAACCCGTGGCCGGCGATCCGCGCGAGGTCCTCGCTCTGCTCGAGCCCTGGCTCCGCGACGGCGGAGATCCGATTGTCATACGCACCTCGGGCAGCACCGGCGAGCCCAAGGACGTGATCCTCTCCCACACAGCGGTGACTGCGTCTGCGACCGCGGCGCTCGACCGGCTGGGTGGTCCGGGGCAATGGCTCCTCGCGCTCCCGGCCACCGCAGTCGGGGGGCTGCAGGTGCTCGTACGTTCGGTGCTGTCCGGCACCGATCCGGTGCTGTTGGCCGAGCACGCTGATCTGGCCACGGCTATCGCAGCCATGACTGACGAACGGCGCTACGCCTCGCTGGTGCCGACCCAGCTGTTCCGGCTCGCCGAGGAGGGTCGACTCGCTGACCTCGCGGCTCTTGACGCTGTACTCCTCGGTGGTGCGGCGATGCCGTCTGATCTCCTTGATCAGGCTCGAGTCGCGGGCGTGCGGGTCGTCCGCACGTACGGCATGAGCGAGACCTGCGGTGGCTGCGTGTACGACGGGTTGCCACTGGATGGGGTGCGCATCCGGATCGATGACGACGGTCAGGTGCTGCTCGGTGGACCGGTCCTTTTCGACGGCTACGCCGACTTGGACGCGACGGCTGTGGTGCTACGGGACGGTTGGTTCTCGACCTCCGACCTTGGTGAGCTCGATGCGGATGGACGCCTGCGCGTGCTCGGCCGTCGTGATGACGTGGTGATCAGCGGCGGCATCAACATCTCGCTGCCGGCCGTCACCGAGGCGCTGCGACGGCACGAGGGCGTGCGCGATGTCGCCGCCGTCGGCGTGCCTGATGACGAGTGGGGCACCCGGGTGGTGGCCTATCTCGTGCCCGACGACGCCGTATGCCTTGATGGTCTCCGACTCGATGAGGTGCGCGACACCGTCGAGGCGGCGGGCCTGCCACGCACCTGGGCGCCGCGCGAGATCGTCCTGCTCGACACCTTGCCGCTCCTGGCGGGTGGCAAGGTCGACCGCCAGGCGCTATCTCGTCGCTGAGCTGATCGCGTCGGCGATTGGGTCGTCGCCGCCGACAACCTCCCACTGGTGACCGATCGTCTCGTGGGAGTCGAGCGCTGCCGCGATCAGGGCGGCGACGTCGGCCCGCGGGATCGGCCCGCGGTCGACCTTGTCGGCGAGCTCGATCTTGCCGGTCGGCGCGTCGTCGGTGAGCGCGCCGGGTCGGATGATCGTCCAGTCGAGGGTGCTCGCGCGCAGCGCAATGTCGGCATCGCGCTTCGCCTCGACGTACGCGTTCCACACGTCGCCGGCATCCGCTGCCACCGGCTCGTCCACGTTGATGGCTGAGATCTGGACAAATCGCTGGATGCCTGCGGTCCTCGCGCCTTCGATCGACTTGAGCGACCCGCCGAGGTCGACGGTTCGCTTGCGCTCGATGTTGCCGTCGGGCCCGCCACCGGCTGCGAACACGACCACATCGCTGCCAGTGAAGGCGGTGGCGAATGCGTCGGCGTCATCTTGCTCGATGTTGAGGATGCCGACCGCCGCGCCGAGGCCCTCGAGCTCGGACCGGTAGTCGGCATTGCGTACGAGAGCGACCGGCTGATGACCGCCGGCCGCGAGGAGTGGGATGAGGAGGCGGGCGATCTTGCCATGGCCCCCGACGATTGCAATTCGGCTCATGCCTTCACGTTACGGACCGCGCGGTAA
>JAOPXO010000174.1 GCA_025965115.1 Aeromicrobium sp.
GGCGACGCAGCCGAGGGCGCAAGCGTCGAGGTCGGCGAGGGCGGCCTGACGATCTACGACAACCTCAAGCGCGATGGATCGCTGGCGTGGAAGGACCTCTGCCGCGGACCGCACCTGCCGACCACCAAGCGCATCCCGGCGTTCACCCTGATGCGCAGCGCTGCCGCATACTGGCGCGGCGACGAGAAGAACAAGCAGCTGCAACGCATCTATGGCACCGCCTGGGAGAGCAAGGAGGCGCTCGACGAGCACCTGCATCGCATCGAGGAGGCACAGCGCCGGGACCACCGACGCCTTGGTCAGGAGCTCGACCTGTTCAGCTTCCCCGACGAGATCGGCTCCGGCCTGCCGGTGTTCCACCCCAAGGGTGGAGTCATCAAGCGCGAGATGGAGGACTACGTCCGTCGCCGGCACATCGAGGAGGGCTTCGACTACGTCGGGTCTCCGCACATCTCCAAGGGCGGATTGTTCGAGACCTCCGGCCACCTGCCGTACTACGCAGACACGATGTTCCCGCCGATGGACCTCGAGAACAGCAAGTACTACCTCAAGGCCATGAACTGCCCGATGCACAACTTGATCTTCAAGGCGCGCGGCCGTTCCTACCGTGAGCTGCCCCTGCGGTTCTTCGAGTTCGGCTCCGTCTACCGGTACGAGAAGTCCGGAGTCGTCCACGGGCTGACTCGCGTACGTGGCCTGACCCAGGATGACTCGCACTCGTACGTCACCCCCGAACAGGCGCCCGACGAGATCCGACACCTGATGTCGTTCGTGCTGGGGTTGCTGAAGGACTTCGGCCTCGACGACTTCTACCTCGAGCTGTCGACCCGTGGTGACTCCGACAAGTTCATCGGCAGCGAGGAGCAGTGGGCCGTCGCGACCGAGGTGCTGCGCGAAGCAGCCGAGGGCACCGACCTCGAGCTCGTGCCCGATCCGGGCGGTGCCGCGTTCTACGGCCCCAAGATCTCGGTTCAGGCGCGCGATGCGATCGGCCGCACCTGGCAGCTCGGAACGATCCAGTACGACTTCAACCAGCCGGCCGGGTTCGGCCTCGAGTACGTTGCCGCCGATGGCAGTCGCCAGCAGCCGGTCATGATCCACTCGGCGAAGTTCGGTTCGATCGAGCGCTTCCTCGGCCTGCTCGTCGAGCACTATGCCGGCGCGTTCCCACCGTGGCTCGCCCCCGTGCAGGTCGTCGGCATCCCGATCGCCGAGCGCCATGCCGACTATCTGTACGAGCTGGCCAAGACGCTCAAGTCCAAGGGGATTCGCGTCGAGGTCGACACCTCGGATGAGCGTATGCAGAAGAAGGTGCGCAATGCGCAGATCCAGAAGGTGCCGTTCATGCTGATCGCCGGGGACAGTGACATCGAGGCAGGAGCCGTGTCGTTCCGCTATCGCAACGGTGACCAGGACAATGGCGTGCCGCTCGACGAGGCGGTCGCGCGCATCCTCGAGGCCATCGAGCAGCGAGTGCAGGTCTGAATGTCTGAGATCGACGAGCAGGACGGGGTGGGGGAGCGCGATGCGTTCGAAAGATTGTGGACGCCCCACCGGATTGTCTACATCAAGGGGGAGGGCAAGCCGACGACCTCAGACGAGGCCGACTGCCCGTTCTGCCGCATCCCGTCGATGGATGACGCCGAGGGTCTGATCGTGCATCGCGGCGAGGTCGCGTACGCGGTCCTCAACCTCTATCCGTACAACGCCGGGCACGTCCTCGTCTGCCCCTATCGTCACGTCGCCGACTACACCGATCTCACCGACGAGGAGACGCTCGAAGTCGGCGAGATCACCAAGGACGCGATGCGGGCTCTGCGCACGGTGACGAGCCCCGGCGGATTCAACCTCGGGATGAACCAAGGACCCGTTGCGGGTGCCGGAATCTCCGCGCACCTGCACCAACATGTCGTGCCTCGGTGGGGCGGCGACGCCAACTTCCTGCCCGTCATCGGACAGACCAAGACGATGCCTCAACTGCTCGGCGACACCCGTGACATGATCGCTGCAGCCTGGCCAACCACGAAGGATTAGATCGTGCTCGAACGTTTCCGCCAATTCTGGAGCAATGTCTGGGCACCGCTGGGGGATCTGCTCCTCAAGTGGGGCGTCAAGCCCGACTGGGTGACGTGGGTCGGCACGATCGGGGTCAGCGCCGGCGCCCTGTGGTTCTTCCCGCGCGGCCAGTTCTTCGTCGGCGTGCTGGTCATCACAGCCTTTGTGTTCAGCGACATCATCGACGGCTACATGGCCCGCAAGTCCGGCCAGTCGTCGAAGTGGGGAGCCTTCCTCGACTCGACGCTCGACCGGGTGGGCGACGCCGCGATCTTTGGCGGGCTTGTCCTCTACTACGCCAGCGACAAGGCGAAGGCCGATCTCGGCGATCCGAAGACCTACCTCTACCTCAGCCTCGTCTGCCTCGTGCTCGGAAACCTCACGTCGTACGCCCGGGCGCGCGCCGAGAGCCTTGGCATGACCGCCAAGGGTGGCATCGCGGAGCGGTCCGACCGGCTCGTGTCGATCCTGGTCATGACCGGCCTGGCGGGGCTGTTCCACTGGGACTTCCTGCGCGAGATCACCTTGTGGGCGCTTGCCGTCGCCAGCCTCATCACGGTGTTCCAGCGGATGATGATCGTACGCAGGCAGGCCGTCGTCAAGCCTGAGCTCGACAGCTGAGCCACCCAAAGTTGTAAGACTCAGACCCTCTCGCGACTCCTACCGGTGCTCTGTTCACACAAGAGTGACCGCCAGGAGTAAGGATGATCGATGTCGAGGGTTGCCAGTGGGTGTGCGCGATCCTCCGTAGGATGCGAGCGTGACAGCCGCGCCCGGGCCGCCCGGACCCACCGATGCGGAGCTCGTCGCGGGAGTGCTGGCCGCCGACCGCGATGCGTTTGCGTCCGTGTACGACCGCTACGGCGCCAAGCTCTACGACTTCGCCTACTCGATGCTGCGGCACCCCGAGGACGCTGCAGACGCCGTGGCGGACTCATTTGTGATCGTCGCCGAACGCCTCAGCCAGTTGCGCGACCCCGACCGGCTGCGACCGTGGCTGTACGCCATCGTGCGCAGCGAGTGCCTGCGCAAGATCAGGGCTCGCAAGCGGGTTGCGCACGGCGGCGAGGAGCAGCTGATCCAGATGGCTGACGACGCTCCGACACCGGATCAAGAGGCCGAGCACGCCGCCATGGTGAAGATCGTGTGGGATGCCGCGGCTGGATTGGCCGATCGCGATCGAGCCCTGCTCGACCTGCACCTGCGCCAAGGACTCGAGGGCGCCGAGCTCGGCGAGGCAATGGGCGTCACCGCCTCCAATGCGTACGTCATGCTGAATCGGCTGCGGGGACAGGTCGACCGCTCGTTGGGAGCCTTGCTGATCGCGCGTCTCGGGCGCGATGACTGCGCAGACCTGGATGCCGTACTCGCCGACTGGGACGGCGGCTTCTCCCCACTCGTCCGCAAGCGCGTGTCCCGCCACATCGACGACTGCGAGGTCTGCTCGAAGCGACGCAAGAAGATCGTCAGCCCGTGGATGCTGCTGGCCTCGGTGCCGGTGTTCACCGCACCATTGGCGCTCCGCGACCGCGTCGTCACCGATACCCAGCTCGTGGCCTACACGTTGCCGGACGGCCAGCCGATCAGTGGTGCATCCGATCTGACCCCGCGGCGCGGGCCCAAGGCCACGATCGTGACGGCTGCCGCGGCGATCGTGATTGCCGTGACGGGCGCGACCGCCCTGCTCTGGCCCAGCGACAACAACGACGCTTCGCCTTCGGCAGATCCGATCGCCTCGGCGAGCCCGAGCGCATCGTCGAATCCGTCCCCATCCGACTCGGCGACCAGTACTGCAGCGCCCGGTTCGATTACGCTCTCCACGACCTCGATCACGCTCGGACGCAGCAATGTCAGCTCGTCGGTGGCGCTGACCAACGCCGGTGGCCTCCCGGTCGAGTATCGAATGACCTCCACATCCGGCTGGCTCTCCGCCACGCCGACCACGGGAACCATCGACGCCGGCAAGTCGTCGCGCATCGTCATCCACGCCGATCGCAGCAAGGTCGATGAAGGTGATTCGACGGGGAGCATCGTCATTTCCTGGGCCGCCGGCCGGGCCGCCGTCAAGGTGACGCTGGACGACGAGCACGGTCCGATCGTCGGTCGACCAAGTACCGCGGCGAATCCGTCGTGCTCTGTCCCGGTGAGGGCCAACGTCTCGGATGAGAGCGGACTCAGGTCAGTGACCCTGCGCTGGAGCGGGCCGAGTGGGTCAGGCTCCACGGGCATGTCGCTCTCCGGATCGCATTGGGCAGGGGAGATGGGGCCTTTCTCGGTCGGCGGCCACGTGACGATGCGGGTCGTGGCGACGGACACGCGGGGCAACCGCACGACCGGACCATCAGTACGGATCTCGGTCGACCCCTGCCCGGGGTGAGCCGCCGCTGACATACGCAATGGGCGCCCGGATCTGATGGATCCGGGCGCCCATTCGTGTGTCAGAAGAGCTGTCAGATTTCTACTTCAGAAAAAGTTGTAAGAACTCCTGGGGTTCGGTGCTCCTACCTACACGCAAGACACAGACATACCGAGCACCACACCACCACAGGAGATGACATGAACCGCACGATCCGCAACATCATCGTCGCCGCACCAATCGCGACGTTTGCCCTGACGATGACGCCCGGCACGGCGATGGCCTTCGGCCCGCAACCGCCGATCGGCATCCCCACACCCGACCCGCACCCGGGCCCGAAGGACAAGGCTCCCAAGCCGCAGCCCAAGAAGCCCAATGGCCCCGGCGACCTCGCCATCCCCAAGCCCAAGCCGGTGCAGCCCAAGCCGGGCAACAACAACCCCGGCGGCCAGCCGACCGGGACGGCCGGTGCCGATGACGCCAACGGCAAGGCGACCGACACGGAGTCGGCCATCACGGTCCCCGACGCCTGCCTGACCCACGACCTCGAGTGCAATGCCTCGGCTCCGGTCGAGAAGGTTGCCGCTGCAGCCGCTCAAGACGACGAGGACGGCGTCGAGCTGGCGTGGCTGCTCGCCGGTGGCGCTCTCGTGACCGTCTCGGGTGTCGCGTTCGCTGCCCGCAAGCGCAGCCATCGCGCCGCTTGATCTCGGGGGAGGGCCTCGCACCGAAGCTGGTGCGAGGCCCTCTTTTGCGTCGTTCCAAGGCCAATCCAGAACGTGACACGCCCGATGTCACATCACCGTTGACACATACCCTCGGTATGGCGCATGCTGGCGGAATGACTCAGACACTTGAGAACAACGCAGCCGAACTCCCGGAGATCTCGCCGACTGCCAGCGCGGATGAGTACGCCGCAGTCCTCCACGGCCTCTCGGTCGCCTCGGTCGAGCACCACTTCGACGCGTTCGTGGACATCCCGTGGGACGACCCCGACTTCCAGGTCAGGCTCGATGACCCGCGCTGGGTCCTTCCTGCCAATGCGGATCCACTCGGTTCGCACCCTTGGTATCAGGCCCAGTCGCTTGAGCGTCAGATCGAGATCGGACTGTGGCGTCAGGCGAACATCCTTCGGGTCGGCGTCCAGTTCGAGAACATCCTGATTCGCGGCATCATGGCCTACTGCTTTGAGCTCCGCAACGGGTCACCAGAGTTCCGCTACCTGATGCACGAGGCGACCGAAGAGTGCCATCACAACCAGATGTTCCAGGAGTCGATCAACCGCATCGGCGCCGATGTGCCAGGCATGCCATGGCTCATGCGCCGCATCTCCTGGCTGATCCCGTCGGCCGCCTCGGCGTTCCCGGTCACGTTCTTCATCGGTGTTCTCTCCGGTGAGGAGCCGATCGACCACACGCAGAAGGGCATCCTTCGCGCCAGCAATGAATTGCCCCCGCTGATGTCGCGAATCATGGAGATTCACGTGGCTGAAGAGGCGCGGCACATCTCGTTCGCGCACGAGTTCATCAAGCGGCACGGACCGAACCTGGGCCCGATCAACCGGTTCGTGGTATCGATGCTGTTCCCGATCATCATGCGTGTCGCGGCCGACCTGATCATGATTCCGCCGAAGGCGTTTCGCAAGAAGTTCGGCATCCCGCGCAAGGTCATGAAGGAGCTGTACTGGAAGGCTCCGGAGTCACGTACGCGCCTTCAGGAGATGTTCGGCGATGCGCGCATGCTCGCCGAGCAGTCCGGTCTGATGACTCGCAGCTCGCGCTTGATGTGGCGGATGTGCAAGATCGACGGCCGTCCCTCGCGCTACCGCAGCGAACCGCCGGTCAACTTTGTGACGAGCTGAACGGGTCCTCTCGGTGTCCCATGTCGTCACGCAGGCCTGCTGCGGCGACGCCTCGTGCGTCTTCGCCTGCCCGGTCAACGCGATCCACCCCACTCCCGACGAGCCCGACTTCGGGCTGGCCGAGATGCTCTACATCGACCCGAAGTCGTGCGTTGACTGCGGCGCGTGCGTTGGCGCCTGCCCGGTCGGTGCGATCGTCCCCGACACCAAGGTGGCCACCGCGCAGCTGCCCTTCGTCGACATCAATGCCCTGTTCTTCGCCGAGGGTCGCGACTATCCGATCCAGGCACCGGTCGCCCCGATCGTGCGGGTCAATGACACCAGCGACGGCCTTCGCGTCGCCATCGTAGGCTCGGGTCCGGCCGCCCTGTATGCCGCCGACGAGCTGCTGAAGCAGCCTGGTGCCGACGTCACCGTGATCGATCGACTCCCCACGCCGCACGGCCTGGTGCGCGCGGGTGTCGCTCCGGACCACGAGAGCACCAAGACGATCGACCGGCTGTTCCGCAAGATCGAGGACCAGCCCGGATTCCACTACCTGCTCAACGTCGAGCTCGGCAGCGACCTCACGCACGACGAGCTCCTCGCGCATCATCACGCGGTGCTTTACGCGACCGGCGCATCGCACGACCGTGGTCTCGACATCCCGGGCATCGACCTGCCGGGCAGCGAGACGGCGACTGCGTTCGTGGCTTGGTACAACGGCCACCCCGAACACGCCGATCGCACGTACGACTTGAGCGTCGAGCGGGCGGTCATCGTGGGCAACGGGAATGTGGCGCTCGACGTGGCACGCATCCTGGCCATGGACCCTGCACGACTGGCAAGTACGGACATCGCGGACCACGCCTTGGAAGCGCTGCGGGGGAGTGCCGTCCGCGAGATCGTGCTGCTCGGACGGCGCGGCGCAGCACAGGCTGCGTTCACGCTGCCCGAGCTGGTCGGGCTGCTCAGCCACGAGGACATCAGCTTCGTGGTCGAGGGCGCCGACCTGGATGAGCCGGTGAGTGACCCGATGATCGCGCGGAAGCTCGCAGCGCTGAAGGCGGCCGCGGCCCGCACGCCGCGTCCGGGGGCACGACGGATCGTGTTCCGCTTCTGCTCCTCACCTGCGGAGCTGCTGGGCCGTGATCGGGTGGCCGGCGTACGCGTGCAGACCAATCAGCTCGTCGCTGAGGGTGGCACCGTCCGGCCGGTCGCGACCGACCGCTTCGAGGACCTGGAGACCGGCCTGGTGCTCCGGTCGATCGGCTACTACGGCACGGCGGTGCCGGGTGTCCCGTTCGACGAAGACGCCGGCGTCATTCCCAATCAGGGCGGTCGCGTTGCTTCGGCGCCCGGAACGTACGTCGTGGGCTGGATCAAGCGTGGCCCGAGCGGCTTCATCGGCACCAACAAGTCCTGCGCCGAGGAGACTGTCGGGCACCTGATCGACGACTTCAACGCCGGGCAGCTCGACTCGCCGGCAGGCAATGCCCGGGCATTCGCCCAGCTGGTCGGCAAATCGGTGCCGCAAGCGATCGACCTACGCGGATGGCGTTCGATCGACCGTGCCGAGCGGAGGGCCGGTGCACGCCACGGACGTACGCGACAGAAGCTGACGCACCTCGACCGGATGCTCGAGGTCGCGGAGACCTCCTCGCCACCGCGCCGCCGGGTGCGAAAGCTCGCTCGCAACTAGCCTTCATCAGGCTGGCGTCCGCGATGCGTCCGCGCGAATTGTCGAGACCTCGCCGGAGTAGACTGAGGGCGACTTTTCAGGCACGCCAGAACTTCTAAGGACGTCGTAGTGAGCAACGAATCAACAGGTACCTCGCGGGTCAAGCGCGGCATGGCAGAAATGCTCAAGGGCGGCGTCATCATGGACGTCGTCAACGCCGAGCAGGCCAAGATCGCCGAGGATGCCGGCGCCGTCGCGGTCATGGCCCTCGAGCGGGTTCCCGCTGACATTCGCGCCCAGGGTGGCGTCTCGCGGATGAGCGACCCCGACATGATCGACAGCATCATCGCCACGGTGTCGATCCCCGTGATGGCCAAGGCCCGCATCGGGCATTTCGCCGAGGCCCAGATCCTGCAGGCCATCGGCGTGGACTACATCGACGAGTCGGAGGTCCTGAGCCCGGCCGACGAGAGCCATCACATCGACAAGTGGCGCTTCACCGTGCCGTTCGTGTGCGGGGCGACCAACCTGGGGGAGGCCCTGCGCCGGGTCGGCGAGGGCGCGGCGATGATCCGGTCGAAGGGCGAGGCGGGCACCGGCAACGTCGTCGAGGCCGTCCGGCACATGCGTCGGATCCGGTCGGACATCCGACGGCTCACGACCATGGACCCCGACGAGCTCTTCCATGCGGCCAAGGAG
>JAOPXO010000222.1 GCA_025965115.1 Aeromicrobium sp.
CCAGGAGCACCGTGTCACCCTCGCGGGCAAACGATGTCGCGGCCTCAACGACGCGATCCATGAGATCAGTGTCCCCGGCGTCGACGTTCACCACGGGGACATCGGGCGCGTGTCGCCTGAGCGCATCCGCGATGACTTCGCGGTCCGTGCCGATCAGGACGGCCGCGCGAAGTCGATCACGCGCCGCCTCCACCAACCCGACGAAGTCGGCGCCCTTGGCCAGTCCGCCGGCAATCCATACCGAGTGCTCGAAACCCTGCAGCGAGGCCAGCGCTGCCGCGGTGTTGGTGGCCTTGGAGTCGTTGACGTAGCGCACACCGTTGATGCGGGCGACGTCCGCGATGCGGTGCGCGTCGGGCCGGAAGCTGCGCAAGCCGTCGCGTACGGCCCGCGGCGTGACGCCATGTGCGCGCGCCAGGGCAGATGCCGCGAGCGCGTTGGCGACTGTGTGCGGCGCGGCGGGGTCGCCGGCCTCCGAAGCGAGGTCGTGGATCGTGCCCAGCTCGGCCGCATTGGAGACGCGCCCGACCACGAACGCACGGTCGGCGATCGCGTCGTCGACGAGTCCGATCATCCCAGGCGCGGGTATGCCGAGCGTGAAGCCGATCGCGCGGCAGCCCTCGACGACCTCAGCCTCCTCGACGAGCCGCTGGGTCTCGGGATCCTGGACGTTGTAGATGCAGGCGAGCTGGGCTTGGTGATAGATCTTCGCCTTGTCGGCGGTGTACGACGCGAGATCACCGTGCCAGTCGAGGTGATCTGGTGCCACGTTGAGCACCGCGCTCGCCTCTGCGGAGATCGATGAGCTCCAGTGCAGCTGATAGCTCGAGAGCTCGACCGCCAGGACATCGAAACGCTCGGGATTCATGACGGCTTCCAGCACCGGGGTGCCGACATTGCCGACGGCGAGCGCATTGAGCCCCTCAGCCTGCAGGATCGACTCCAGCATCTGCACGGTCGTCGTCTTGCCGTTGGTGCCGGTCACCGCGAGCCAGGGAGCCGGGTCCTCGCCGCGCAGGCGCCAGGCCAGCTCGACCTCGCCCCAGACCGCGATGTCGAGGCCGGCCGCGGCCAGCAGGATCGGCGTGGACGGCGCCCATCCCGGGGACGTCACGACGAGGTCATAGCCATCAAGCGGCACCTCGGTCGATCCCGGTCCGAGGCGTACGTCCACGTCCAGCGTCTCGAGAACCGTCGCCTTCTCGTGCAGCGACTCGTCATCGGAGTCGTCGACCACCGTCACGGCCGCGCCGAGGTGCTGCAGCGAGTCAGCGGCCGCGTAGCCGCTGACGCCGAAGCCGGCGACCAGCGCGCGGACGCCCTCCCACGACGAATCCCTACTCAGTGCCCCGAGATCGGGCGACGTCATACTCCGCTGACCCACTCGGCGTAGAAGATGCCGAGGCCGGTCGCCACACACAGCCCGCTGATGATCCAGAAACGTACGACGATCGTGATCTCCTCCCAGCCGAGGAGCTCGAAGTGATGCTGGAGCGGGGCCATGCGGAAGATGCGTTTGCCCCCACTGATCTTGAAGTAGCCGACCTGCAGGATCACCGAGGCCGTGATCGCGACGAACAGTCCGCCGATGACGACGAGCAGGAGCTCGGTGCGGGTCATCAGTGCAAACCCGGCCATGGCTCCGCCGAGCGACAGCGAGCCGGTGTCGCCCATGAAGATCTTGGCCGGAGAGGCGTTCCACCACAGGAAGCCGAAACAGGCGCCAGTGAGTCCGGCAGCCACCACCGCGAGGTCTCGCGGGTCTCGTACTTCGTAGCACTTGATGCCGGGGTGGGTCGAACAGTTCTGGTTGCTCTGCCAGATGTTGATCAGCACGAACGCGCCGAAAACCATGACCGAGGCGCCCGTGGCGAGGCCGTCGAGACCGTCGGTGAGATTAACGCCGTTGCTGGTGCCGGCGATCATCAGCAGCACCCAGACGATCAGGAGCGCGGTCGGCAGCTTCCAACCGTTGAAGTCGCGGGTGAACGAGATGGCATGGGTGATCGGGGTTCGCCCGGTGTCGTCGTGCCAGCCGATCGCGAGGAACGCGAAGATCAGGCCGATGATCACCTGGCCGACCATCTTGGCCTTGCTCCGCAGCCCGAGACTGCGATCCTTGGCGATCTTGATGTAGTCGTCGAGGAATCCGATGGCACCCAGCCCGACGAAAAGAAAAAGCAGCAGAAGTGCCGAGGCGCTCGGTCCCGTTTGGGTTGCGAGCTTCGCGATGAAATAGCCGAGTACGACCGCGATGATGATGACCAGACCGCCCATTGTCGGCGTGCCACGCTTGGTGTGGTGCGATGTCGGACCGTCATCGCGGATCAGTTGGCCGTAGCCCTTTTTGGTGAGCACACTGATCGCGAATCGCGTGCCGATGAGTGTCCCTAGCAGCGAGAATGCTCCTGCAATCAGGATGGCCTTCATCGCGTCGTGATCCTTTCGGCGGCCGAACGAAGCTCTGGTCAGGATTGGAGCAAAGCGTGAGCGATCCGCTCGAGGCGGCCGCCCCTCGATGCTTTCACAAGGACGACGTCGTCGGGGCGCAGGCTCGCTGACAGTGTGCCAATGGCCACATCGACATCATCGACCACCTCGGCGATCGCGCCGGCTCCGTCGGCGATGGGACGTGCGCCCGGGCCAACCACCACGACCCGGGCGAATCCGAGCTCGGCGGCCAGTCGACCGATCTCCCGATGGGCCTCGACACTGCCGTCACCGAGCTCGAGCATCTCGCCCAGCACTGCCACGGCTCGGCCGCGTCCAATGCCGGCGACGGCTCGAAGGGCGGCCGCCATCGACTCTGGATTGGCGTTGTAGGCATCGTTGATGACGACCAGGCCATCGGGGCGTGTGCGACGTTCCATCCGCATTGGTGAGCTGGCCCCAGCTGTGCCGAGGCGTTCGACGATTGTCGGCAGATCAAGGCCTGCTGCGATCGCCGCGGCGGCCGCCGCAGCAGCGTTGATCGCGTGGTGGGCGCCGATCTGGGGCACGTGGACCTCGGCGACCACGCCATCGTGAGCAAGGGTGAAGTGCGGCTCTCCCCCGTCGTCGAGCGTGACCTGCCCGAGCGCCACGTCTCCGCTCACACCGAAGGTGAGCTGCCGTGCGGACGTACGCTCCCCCATCGCTGCGACGCGCGGGTCGTCGGCGTTGAGCACGGCAATGCCGTCGCTGGGAAGCGCCTCGATGAGTTCACCCTTGGCGCGGGCGATGCCGTCAGCGGACCCGAATTCGCCTATGTGGGCAGTGCCGACGTTCAGTACGAGGCCGATGTCCGGCGGCGCAATGCGGCACAGCTCGGCAATGTGACCGATGCCGCGAGCGCCCATCTCGACCACCAGGTGCTTGGTCAGGTCGTCGGCTCGCAACACCGTCAGCGGCACACCCAGCTCGTTGTTGAACGAGCCGACCGGCGCGACGGTGGGACCGTCTGCTTCGAGCACGTGGGCGATCAGGTCCTTGACGCTGGTCTTGCCCTGTGACCCCGTGACACCGATGACGGGTACGCCGATCAGCTCGAGGTTGTGGCGGGCCAGCCGGCCGAGCGCCGCCGTGACATCCGTGACGACAACGCAGTTTCCGTAGACCGGGCGAGTGCACAATGTGCCGTTAGCGCCGTCCTCGCGCGCCTGACGGGCATAGTCATGACCATCGACGTGCTCCCCCACGATCGCGGCGAACAAGGTGAACGGACGGACCAGTCGGGAGTCGATCTCGACGTGCTGCACGAGATGCGCGCCCTCGCCGTGGACCGTTCCACCTGTGGCTTCCGCGACCTCGTGAAGGTCCATCTCCCTCACGCGTGATCACCGATCAGCTCAAGCAGGACCTCACGGTCGTCGAACGGATGCACCGTCCCATTGATCTCCTGACCACGCTCGTGACCCTTGCCCGCAATCACCACCGTGTCACCGAGGTGCGCCATCGACACGGCGTGGGCGATCGCCTCTCGGCGTCCGGCGATCTCGGTGGCAATGCCCGGCCCATTGCCGGCTCCCGACATCACGTCAGCCCGGATCGAGGCGGCGTTCTCCGTGCGCGGATTGTCATCGGTCACGATCACGACATCAGCGTGGAGCGCTGCCGCTTCGCCCATCAACGCACGTTTGCCATGATCGCGATCGCCACCGGCTCCGAGGACGATGATCAGCCGCCCCGCTGTGACCGGCCGCAACGCGGTCAGCACAGCCGTGACGGCGTCGGGCTTGTGGGCGTAGTCGATGATCGCGGTGTAGGGCTGTCCGCCCTCGACGCGCTCCATACGTCCGGGCACCCCGGTGCTTGCCGCGATGCCCGCCGCGAGCTCCGCTGGGTCATAGCCCACGTGCGCCAGTGATGACATCACCGCCAAGGCGTTGGACACGTTGAAGACGCCGGGCAGCGGCACCGACAGCGGGATCGCCAGCCCGTCCGGTCCGAGAACATCGAGATCCGTGCCGAGACGGTGGGGACGTATGTTGACCGCGCGCCAGTCTGCCGGATTGCCCTCTGTCGAGAAGGTCGTGACCGGCAGTGAGGTCAGCTCACGCAGGCGGCGCCCGTGGGTGTCATCGACGTTGATGACCGCATGCTTGGCGTGCCCTTCGGTGAACAGTGACGCCTTGGCCAGGAAGTAGTCCTCGAGATCCTTGTGGAAATCGAGATGATCGCGCCCGAGATTGAGGAACACCGCGACATCGAACACAAAGCCGTCCACGCGACCCTGCACGAGGGCGTGACTCGACACCTCCATGGCGCAGAGCTCAACCGCCTCCTCGCGCATCACGGCGAACAAGGCCTGCAGCTGCGGTGCCTCCGGCGTCGTCAAGCTCGAGGCGGCGGGTGTCCTGGCGATGCGGGTGCCAATTGTGCCGACCACCGCAGAGATGTGGTCACCGAGTGCGGCCTCGGCAAGGTACGTCGCCGTGGTCTTGCCCTGCGTACCGGTGACGCCGAGCGTCTTGAACGCAGTGGAGGGGTGCCCGTAGATGAAGCTGCTGAGCTCGGCAACGCGCTTGCGAGGCTCGTCGACGATCATGATCGGCAGCTCGTTGACCAAGGCAGAACCCTCGGAATCGGTCAGGACGGCGACGGCTCCGCGGGCCTTGGCGACGCCGGTGAACGCGGCGCCGTGAACGCTCGCGCCTGGGAGCGCGACGTACAGGTCACCCTGCCTGACATGGGAGGAATGCAGCGAGATGCCGGTGACCGTCGCGTCATCGCTGGCCGAGGTGTCGAGCTCGGCCGCCAGCTCGGCCAGCGACCAGACCGGCGGCTCATCCGGCCGCGTCCGCATCTCGTCAACCACACCCCGACCCTATCCGCCCGCGCCTCGGGTCGAGTGAAGCGAGTACGGGTCGCGACGGACCCGAGCACGTTGCGACGCGAGGAAAGCGTAAGTCGAGCGAAGCGAGACTAGGCGGCCCTGGACGAGCGCCAGCGAGTCCCGGAAGTGAGCGCGACGAAGGAGCGCGCCCGCCTACCAAACTTGCGGCACGTGCGGGCTCTTCGAGCCCGTTGGTGCGACGCCGAACCGCTCGAGAGCCATCGACATGATGTCGTGGAACACCGGCCCTGCTGTCGAGCCACCGCCGGCATTCGAGTAGGGCTTGTCGAGCACGATGTAGGTCAGGAACCGCGGCTTGTCAGCCGGAGCGAAGCCCATGAACGAGACCGTGTTCTGACCGTGGACGTAGCGCCCGGTCACCGGGTCGACGCGCCATGCCGTTCCGGTCTTGCCAGCGACCCGGTAACCCTTGATGGCAGCGGCTGGAGCCGTGCCGTCCGGAGCCGTGACGGCTTCCATCATCCGCGTGACGGCTGAGGCAGCCTTCTTCGACACCACGCGGTGAGCCGCCGTCGTCTTGACCGGGGACTTCTTGCCATCGGGACCGGTGACGCTGCTGACGACTGACGGATTGCAGATCTTGCCACCATTGGCGATCGCGCCATCCGCGCGCATCATCTGCATTGCCGTGACCGAGACGCCCTGGCCGAACGCGATCGTGTCGTGATTGGCCTTGGTCCACTTCGCGCCGTTGGTCAGGATGCCTTCGGACTCGCCCGGCAGATTGACGCCGGTCTGCTGCCCGATGCCGAACTTGCGGAGGTAGTTGTACATCGTCTTGCTGCTCTCCTGCGACGCCGCGACGATCGTGCCGAGGTTGGACGACTTCGCGATGACGCCGGCAGCGGTCAGATGGATCGTGCCGTGCTCCCAGTAGTCGCCGATGTGGAAGCCGTCGACGTTCACACCGGACGGGACGACGATCTTGGAGTCGGCGGCGATCTTGCCCTGGTCAGCCAGACCCGCCATCGTCAGCGTCTTGAAGACGGAGCCGGGCTCGTAGACATTCTGTACGGCGCGGGACACCGTGTTCGCATCGGTCATCCCGGTGCCGCTGTCGGCATCGAAGGTCGGCGCCTGGGACATCTGCACGATCTGGCAGGTCTTGACGTCCATCGTGATCGCGAGCCCCCAGTCCGAACTCGAGGCCTTGACGGCATCGGCGAGCCGCTGATCGGCATACCACTGCAGGTCACGGTCGATCGTTGTCGTGACATTGCTGCCCGGCACCATCTTGGTGACGGTGCTGTCAGCCATCGGGATGCGCTGTCCGGTCGGCGAAACCTCGTAGGTGCTGGACCCGTCGACGCCGGTGAGGACGTTGTTGTACTGCGCTTCCACGCCCGCCACGCCCTTGCCGACGCCGTTCACGTAGCCGATCAGATTGGCCGCCAACTTGCCGCCCGGGTAGGTCCGCAACGATTCCTTCTCGGTGAAGACGCCGGTGTAGTCGGCGTTGGCGACCGCGGCCAGCGCCTTGTTGGCGATCCAGGTCGGGACATCGTGCGCGAGATAGACAAAGTGCGACTTGGGCGTACGCAGCTTGTCGATCGTGTCGAAGTAGTCGATCCGGCTGCCGAGCTTCTGCACGAGCAACCGGGCGATCTGCGGCGCGTTGGCCGACGTCATGGTGGGATCTGCGGTCAGAGTGAGCGCATCGACGCTGCTGGCCAGCGCGACGCCATTGCGGTCAAGGATCTCGCCGCGCGGTGCCGGGACGACGTTCTTCGCGGTGCCGGCCTCGATCGCCTTGGCGGCGTACGCGCTGGCGTCCAAACCCTGGATCTGGAACAGCCGGATGCCGAAGACTCCGAACACTCCCATGACCATCGCCAGACAGAATCGCAGCCGCCGACGGGAGTGCCGTTCGCGCGCGGTCACTGCGACACCCTGGTGATGTTGTTGCCCCGGACGGCGGGCTCAGGCTTGCCAAGCACTTTGCCGTCCGAGAGCCGCAGGAACGCCGGTGACGCGTTGGGCACCATGCCGTAGACGAGCGCGCGGCGAGCGACATTGGACGGGCTCTGCAGCCGCTCCACGTCACGGGTCAGCCCCTGCTGCTGGACCTGCAGAGCATTCGCCGTGCGGTTGAGTGACGCGGCCTTGAACGACTGGGCCTGAAGGACCGTGCTCATGACGATGAGTCCCACGAGACCGATCGACAACAAGGTGAGTACGACGACGACGAACGGTGCCTTGCGTGCACGGCTTCGTACGGGACGCACGAGTCGGAGGCCGGCCGCCTTGGCACCCTCCGGGGAGAACCTCGGCGCCGGCGCAACACTGGCGGCGCGGGCCAGTTGGGGACTCATGCGGCAAGCCTTTCGACGACGCGGAGTCGCACTGACCGCGCGCGAGAGTTGTCATCGATTTCTGATTCGGTGGCCATCTCGGCGCCGCGCGTCACGAGGCGGAACTTCGCCTCGTGACCTTCGGGCACAAACGGGAGGTCGCGGGGCACGTCGGTCTTGGTGACCTTCGCGAGAGCATGCTTGGTGATGCGGTCCTCGAGCGAGTGGTACGCGAGCACCACAACCCGACCACCTGGGGCGAGCACCCCGAGCGCGGCCGGAAGCGCACGCCGGTAGGCGCCGAGCTCGTCGTTGACCTCGATGCGCAGGGCTTGGAACGTCCGCTTGGCCGGGTTGCCACCCGTCCGCCGAGCAGCCGCCGGAATTGATGCACGGATCAGGTCGACGAGCCGTGCACTCGTCGTGAACGGCTCGCGATCGCGGTCGGCGACGACGGACTCGGCAATGCGCTTCGCGAACTTCTCCTCGCCGTAGTAACGCAGCACCTTGGCCAGGTCCACCGCCGAGTACGTGTTGAGCACCATCGCAGCGGTCAGCTCGTCCTCGGGATTCATCCGCATGTCGAGTGGCGCGTCCTGGGCGTAGGCGAAGCCCCGCTCCGCCACATCCAGCTGCATCGACGAGACACCCAGGTCGAACAGCACGCCAGAGACGGAACTGAGGCCCGCGTTGCGTACGACGTCAGCGATCTCGTCATACACGGCGTGTGCGTAGGTGACCCGATCGCCGAAGGCGACGAGCCGGGCCTTGGCACGAGCCAGCGCCTCGGGATCGCGGTCGATGCCGATGACGTGCAGGTCGGGGAAACGGGTCAGCATCGCCTCGGTGTGCCCGCCGAGGCCCAGCGTGGCGTCGACGACGACCGGATTCTCGCCGGCGACAGACGGTGCCAGCAGATCCAGCACGCGGTCGAGGAGTACGGGAACGTGACTCGGCTCGGTCATGCCAACCCCAGCGCGAGCGCGATCAGGGCGGCAATGCCGATCGACATACCCAGGGAGAAGGTCATGAGCGCGACGCCGTCGGCAACCTCGTGCCGTACGCGCCTGGTGCTCGTGTTCATCCTGACCTTCTTTCGGTGCTGGTGCTGGTGTTTTGGTGCCGTGTGGCCAGATCCCCGACCGGGCGGGTCTGACATCGGGGAAGTGACGTCAGAACCGCTCGGGCGAAGATCTCGCCGCGCGGTGCGCTAGAAGATGCCGGGCATTACTTCTTCGGACATGTCGGCGAATGGACCTTCCTGGGCGGTGGAGAACTCGGTCCAGCGACTGGAATCCCAGATCTCGATGCGATCCATTGCGCCGACAACGGTGCAATCGCGGTCGAGGTGGGCCCATTCGCGGAGCACGGGCGGAACCGAGATCCGTCCCTGCTTGTCCGGCACCTCAGCAGAGGCGCCGGAGAACAACATGCGGATGAAGTTGCGGGCTGCCTGATTGGTGAAGGGCGTATCACGGACCCGATCGGTGAAGGCATTGAAGCTGTCGGTCGTCCAGCCGTAGATGCAGTTCTCCTGGCCGCGGGTGAGGACGATGCCGTGCTCCAGACGAGGGCGAAACCGGGCCGGCAGGAACAGCCGCCCCTTCTCGTCGAGTCGAGGGGTGTAGGTGCCGAAGAAGTTCGAAACATCGGGGTTCACCTGCCGCTCCTCTAGTCCGGGCTAGTCCTCCATTTCGCCCCACCATACCCCACCTTCCCCCACCAGGATGGCAATTTGTCGCAATTTTCGACCCTTTTTGGGGAGCCCTCCGCGCGCGCAGCCTGCGGCGAAACCGCCGTCAGGGCAAAGAAAAACCGCCCCCGAAGGGGCGGTGGTGGTGAAGGTGGGGCGAAGTGGGGCTTCTAGAGGTCGTCTCCGTCACGACGGCGCTGCCAACGCTCTTCCATGCGGTCGACGAACTTGCCGGCTGGCTTGCTCGGCGTGCTCGAGCTCTCCACCTCGTGGCCGCTGCCAATGCCGCGCTTGTAGGCGTTGAGGAACAGATAGGACATCGAGAGCATGGCGACGAATCCGAGGACGCCCAACCAGGTCATGGCGGACACGGCGCCCGCGAACAGCAGCACGAGCCCGGCGATGAAGCCGAGGACAGCACCCACCGCCATGCGGCGATTGTGCGCCATGAACTTCGAGCCCCGAAGGGTCGACGCGAAGTCAGGGTCTTCGGCGGCTAGCGACTGCTCAAGCTGGTGGAGCAGCCGGGCCTCTTCATCAGAGAGCGGCACTGTTGCCTCCTGGATCGGGTGGTGCTACTGGCAAGTCTAGGCGCGCTATTGATTGCAGACCAGCAGAAAGCGATGTGAAGTCGTGAGAAGTCCGTACGAGTCGCTCCAGCTCGTACAACGCTTCGCGTGCTCCGGGCTCCCCATCGACGATCGCGCTGGGGACCAGATCGGCGAAAACTCGAAGTCCGTTCGTGACCACGGGCACGAAACCGAGAGCCGTGAGGAGGCTCTGGATCTCGTCGAGGACGAACCGCCGCGGACCGAGCGCCCGGACGTCCCACGACGCCGCCGTCGTGGTCAGCAGTGAGCGGGCAGCATCGAAGTCGCCGGCGAGCGCCCGCGCTGTCACGGCAGCATTGCGACCAGCGACGACAACGCTGACATGTCCGCCAGGCCGCAACACCGTGGCAATCGCCGCCAGCGCCTGGGCCGGGTCGTCGACATGCTCCAGCACCCCGTGACAGATCACCAGGTCGTACGACGCGGGCTGCACATGGTCGAGGAGGTCGGCGGCATCGCCCAGGATGCCGTGGACGGTCGGGTTCAGACCCGAGTCAATCGCTCGACGACTCAGGGACGCCAGGGCGTCGGGGCTCGGATCGACGACCGCCACGCGATGGCCCAGGAGCGCCAGGCGTACGGCATCACCACCTGTGCCACCACCAAGGTCGAGCACGTCCAGCGCTTCAGCGCCGCCCGCAACGTCGACGGCATCGACGACCGACTGCCACATCAACTCGGTGCGGACCGGACCCATGGCCGACACTCTTCCACAGGCGGCGATAGCGTCACCCCATGGATCACCCCGGTGTTGAACTCGTGTCGCAGGCACTAGGAGCGCTCGGCGCGGGCGGCGCCGTACGTGTTTTGCCCGACTCGGCCAGGACTGCCGCTGAAGCCGCCGCCGCCCTCGGAGTCGAGATCGGCGCGATCGTCAACAGCCTGGTGTTCGAGGCGGATGGGCAACCCGTACTGATCCTGACCTCGGGATCCCACCGGGTGGATGTCGAGCTGGTCGCCGACCTCCACGGACTGCCGCCCCTGCGACGCGCAACACCAGAGTTCGTTCGAACGCACACCGGCCAAGCCATCGGCGGAGTCGCCCCGGTCGGCCACCCCGATCCCCTGCACACGTTGATCGACGAGGCCCTCGGCGAGCACGACGAGATCTGGGCTGCAGCGGGCCATCCGCATGCGGTGTTCCCCACGACGTACGACGAGTTGATCGTCCTCACTGGCGGCACCACGACCAAGGTCGGCTAGACGACGTGGCACGCGTTGTCGTCGTCGGCGGTGGATTCGCCGGACTCTCAGCTGCAGCTCGACTCGCCAAGCTTCGCCACGAGGTGACCGTCATCGAGGCTTCCGATCGACTCGGCGGACGACTTCATGGCGTCACCTTCGACGGTGAGACGTGGCCGACCGAGCTCGACACCGTGACCCTGCCAGGCGTCTTCCGTGATCTGTTCCGAAAGTCCGGCCGCCCCATCGACGAGGTCATCCAGCTCGACATCACTGAGGGACGACGCCACATCTTCAAGGACAAGTCGATGCTCGACCTCCCGCTGGGCAACCGCGGAGATCAGCGGGCCGCCCTCATCGCTGCCTTCGGCGACGACGAGTGGTCGGAGTGGGTCGACACCTATGCCGAGACCTGGGACGTCATCCGTCGCACGGCTCTCGATCAGACCTTTGCGGGCCGACCCGCGATCGACAAGAACGTACGCAAGGTGTTGCGGCCCCGGCAGAGTCTTGCGGCACTCACCGACAAGGCGTTCCCTGACGAGCGACTGGCGAAGCTCGTGCTCGGTCCGGTGCGCCTGGCCGGGGACGAACGGCGGGTGACACCAGGATTCGTCGCGGTGAGTCACTACGTCGAGCGCAACTTCGGGCGGTGGCGCTTCGAGGGTGGCCTGCCGGCGCTCGCTGACGCTCTCGAGTCCAGGCTGGCCGAGCGCGGCGTCACGGTGGAGACCGGCGAGTCCGGCCATGAGCTCGTACGCGACGGTGCCGATGTCCGCGGTGTGGTCACTGATCGCCGGACGATTCCGGCCGATGTCGTCGTGTGGTGCGCGCCGACCTGGCCGGCACCGTTGCCGGCACCCCGGGGCATGCCGAGGATTCCGGCGGCGCACACGTTCATCACGCTTGACGCGAGTGCACCGGCGATGCCTGACGAGGTCCTCGTCCATGCCAATCCACCGATCCGACTGTGGTCCGGCGGTGGTGCCAAATGGACGATCGAGCATCGCAGCGGCGAAGACGTCCTGCGGGCGCTCGCGCGATTCGGACTTGACCTGCGCGAGCACGTCACGGCCAGGCATGACATGACGCCCAGTGACCTGGTCGGCCTCGGCCACTGGGGCTGGGCCTGGCGAGGCTGGACCACGATCTTCGACCTGCCTGGTGTGGCGCCAACCGGCGGTCTGTACTTCGCCGGAGCACACGCCCATCCCGGCGCATCGCTCGAGGCGATCGGCATGGCCACCGCAGCGATCGCCGATGCGGTCGGCCCGGCTCCGCGCTAGAGGTCTCCGGTCGCCCGCAGCGCCTCGAAGATCTCCCGCGTCGCCTTCGAGCGGTTCAACGTGATGAAGTGCAGGCCGGGCGCGCCGCCGGCAAGCAGGTCGCGGCACAGTTTGGTCGCAAGCTCGATGCCCTTGGCGCGCACCGCGTCCTTGTCGTCCTGGATCGGCTCGACCTCGTCGAGCACCTCGCGTGGCAGCTCGGCCCCCGACAACTCGGCCATGCGTGCGACCTGGGCAAAGTTGAGGATCGGCATGATGCCCGGAATGATCGGGATGTCGCTGCCGAGCGCGCGGACCCGCTCGACCAGCGAGAAGTAGTCAGCGGCGCGGAAGAACAGCTGCGTGATCGCGAACTCCGCGCCGGCCTGCGCCTTGGCAACGAGCACCTCGGCATCGTGCTGCAGGCTCTGGGCGTCGGGGTGGCCCTCGGGGAACGCGGCCACGCCGATGCGGAATCCGCCGAGTCCGGAGGCGAGCTCAACGAGGTCGATCGCGTGGGTCATGCCGTCGGGATGCGACTCCCACGGCGCACGAGGCCCACCCTTGGGGTCACCGCGGAGCGCCAACACATGATCAACGCCGGCAGCGGCGTACTGCTTGAGAACCGATTCGATCTCGCCCTTGGTCTGCGAGACCAGGGTCAGGTGCCCCACCGGACGCATCGCGGTCTGCTCGGCGATACGCGAAGTGATACGAACCGTGCGCTCCTGGCTCGTGCCCCCGGCGCCGTAGGTCACCGATACGAACGTGGGCTGCAACGGCTCCAGGTCGGCGATCGTCTGCCAGAGGATCGCTTCGCCCTCGTCGTCCTTGGGCGGGAAGAACTCGAACGAGAAGATGGGAGCTGTTCCCCGCAGGGCGGCTACGAGGGAGTCGGCTTCGGACGGCATGCCCCAACGGTATCGTCCGAGGTGTGACTGCACGCGCGGACGATCCAGAATTTCGGACACGTGTCGATCAGGCACTCTCCGATTTCGTTGCAGGTCAGCGTGCCGTCTTGTCGCCGCTCGGGCCCGATCTCGACGACTTCGCCGATGCGGCGCTCGGATTCGTTCACGGCGGCAAACGCCTTCGACCGCAGTTCTGTTACGCCGGGTGGCTCGTCGCCGGTGGCGATCCGGACGATCCGCATCTGGTCGTCGCGGCCGCCTCACTCGAGTGGTTGCAGGCCAGCGCCTTGGTGCACGACGACCTGATGGACGGTTCTGACACCCGACGCGGTCGACCCAGCATCCATCGGGAGTTCGAGGCTCGTCATCGTGCCGAGGCCCGCTCGGGCGACGCCGCCAATTTCGGCACCTCTGTCGCTGTGCTCCTCGGCGACCTGATGCTGTCGTGGTGCGACGAGATGTTTTCCCGCGTCGTGCTGGAGTCACCCTCCATGGCTCCGAGAGCTTTGACGGCACGTTCGTATCTCGACCTGTGCAAGACCGAGGTGGTGGCCGGACAGTTCCTGGACGTCGCCGGTCAGACCCGCAACTCGCTCTCGGTCGACGAAGCCAGGAACGTCATCCGCTACAAGTCCGCCAAGTACACCGTCGAGCGCCCGCTGCACATCGGCGCAGCCCTCGCCGGTGCCGACGCCGATCTGATGGTGGCGCTCACCGAGGTCGCCCTCCCCCTCGGCGAGGCATTCCAGCTCCGCGACGACGTGCTCGGGGTGTTCGGCGATCCGGCCGTGACGGGCAAGCCGGCCGGAGATGACCTCCGAGAGGGCAAGCGCACCGTGCTGGTGGCCAGGACTGCGGAGCTCACCGATGATGCGGGGCGAGCCGTGCTCACCGAACAGCTGGGCACCATCAACGGCGTGGCCCCGATCAGCGAATTGATGGTGTCGTCGGGGGCACTCGCCGCAGTGGAGAGCGACATTGCGCGACTCGAGGATCAGGCCGAAGCGGCGCTCGATGCGCTCGGACCAGAGGCGCGAACCATCCTGGGTCCGCTCGCGCTCACAGCAACCCGTCGAATCCGCTGACCCCGAGGTCATCGAGCACAATCACGGCAAACGACGCGGCCTGGCCGGCGGCGTCACGCAGCACGTCCAGAACGGCACTGACCTGGATCGGGTCGACCTCGGTGAGTTGCCGGACGCCGTTCCACACCAGGATCGTCGGCTCGGTCGTCAGGTCACCGAGCACATCGAAGAGTGCATCGAGGTTGCGACCGAACCAGGCGGCCAGCTGCCAGGCCGCCGCCACCGTGTCATAGAACTCCGACATCGACGTGACTGCGGTGGTGTCGAGGGTCAGGGCTTGCCAGCCTGCGGCTTCGGCCTCGCCGACGAGATCACGGTCCGAAGCGCCGCGCCAGCTGAAGAGACCAGGCGACGTCATACCGCTGAGCAGCGAGGCGTACGAGGCGGTCATCCGCTTCCCCTGTCTTGTGCTGTCACGCGCTTGAAGGATGCGTAGTGGTCTCCGGTGTAGTAGAACTCGCCGTCCGCTCCATGGATGATCCTGCGGGCGCCCCGATCGGACTCGCCGGGAGTCGGGACGGTGTATTCGTGCCAGTAGCCGTTTGGATGCTGTGGCAACAGCCGCTCGCGATTCAT
>JAOPXO010000225.1 GCA_025965115.1 Aeromicrobium sp.
GATCTCCCTCTGCTTCAGCAATGGCAGAGCATCGAACCGCTGGTGTGCCTCGTACGCCCACTCGTCGGCCTTCTCCTGAGACCACTCGTCATCGAAGGTCAGCCCATCGAACAGGTCCCGGTGCGAAGTCTGGCGAGAGATCTCGTCGAGCTCCGCGATGCGCTCGCGGATCGGCTTCGTCACCTTCATGTACTCGACGGGCCCCATCTCCGAGGCCACGAGCTGCCACTCGGCCAGCTGGGCCCTCAGGTCTCTCAGCTCGTCCTTCACAATCTCAGGTGTCACCGAATGGCGCTCGATCACCTTCGCTGCGTCTGGTCTCGTCAGGAGCTCCACAGTACGGACAATCACGATGGAGTCGGCCACGTTCTGCTTGTGCTGATTGTGTCCCTTCACCGAGCAGCGGTACACGGGGATCTTCACTTTGCCCTTCATGTCGAGGCGCGAGTGGACAGTTGACCCATCACCGCAAATGCCGCACTGGGCGATCCCGGTCAGCAGGGTCGCGACCTTTCCGCCCTTCACGCCCGACGTGCGCCTTGCTGGATCGGTCAGGAGCCTCATCAGGTCCGAGTAGGTGTCCTCGTCGACGATGGGCGCGATCTTGGATTCGTTGATCCGCTCGCCCTTGTACACGTTGTGACCTGCGAGCCTCGGGCTCATAAGAAACCTCTGGACGTTCGTCCTGGGGGCACCGGGGACCGACTGGAGCCACCGTTTGGTCCCGTTGACAGAATGCCCGCCCAGGATCCTCTCGGCGGCCTCACGGATCACCTGGGCTTCGTGGGGAACGATTTTGCCCTCAGTGGTGTGGCCGTATGGCGCAGAGCGCCATCTGGGCTTCCCGGCCGCCGCCTGCGCGCGGTTCGCCGCCATCTGGCGCTGAGACTTGAGCCTCACCTCATGCTCGGCCCAGGCGGTCACCGTACGCGCCACGGCCTTGCCCGTCTCGGTCGACAGGTCCACTAGGCCCGCGTGGAGGGCGTAGACCGTCATGTCGAGCTTGATGATGCGGTTGAGGTCCTCAGTGAGGCGGATCAGCCTGTCGGTATGCCACACGAGCACGGGCCTCTTGATTGGCCTGTTGAGCAGAGCCTCGAACCCTGGGCGCCTCTTGCCGGACGTGGCCGATACGGAGTCATCTCTGTAGACGTCGACCACGGTCCAGCCCCGATCGGTCGCGTAGGCCTTGCAGTCGGATATCTGGTTGTTGGTGCCGTGGGCGTCGTCGAGCTGGTCGTCGCTAATGCGAGCGTAGATGTCTATATCCATGGCTGTCATAGTGTCTCATATTGGAATCGAGCTGGGTATGCCGCCGTCATCGCCGCTCGTGACACGACGACGTAACCACTCTCCAGCGGTTGGCGAAGCGCCTCGATCACATTGGAGGCGAACTCCGGCGCCTCATCGAGGAACAGGACTCCGTGGTGGGCGAGGGACAAGGCACCAGGACGGATGACCTTGCTGCCTCCGCCGACGATCGACACCGCACTCGCCGTGTGGTGCGGATCGAGGAACGGGGGACGGCGGAGCAGCGGCGCATCTGCCGGCAGGACGCCCGCAACCGAGTGCACAGCGCTCACCGCGAGGGCCTCGGCGTACGACAGATCGGGAAGCAGACCAGGCAACCGTTGAACCAACATGGTCTTGCCGATGCCGGGCGGTCCGGTCATCAGCAGGTGATGGCCGCCCGCGGCAGCCACGACCAGGGAGATGCGGGCCTCCTCCTGACCAGCGATGTCGGCCAGGTCGAGGCGCGCGAGCCGCTCGCTGCCGGTCCACGAGATCGACGGCACCTCTTCGAGCGGTGCGACCGGCGGGTCATCGGGCTCGTCGTCCCCGGTCAGCAGCGCCACTGTCTGTCGCAGCGAGCGCACCCCGATGACAACAATGCCGTCAACCAGCTTGGCCTCGGGCACATTCACCTCCGGCACGAAGATCCTGGTGAAGCCGGCATCGGCCGCCGCCAATGTGGCCGGCAGTATGCCGCGCACGGCGCGCAGCCGACCATCGAGCGCCAGCTCCCCCAGAAAGGCAGCATTGACCAGCGCCTCCGGCGGAATCAGCGACTTGGCCGCAAACATCGCCAGCGCGATCGCCAGATCGTAGTGCGATCCGCTCTTGGGAAGGGTCGACGGAGCAAGATTGATCGTGACCCGTTGATCGGGCCACGCAGTGCCGGAGTTGACCACCGCCGCTCGGCAGCGATCACGCGCCTCATTGACGATCGTGTCGGCAAGCCCGACAACGATTGTGGCCGGCATACCGTTGGAGATGTCGACCTCGACCTCGATCGGCCGACCCGATAGTCCGTCGAGCGTGACCGAGTGTGTCGCCGCCATCAGGCGACACCTGAAATTCGTTCGACGATGGCTGCGCCGCGATCGGGCTTCACGACCGAAACGACGTCGATGCGGATGCTCGGCGGATCGACGTCGTGAACCTCGAGCCAGTGCATCGCGAGCCGCCGGAGCCGCATCGCCTTGCGACCCGAGACTGCTTCGAGCGGCGTGCCATAGCGCGTGCTCGTGCGCGTCTTGACCTCACAGATCACCAGAGTCGAGCCATCGCGCGCCACGATGTCGATCTCGCCGAACTGGCAGGTCCACTGGCGAGCCAGGATGACCATGCCGATCGAACGCAGATGGGCGGCGGCGACGTCCTCGCCGTAGTCGCCAAGGGCCTTGTTGCGCGCGTACGTCATCACGCCAGCCTCGCGGCGCGAACCCGCCGCGACCGGCACAGAGCTACGCCTTGTGGAAATCCTTCGAGCCAGGCACTCCTGTGGAGAGCGCAGCTTGCAGCATGGATTGCGCCGACCAGCGCATGAGCTCAACCGCCGCATCGCGCGACATGTTGCCGATGTCGGTGAGCCACACCAGCGCCTCGATGCCCGCGGCGCTGCGGATCGCCAGTACCAGTAGGCGCAGCTCGTCGTCGGACAGCTGACCACGCAGAGGTTCGAGGGCTTCGGCGATCCAGCCGATCGCTCGACCCTGTCGCAGCGGCTGGCCGCCGCGGTCTTGGGGATCGTCCTCCAGGGACAGGCGCAGCATCGTGCGCTGCTGAGCCTCGGTCTCGATGATCATTGACGTGAAAGTCCGCACGACCTGGTCGAGTCTGGCCGCCGCACCCTCAGGTGGATCATCGCCCAACATCGACTCCGCACCGGTCTCGGGGTGTGCAGCGGCAAGCAGCGTCCGCTGGTTGGGGAAGTAGCGGTACGCAGTCGTGCGCGACACGGCCGCGGCATCAGCTGCCTCCGTCACCGTCGGAGCAAGACCACGCGCCACCATGTCGCGCGCCGCGCCGACAAGTGCGGATCGGGTCCGGCTCTTCTGCTGAACGCGGCCGGCGGCTTCGTACGGTATTGACATACTCCACATGGTACTGCAGTCTCGTTATGGTACTCGTGTCCCACGACACGAGACCAAGGAGAAGGCAACATGAGCGCAACGAGAACCCCGACGTCGATCGTCAAGGCCGCAGCGGAAGGTGAGCGTCGTTGGTTCGCCGGCGGCGGCGTACACACCTGGAAGGTCCGAGCCGAGGACTCCAACGGAGCGTTCCTGATGTTCGAGGACCAGATGGGGCAGGGCAAGGTCACTCCGCTGCACATCCACCCAGACACCGACGAGACGCTGGTCGTGCTCGAAGGCGAGATCCTCGCGCACCTCGACGGCACCGAGCAACGCGTCTCCACCGGCGGCATCATGCTGGCAACCCGCGGACTCCCCCACGCATTCATGGTCACGTCGCCGGTCGCGCGACTGCTGTGCGTGCAGACACCCGGCAACATCGAGTCGTTCTACTGGGACGCCAGCGACCCGATCGCCGATGACGTCGAGACCGGCGAGGTCGACTTCGACCGGATCGCCGCCTCGGGGCAGCGCAACGGCGGCATCGTGCTGCTGGGCCCACCGCCCTTTGCCCACTGACACCGTCGGATGTCGTTCGTACGATGAGGCATGCCCACGACCCGCATCGAGGCCGCCAACGCGGTCCCCTGGTCCGATGTCGAGCACGCACTGACCGGTGGCGGGGACGGCGCGACCTGCTGGTGCCAGTGGTTCCTGGTGACCCGCAAGGAGTTCAGCGCCCACAGCCGTGACGAGCAGCGAGCCATGCTTCGTCAGGAGCTCGCCGACGCGCAGACGTCACCGGGCCTCATCGCGTACGCCGACGACTCCCCTGCGGCTTGGGTCCGAGTGGGTTCTCGCACGTCACAGCCCGCGCTCGCCCGGTCACACATCGTCAAGGGCAGCGCCGAGCCGATCGATGATGATGACGTCTGGGCCATCACCTGCTTCGTCGTACGCCGAGAGCACCGCCGCGAGGGGCTGGCCACCCAGCTCACTGCCGCCGCGGTCGATCATGCGGCGAAGCACGGCGCCCGAGTCGTCGAGGCATACCCGATCGACACCGATCAGCGGAACGCCGGCAACAACGAGCTGTTCGTCGGTTCGGTGCGGCTGTTCCGCGACGCGGGCTTCGACGAGGTCGCCCGGCCGTCAGGCGCCCGAGTGGTGATGGCGCTCGACGTCAGTCGTCGGCGCCGGGCACCTTGAAGTCCGAGCCCTGCAGCTCCTCGACGTTGACGTCCTTGAACGTCAGCACCTTGACCGTCTTGGCGAACCTCGCGGGCCGATAGATGTCCCACACCCAGGCGTCGTTCATCGACACCTCGAAGTAGGCATCGCCGGTCTCGGAGCGGACCTTCACGTCGACCTGGTTGCACAGGTAGAAGCGTCGGTCGGTCTCGACGACGTACTTGAAGATCGTGACGACATCGCGGTACTCGCGATAGAGCGCGAGCTCCATCTCCGACTCATAGCGTTCGAGATCTTCAGAGCTCATGCCGCTGCCTCATGATTCGTTCGCTGACGCTCACTCATGTGCCAGGCCTTCCATTGCTGCTCGTACGTTGACGTATCTCCGGCGGTGCTCGGCGCAGGGACCATGCTGCTTCAGTGCCGCCTGATGGACAGGCGTGCTGTAGCCCTTGTGCGTGGCGAAATCGTATGCCGGATAGTCGTCGTGCATCTGCACCATCATGCGATCGCGGGTGACTTTCGCAATGACCGACGCCGCGGCGATCGATGCCGCGACGCGATCGCCCTTCCACATCGCCAGGCCGGGCGCACCGAGCCCATCGACCGGGAAGCCGTCGGTGAGTACGTATCCCGGGCGTACGGTCAGCCGGGCCAACGCCCTCCGCAACGCGGCGATGTTGGCGACATGTAGGCCCATTCGGTCGCACTCGGCGGCGGGGATGATGACGACCGACACATCGACTGCACGCTTCATGATCAGGTCGAAGCACACCTCGCGACGGGCCTCGGTGAGCAGCTTGGAGTCCGCGAGTCCCTTGATCGAACGGTCGAGCACCACGGCCGCGGCCACCAGTGGGCCGGCGCACGCTCCGCGGCCGGCTTCGTCGACACCGGCAACCGGATGCAGACCCTGTCTCTCGAGTGCGCGCTCGAAGCCGTACAGCCCGGCATCACGCCGAATCGTCGCGCCCTTCGCGAGCCGGGTCATTTGCCGTTGACGACTTCGAACGTCGAGGGCTTATGGATGATCCCGGCACGACTCCACGGCCAGACACGTAGCCAGGCCTTGCCGACGACTTCCTTCTCGGCGATGAAGCCGCCGCCGGGATCGCCGAGGTGTGAACGCGAGTCGGCGGAGTTGCCGCGGTTGTCGCCCATGACCCAGAGGTGACCTTTGGGAACGACGACATTGAAGGCCTGATCGCTGGCCGGTGCCTGCTGATCGAGCAGGTATGGCTCGTCGAGAACCTTGCCGTTGACCGTGATCTTGCCCTTCTCGGTGCAGCAGACGACTTTGTCGCCTCCGACGCCGATGACGCGCTTGATCAGGTGTCCGCCGGTCGGGAACAGTCCGACTGTCTCAAGGGCGCGCTGAAGCGGATTGGTGGCGTGTCGCGAATCCTCGGCGCCGAGCCATCCACCCGGATCGTCGAATACGACGACGTCGCCACGCTTGACGTCACCGGCCCAGTAGGAGACCTTCTGCACCAGGATCTTGTCGTTGACAAGCATCGTGGGCTCCATCGACTCCGACGGAATGTAGAAGGCCTGAAGGAAGAACGTCTTGACGATCACGGCCATGACCATGGCCGTGATGACCAGAAGGATGGACTCCTGCCAGACGGGGAGCTGGCGCCGCTTCGTCGCCGGGCTCGCCCTGTGCTTCTCAGTCACGCGGTGAGCCTAGCCGGGGCGTACTAGAGAACGTCATACGCACCGCGCAGGCACTCAGACTTCGCGCTTCTCTTTGATCTTGGCGGCCTTGCCGCGCAGGTTGCGGAGGTAGTAGAGCTTGGCGCGGCGCACATCGCCGCGGGTCGCGATCTCGATCTTGTCGATGACCGGGGTGTGCAGCGGGAACGTGCGCTCCACGCCGACACCGAAGCTGACCTTGCGGACCGTGAACGTACGGCCGATGCCGGAGCCCTGCACCTTGAGGCACACACCCTTGAACACCTGGATGCGGGAGCGGCTGCCCTCGATCACCTTGACGTGCACCTCGAGCGTGTCGCCGGCGCGAAAATTGGGGAGGTCGGTGCGAAGCGATTCGCCCGAAACCTGGTCGATGATGTTGGTCATTGCTACTCCTCGGTGGTGCCACAGGTCACCCACGGATTGCGGTGCG
>JAOPXO010000232.1 GCA_025965115.1 Aeromicrobium sp.
CGGCCGCGAAGTCGGGGCAGTTCTTGCAGCCCTGGCGCGTCCAGCCGTGGCACTCCTTGAGGTCGATCTCGTGGTACGAGCCGTCCTTCATCCAGATCTGGAAGACGCCCTTGATGTTCATCTTGACCATGTCCTGCTTCTTCAAGCCGTACTTGGCCTCGAACAGCTCGGGGAAGATGGCGTCGTCGAAGGTCTTGCTGCAGAGGAGGCCGATGTTGAACTGGAACGGCTTGCTGACCTTGCCTGCCTTGCGGTCCCACATCGTCGGCGGCGACGACGTCTGGCAGCCCATCCCGACGAGGGCGAGCTTGGACAGGCCTTCCTCCTTCGCGGTGCGCAGCGCGAGCGGGTTGGCGCAGTAGGTGTAACGGCTGCCGGCGGTGGCCAGGACCTCTTCCTTGTTGTGCACGAGCGACGGCTTGGCCTTCCACGCATCGTCGTGCTCGACGCCGCTGACCATCGCGGCCTCGATGTAGTCGTGCTCCATCAGCCAGATCAGCATCGCCGAGACGAAGCCACCGTCCTGGCCCATCTCGTGCACGGTCGTGTCGCTGGCCCGGGTGAGGTAGAGCGCGCGCCAGATGCCGGCCATCTCGTCCGGCTCGCGGGTGCGACCGAACAGGTGGTTGTCCGCGGCGGGCTCCCAGGCCCGAAAGCGGGGGCAGGCGCGGGTGCAGGTGGTGCAGCCCTTCTCGCCGTGGATGCAGTTGTCGAGGCCGAGCTCGGCCTCGAGGTGGAAGGGCAGGTACTTGCCCTCTTCGTGCTCGTAACCGATCACGTCGTGCGGGCACGTGACGACGCAGCCGGCGCAACCCGTGCACAGGCCCGTCGTGACCACTTCGGCGTAGAGTTCCTTCCACTGCGCAGTCCAACGCTCTGGCTTCGCCGGAGCTGATCCAGGTGGTGCCGGTTCGGTGATCGTCATGGGTCGAATCTATGCGGTCGGGCGCGCAGCCCGTCGGGTTGAGTGCTGAGAGGAAGATGCACATGGGGATGATTGGGCAACGAGTCGTCAGGACCGAAGATCCGGCACTGCTCACCGGCGAGGGGACCTTCATCGACAACCTCGAGATCGAAGGCGCGGTGCACGTCGTCTACGCCCGAGCCCAGATGGCCCACGCCCGGATCACCGGCATCGACACAGCCGACGCGCTCGACGCCCCAGGTGTGCTCGGCGTGTTCACCGCGGCCGACCTCGACCTCGGCCCGTTCCCGATCGACATCCCGTTCCTGCCCAGCCACTTCCCACGATCGGCGCTGGCCTCCGACACCGTCCGCTTCGTGGGCGAGCCGGTCGTGGCCGTGGTCGCCGAGACACGCGCCCTTGCCACCGATGCAGCGCTGTTGTTGATCATAGATTTCGACGTGCTGCCCAGCGCGGTCACGATGCAGCAGGGCTTTGCCGACGACGTGATCCTGTTCCCGGAGGCCGGCACCAACGTGTGCGTCACGATGCCCGGCGCGCCCGTCGACTTCAGCGCGTGCGAGGTGGTCGTGCGCGCCGACATCAACAACCAACGGCTTGCACCGTCGCCCATGGAGAGCCGTGTCGCCGCCAGCCGGTGGGAAGCCGATGGCCGGCTGACCCACTGGCAGGCCTGCCAAGGCGCCCATCCGGTGCAGGCGAAGCTGTGCGAGTGGTACGGGCTCGACGAGAGCCAGGTCCATGTGATCACACCGGATGTCGGCGGCGGGTTCGGTGCGAAGGCGTTCACCTACCCGGAGGACCAGCTGCTGCCGTGGCTCGCTCGGGCCGTCGGCCGACCGGTGCGATACACCGAGACGCGGAGCGAGGGGATGAACGGGCTCGGCCATGGCCGTGCTCAACTCCAGCACGTCGAGATCGGCGGGAACCGCGACGGTCGGGTGACGGCGTACCAGCTGACCGTGCGTCAGGACGCCGGTGCCTATCCGCGGATGGGCTCGTTCCTGCCGTTCATGACGCGCACGATGCTGACGGGCGTCTACGACATCCCGAACTCCTCGGCCGATTGCACGTCGGTGCTGACCAACACGGTGCCGACCATCGCCTACCGGGGTGCTGGCCGGCCCGAGGCTGCTGCGGCGATCGAACGGGCGATGGACCTGTTCGCACTCGAGATCGGCATGGACCCGGTCGACGTGCGTCGCAAGAACCTGATCGCCTCGGACCGGTTTCCGTTCACGACGGCCACGGGCACCGTCTACGACAGCGGCGACTACGAGGGTGGGCTCGACAAGCTGCTCGCCGCCGTCGACTACCCGGCACTGCGCCTCGAACAGCGACGTCGCCGAGACGCCGGCGACACCGTCCAACTCGGCATCGGCGTGTCGGTGTACGTGGAGATCACGGCCGGGCAGGGTGGTACCGAGCTCGGTGAGGTCCGCATCGCGCCGGCAGCCGACGGCAGCGACGAGGTCGACGTCACGATCATCACCGGCACCACACCGTACGGGCAGGGTCATCGCACGACGTGGGCGATGCTGGTCGCGGACCGGCTCGGCGTGCCGTTCGAGCGGATCACCGTCGTTCACGGCGACACCGATCTCGTCCGCACCAGCCAGATCACCGGCGGTTCTCGCTCGGTGCAGCTGGGTGGCACGAACGTGATGCGCGCCGCGGGCGCCGTCGCCGATCAAGCTCGCGAGGTCGCGGCCCAACTGCTCGAGGCCGACATCGCCGATGTCGTGCTCGAAGACGGCCAGTTCCACGTTGCGGGCACTCCCTCGATCTGCCGCACGTGGATCGAGGTCGCCCAAGCCGCGGTGCGCGACGGGCGCCCGCTGTTCGGCGAAGGCGACTTCACCCAGCGGGGTGGCACGTTCCCCTCTGGCGCCCACCTCGCCGTGGTCGAGCTCGACATCGAGACCGGCCAGTCCACGCTGCGCCAGTTGGTCGCGGTGGACGACGCGGGCAAGATCATCAACCCGTTGCTGGCCGAGGGCCAGGTGCACGGCGGCCTGGCGCAGGGCATCGCCCAGGCGCTGTTCGAAGAGGTGGTGTACGACGAGGACGGCAACCCGCTCACGTCGAACTTCGCCGACTACGGCATCGTGTCCGCAGCCGAGCTGCCCAGCTTCCAGACGGTGCACGCCGAGACCCCGACACCGCTCAACGACCTCGGCGCGAAGGGCATCGGCGAGAGCGGCACGATCGGCGCCACACCGGCCGTGCAGAGCGCGGTCGTCGACGCGGTCTCCTACCTCGGCGTCAAGCACATCGACATGCCGTGCACCCCGAACCGGGTCTGGAACGCCATCCGCGCCGCCCGCGCCTGACCAGTTCCGCGCACGTTTTCCGCCCCCAGGGCGCGCGCTCCACTGCGAACAACAGCAAGCACTCCCGGGGGGGGGCGAAAGTGCTTGCTGTTGTTCGCAGCGAAAGGCGCGCTGTCGGAGTAGAAAACGTGCGCGGAACTGGACCCCGGGGACGTCAGTTGGCGGCGGCTCGGCGGCGGGAGGTGGCGTCGATCGATGCGAACAGGAGCAGGATCAGGCCGTTGACGATGAACTTCGGGCCGGCGGCGGAGAAGTCGATCCCGTGGATCTTCTTCAGCAGCGGGAGGCCGTTGTTGATCAGTGCGAACACGAGGCCGCCGAGGACTGCGTTGACGATGCGACCACGGCCACCGAACAGGCTCGTGCCGCCGATGACCGCTGCGCCGATGGCGATGAGCAGGGTGTCGTTGCCACCGGTCTGCGGGTCGACCGAGTTGAGGCGCGAGGCGAGGACGATGCCGGCGATGCAGGACATCAGGCTGCCGACGATGAACGCCGACATCTTCATCCGGGCCACGTTGATGCCGGCTCGGCGGGCGGCCTCGGTGTTGCCGCCGACGGCGTAGAGGTGCCGGCCCCACGCCGTGCGGCCGAGGACGAAGGAGAGGATGATCATCAGGCCGATGACGAGCGGGACGACGATCGGTACGCCGCGAAGGTTGTTGCCTCGTTTGGCGCTGAGTTGATGGACGGCGATGCCGCCGACGATGACGAGCACGGCCGATTTGAGCGCAACGATGCTGAGCGGTGTCGTCGCCACGTTCTGGCGTCGTCGGGACAACACTCGGAGCAAGGAGAACCCGATGTATCCGGCGGCGAAGACGACGAACATCGTCCACCCGACGCCGACCGACAGGTTCTTGTTCTCGATCGCGACGATGGCCTTGTTCTCGATCTTGATCGTGCCGCCGTCGCGGGTGATCAGGAGCAGGATGCCCTGCCACGACAGGAACGTCGAGAGCGTCACGATGAACGACGGCACACCGATCTTGGCGACCATGAAGCCCACCAGGGCGCCCATCACGAGCGCTGCGGCGAACGCCATCAACAACGCGACCGGCAGGGGCACATCGGCCTTCAATCGAGAGGCGAGGATGGCGGCGCACACGCCGGCGGAGTATCCGGCACCGAGGTCGATCTCGCCGAGCAGGAGCACGAACGTGACACCCATCGCGAGCACGCAGATCGGCGCGGCCTGGGTGAAGTAGTTGCCGAAGTTGAACTTGGACAGGAAGCTCTCCGGGCGCAGCACGCCGAAGAGGACCGTCAGCAGGCTCAGCGCGAGCAGGGCAGGGAACAGGCCGAGATCGCCACCGCGCTGGAAGCGCTGGAGGTAGTTGCGGATGACATCGGAGCCGGTGAGGGACTCGGTGTCGACCGAGAAGTCCTGTCCGGCCAGTGTCGGCTCGGCGCGCGCTGCTGCCGAGGTCATGGTCGGATCTGGGGGAACGGGTGCGGTCATGTCGGGTCTCAGATCTGGACGTGTTCGGCGTGGGCGAGTCCGATGCCGGCGGACCGCCCGGAGGTGATCAGCTCGACGATCTGCTCGCGGCTGGAGGTCTTGGCGTCGACGATGGCTGCCATCCGACCGAGGTAGAGGCACGCGACCCGGTCGGCGACCTCGAGCACATCGTTCATGTTGTGCGAGATCAGCACGACGCCGAGGCCCTGATCGGCGAGCTCGCGCACGAGGCGCAGCACCTGGCTGGTCTGGGCGACGCCGAGGGCGGCGGTGGGTTCGTCGAGGATCACGAGCTTGGAGTTCCAGAGCACTGCCTTGGCGATGGCCACGGTCTGGCGTTGGCCGCCGGACAGGCCGGACACCTGCTGGCGCACGGTCTTGACGGTGCGCACGTTGAGCCCGGCGAGTGTCTCGCGGGCGAGGCGCTCCATCGCGACCTCGTCGAGCAAACCGTTGCGCAGCTTCTCGCGGCCGAGGAACATGTTGCCGACCACGTCGAGGTTGTCGCACAGCGCGAGGTCTTGGTACACGACCTCGATGCCGAGGTCGGAGGCGTCCTTCGGGCTCTTGATGTGCGAGGGCGCCCCGTTGAAGAAGAACTCGCCGGAGTCGGCGGTGTAGATGCCGGTGATGCTCTTGACGAGGGTGGTCTTGCCGGCCCCGTTGTCGCCGACGAGCGCAACCACTTCTCCGGGATAGACGGTGAGGTCGACGCCGTGCAGCACCTGCACCGCACCGAAGGTCTTGTTCACACCGCGCAGCTCGAGCAGCGGCGTCCTGGTGCCCGGGTTGTCGATCACTGGCTCAGACATGTTGGTCCGTGACACCTCGCTCGCCTCGTGGATTTTGATCTGGTTCATTCTGTCTCTTCACAGACGAGCGCCCCGGCCAAAGTGGCCGGGGCGCCCGAATCAGGGATGATGCGGTCAGCCGGTGATGCCGGCTGCGGTGCACTCGGCGGTGAGGTCCTTGCAGACGTCGGCGGCGGTCTGGTAGCCGTCGTCGATGACGTCTTTGACGTTGTCCTTGTAGATGGCGACCGGGGTGGCCAGGACTGCGGGGACGTC
>JAOPXO010000233.1 GCA_025965115.1 Aeromicrobium sp.
CGCTGTCGGCCGCCGCAGCGTGCAAGGCATCGCGCAGCGCGACCTTCATCGCGACGGTCAGACTGTTCATGCTGTCGGGTCGATCGAGCGCCACGGTGGCTATGCCGTCGGCCACCTCATACCGGACGGGTGAGTCGCTGGTGCCGCTCATTGGTGCCTCCTGTGGGACTGCGGTCGAATGTGTTCGAGCCATAGGCGATAATAGGAGGCACGTCCTCGGTCGGTTCGGCCGGACGTTTCAGACGAGAGGGGAACTGATGGCCGCCATGAAGCCACGGACCGGAGACGGCCCGATGGAGGTCACCAAAGAGGGACGCTGCATCGTGATGCGCGTGCCGCTTGAGGGCGGCGGCCGTCTCGTCGTCGAGCTCAACAACGAAGAGGCCGCAACGTTGGGCGATGCCCTCAAAGCGGTCTGATGTTCGGGCTCACCGTTCGGTGGTCCCTCGTCGATGCACCCAAAGGCACACTCAAGGCCCTGCGGTCGTATGTCGAGGACGAATCGTTCGCGAAGTTCGCTGGGCTTGAAGGCCTGCGGGTCAAGACCTGGCGCGCCCGCAAGGGTGAATGGTTCGAGGGCTCCTACGTGTTCGTGTCAGATGAAGCACGTGCCAAGTTCCAGGAGAGCTTCGAGAAGATCGCGGCAGACTCGGCCGGCTCCAAGCTGATCGGCCATCCGCCGATCTCGATCGAGGCCTGCGAGATCGTGGCGGTCGTACGCGGCCCGGCCGGATTCAGATCCTCATCGCACTTCGAGCACGGTGCCGAGGACGACGACTCCTGAGCCTCAGGCCCGCACTTGAGCAGCGAGCAGGCCGTCGCCGACCGGCATCAGCACACTGCACAGACGGTCGTCATTGGCCACCCGCTGGAGCACCTCGCGGATCGCCACCGTCTCCGGATCCCGCTGGGCGGGGTCGGCCACGCGGTCGTGCCACAAGGCGTTGTCGAACACGATGACCCCACCGGGTCGCACGAGTCGCAGAGCCTGATCGAGATATTCGCCGTACTCGACCTTGTCTCCGTCGAGGAAGACCAGGTCGTAGCCGGCATCGGTCAGTCGAGCCATGACGTCGAGGCCCGACCCGGCAATCAGGCGAAAGCGCTGCGGGGCATAGCCGGCTTCGGTGAACGTGTCGCGCGCCAGCCGCTGGTGCTCGGCCTCAAGATCGACCGAGGTGAGCACACCGTCGGACTGCATACCGCGAAGAAGCCAGAGACCGGAGACACCGGTGCCGGTGCCGATCTCGGCGACCGATTTTGCCTGCAACACCGAGGCCAGGAAGGAAAGTGCCGCGCCGCCGCCGGGGCCGATCGGCACCACACCGACCTCATTGGCACGCTGCCGGGCAGCCGCGAGGTGATCATCCTCGCTGAGGTAGTCCTCGGCGTACGCCTGGCTTGCTGCGCTGGTGATGGTCGGCTCCTCGGTCGGTGGTGACTACCAGAGTAGTGGTGGGGGAGCGGCTGGGCTGGGAGGCGTGACGCAGGAATCTGGGGAACAGTCAGGTCGTTCTGTGCGTTCTCTCAGGTGAAGGGTCAACGATCGGAACATGGAAGCAGATGGTGTGAGCACCGCAACGCTGGACTGGGACGACATCGTGGCGGAGCACTCCGCACGGGTCTATCGTCTTGCCTACCGACTGACCGGC
Source organism: Aeromicrobium sp. (assembly GCA_025965115.1). GTDB lineage: Bacteria > Actinomycetota > Actinomycetes > Propionibacteriales > Nocardioidaceae > Aeromicrobium. Next base: position 1,653 of record JAOPXO010000233.1, read on the forward strand.
AACCGACAGGACGCCGAAGATCTCACCCAGGATGTGTTCATCCGGGTGTTCCGATCACTGGACACCTATGAGCCGGGCAACTTCCCAGGATGGTTGCACCGGATCACGACGAACTTGTTCCTCGACCGCGTACGTCGCAAGTCGCGCATCCGCATGGATGGCTTCAACGAGGGTGCCGAGGATCGTCTCCTCAGCGCCGAGATCCTGCCGGAGTCGGCAGTTCACGATGCCAACTTCGACCCTGACATCGAGGCTGCGCTCGCGTCGTTGTCCGACGACTTCCGGGTTGCAGTGGTGCTGTGCGACATCGAAGGACTTTCGTACGAGGAGATCTCCGACGTGCTCGGCGTGAAGCTCGGCACCGTCCGCTCGCGCATCCACCGCGGTCGCACCCAGCTCCGCGAGACCTTGGCGCACCGCGCACCGCACGCCGGCCGGACCAGATTCGTGGGACCGGTCGGAGTCTGATGGCACACCTGGGTGCCGATGTAGCCGCATATGTGGACGGACAACTGTCCGAGACCGCAATGCAGGCAGCGACTCGGCACCTGGGCACCTGCGATGAATGCGCCAAGGCGGTACGCCAGCAAGCGCTGCTGAAGTCCCGGATGAGCACCGTCGCAACCCCGGCGCCCCCGCCGAGGCTGTTGGAGTCGCTGGCCGGCCTTGCCTCCGCCACTCCGGTGCGCGAGACGTGGTGGGAGCGCGTATGCCGTTCGGTGCCGTTCCGCGCCGGACTAGTCGTGGTCGGCGCCTCGGTTGCGGTGATCGTCGCCGCTTACGCAGTGGGCAGCCCCGACGGCACCACCGGAGACACCGTCGTCCCGCCGTACGACCGCTATGCCGCCGACTTCTCTGGGGCCACGACGGTGGATGCCAGCAACACGATCAGCGACGCGACGATGAGCCAGCTTGATGGCTCGGGATGGCCGTGCCTCGCCACGCTGGCCGGCGACCTGCGTCGCACCTCCGGCAGCTACGTCGACCACCACGAGACTGTCGCCCTGAGCTACTCCAACGGCGATGCCAAGCTCAATCTCTATGAGCAGACCGGCGTGCTCGACCACGACAGCCTCGACGGCTTCAAGGCGGCCAAGATGGGCAGCGCGCTGGTGTGGATCCGCGACGGGGTGCCCATGCTGGTGACCTGGGACGACGACGGTGTTGTCTACACGATCGCGACGAATGCCGATCGCGGCCGCATTGCGCGAGCTGTTGCAGAACTCCCCAAGGGTGCCTACCGACAAGGGCCGGTCGGCCGCGTCGGCGACGGTTTGTCGCGGATGACCTCCTGGGTCAACGCCGCCTAGCTGGGCGCGTAAGGGAATCAGGTCGACTCGGGGTCGAATGGCGGTGTCTCGCCGGGCCTCAGGATGCGCGCCTCCTTGGTGCTCGCCGGCTTCTCGTCGAGATCCTCCAGGAAGTTCTTGCGTACGATCTCGCGCGGATCGAGATCCTTCAGATCGATTCCGGAGAAGTCCTCGCCCATCTCCCGCCCGAGGTCATCCTTGGCGTTCTCAGCCATCTGCCGCACCGTACGGACGAACTTGCCCGCCTGACGCGCGAGGTCAGGCAGCTTGTCGGGTCCGAAGACGAGCATCGCCACGAGGGCGATGACGAACATCTCCGGGACGCCGACGCCGAACATGGGTGGTTAGAGTCGCCCGGCCGGAGCGAGGCCGAGCTGCATTCCGGCGAGACCGCGGGACCGTCCGCTGAGCTGGTCGGCGATGCCCTGCAGGATCTTGGCGGCTTCTGAGTCGGGCGCGGTGTCGATGATCGGATCGCCGCTGTCGCCGCCGGCACGGAGCTGTTCGTCGAGCGGGATCTGGCCCAGCATCGGCACGTCATAGCCGAACCGGGCGGTGAGAGTCTCGGCAACCTTCGCGGCACCCCCGGTCCCGAAGATCTCCATGCGGTCACCGCCGGGGATCTGCAGGTAGGACATGTTCTCGACGACTCCGACGACGCGCTGGTGCATCATCGACGCCATCGTGCCGGCGCGCTCGGCGACCTGCGCGGCTGCGGGCTGCGGGGTGGTGACCACCAACACCTCCGCGTTGGGCAGGTGCTGGCCGAGGCTGATCGCCACGTCGCCGGTGCCGGGTGGGAGATCGAGCAGGAGCACGTCGAGGTCACCCCAGTAGACATCGCTGAGCATCTGGAGGAGCGCCCGGTCAAGCATCGGTCCGCGCCAGGCGACGACCTGGTCCTTGCGAGGCTTGAGCATGCCGATGCTGATGACCTTCATGCCCTTGACCGGCACGGGCATGATCATGTCTTCGACCTGGGTCGGACGCTCGTCGCCGACGCCGAGCATGTCGGGGATCGAGTGACCATAGATGTCGGCGTCGATGATGCCGACCTTGAGGCCGCGGTTGGCCATTGCCACGGCGAGGTTGACCGTGACGGTCGACTTGCCGACACCACCCTTGCCCGACGCGATCGCGAAGACCTTGGTGAGCGAGCCTGCCTGGGCGAATGGCACCTGCTTCTCGGCGGTTCCGCCGCGCAGCATCGTCTGCATGCTCTTGCGCTGCTCATCGGTCATGACGCCCATGTCGACGACCACGGTGTGCTCGGGGGCAACTGTGCCCACGGCGGCGGTGATGTCGCGATTGAGGGTGTCCTTGAGCGGGCATCCCGACACGGTCAGCAGCAGTCGTACGGTGATCTCGGTGTCGCCGACCGTGATGCCGTCGACCATCCCGAGCTCGGTGATAGGACGCTTGATCTCGGGGTCGTTGACGCTGCCGAGCGCTTCGCGAACCTGTTCCTCGGTGACGACTGCCATGTGGTCAATCCTACGTGGACCTCTGCATACGTGGCGCGGTGCGGCTCGATCAGTCCTTGTCGTCGTCGGACTTCTGGTCGAGATCGGCCAGCAGATTGCGGAGCTCGGAGCGCAGGAAGTCGCGGGTCGCGACCTCGCCGAGGCCGAGTCGCAGGCTGGCAACCTCGCGGGCGAGGAATTCCATGTCGGCGTGCGACTGGGCATTCGACTCGCGGTCGTGCTCCTGGGTGACCCGGTCCCGGGCCTCCTGCCGGTTCTGTGCGAGCAGGATGAGCGGCGCTGCGTATGACGCCTGCAGCGACAGGATCAGGGTCAGGAAGATGAACGGGTAGTCGTCCCAGCGGCCGCGATCGGGGCCATACGGGGAGTTCCAGGCGAGCCAGATGACGATGAAGATCGTCATGTACGTCAGGAAGCGCGCCGTGCCCATGAACCGGGCGAAGGTCTCGGCGAAGCGGCCGAACCGCTCCGGATCGGGCTCGCGTCGGCTCCGGAACGAGCGGCGTACCTCCCGGGGCTGGTCGAGGCGTGCGCGGTCAGCCATGCGTGACCACCTCCGTGTTGGCGTCGCCTGCGCTGCCGTCCGCGGCGGATTCGTTGTCGTTCTCGCGCCAGCCTTCAGGTAGCAGGTGGTCGAGCACATCGTCGATGGTCACCGCCCCGAGCAGGTGTGAGTTCTCATCGACGACCGGCAGCGCCACCATGTTGTAGGCAGCGAGCAGATTGGCGACATGCTCGAGAGAGGCATCGGGTCGTGGCCAGTCGATGTCATTGTCGACAATCGCGCCGACCAGCGTCGACGGGGGCTCGCGCAGCAGTGCCTGGAAGTGCACGACTCCGAGGAAGCGTCCGGTCGGAGTCTCCGACGGGGGTCGGCACACGTAGATCATGGAGGCGAGCGCCGGGATGATCTCGGGCTCGCGCACTCGGGCCAGCGCCTCGGCGAGCGTGGCGTCGGGCGGGAGCACGACCGGTTCGGTCGTCATCATGCCGCCGGCGGTGCGCTCTTCGTACGTCAGCAAGCGGCGTACGTCCTCGGCGTCCTCGGGCTCCATCAGGGCCAGCAGCTGCTCGGCGGTCTGTGGTGACAGTTCACCCAGGAGGTCGGCCGCGTCATCGGGGTTCATCTCGGCCAGCACGTCGGCGGCACGATCCGGGTCCAGCACTCCGAGGATCTCGACCTGGTCCTTCTCGGGGAGCTCCTCGAGCACGTCAGCGAGGCGCTCGTCGTCGAGCTCGGTCACCACCTCCATGCGGCGCTTGGCGTTGAGGTCGCGCAGCGCATTGGCCAGGTCGACCGCGCGCATCTCGTCCATCGTGGCGAGCAGATGGGTCGCACCCTGGCCGGCTTCCTCGCCGCCGAGGCCCTTGACCTCATCCCACTCCAGCACCTGCTGCTGCCCGCGGCGACCGAAGCGCTTGCCGCCGGCCTGGACCGCGATATCGCTGATGTACCAGTCACGGCGCGCATCCTGCTCCATCGCCAGGTCGTAGACCGTGCCCGTCGTGCCATCGGGCAGGGTGACGGTGCGGTCGAGCAGCTCGTGGATCGCCAGCGTCTCGGTGCGGCGCTGCTCGAACCGTCGCACGTTGACCACGCCGGTGGTGATGATCTGTCCCGAATCGACCGAGGTGACCCGGGTGATCGGCAGGAACACCCGCCGACGTCCAAGCACCTCGACGACGATGCCGAGCACGCGCGGGCGCTGGGTCGCCGAGCGTACGGCCACCACGACATCACGGAGCTTGCCGACCTGATCGCCCGCGGGGTCGAAGACTGCCTGCCCCACGATGCGGGACAGGAAGACACGACCGGGGGATACGCTCACGCCTTCACCTCCGTTGAAAACGCACGATACGGAGGCTTCGGCGTGATCGCTGCCTGTTGGTTCGTTCGCTGGCGCTCTCTCACGCCCGAATCGTACCCGCGGGACGCGGGACGCGAACGATCATCCGGTCTCGGGGCGTTCAGGACAGGTGGACGGGTTCGGGGTGCGACTTGTGGCTGTCGTCGGCACCGACCGCGTCCTGTGCACCGCCCGTCGAGGCGTGGGACCGGCCCGTGCCGAGCGGCACCATCTCGATGACGACCGACTTGGACGTCGGTGTGTTGCTACCCGATGCAGTGGAGTCGAGCGGCACGAGGGGATTCGTCTCGGGATAGTACGCGGCCGCCGAGCCGCGCGGAGTGTCGTACGCGACGATGCGGAAGCTCTCAGCGACACGCTCGATGTCATCGTCGTCCCAGCGCGCCACGAGGTCGACCAGCTCGGCGTCCTTGAATCCGAGCGCGGAGATGTCGTCGGGATGCACGAAGATCACCCGGCGCCCGTCCTCGATGCCGCGATAGCGATCACTGAGTCCATAGATCGTCGTGTTGAACTGATCGTGGCTGCGCAAGGTCTGCAGCAGCAAGTGCCCGTCCGGCACCTGTAGGACTTCGATCGGCGATACGACGAACTCGCCAAGGCCCGACTTCGTCTTGAACGTGCGCGAATCGCGGGGTGGGTGCGGGAGCACGAATCCGCCGGGACGGTCGACCTTGGCCGAATAGTCCTCACAACCCGGGACGACTCGGGAGATGTGGTGGCGGATGATGCCGTGGTCGATCGCCATTCCCGGCCAGTCGATCCCGTGACGGTCACCCAGTGTGGCCTCCGCGATGCCGGCGACGATCTCGACCTCGGATCGCAGCAGCGGGCTGGCCGGGGCGAGCGGGCCGCGCGAGGCGTGCACCGATGACATCGAGTCCTCGACGCTCACGTACTGCTCGCCGGCCGCCGTCATGTGCTTCTCGGTCCGGCCCATCGTTGGCAGGATCAGGGCCGTCTCTCCGCAGACAAGATGCGAGCGGTTGAGCTTGGTCGATACCTGCACGGTGAGCGAAGCCTTGCGCATCGCGTCGATCGTGACATCGGTGTCCGGCGAGGCATGGATGAAGTTGCCACCCAGACCGATGAACACCGAGGCCTTGCCGTCGCGGAGAGCGCGGATCGAGTCGACGACGTCGAAGCCGTGCTCACGTGGCGGGTCGAAGCCGAACTCGGCCTGCAGCGCGTCGAGAAAGTGCTCGGGCGGACGCTCCCAGATGCCCATCGTGCGGTCGCCCTGCACGTTGGAGTGGCCGCGTACGGGGCACAGTCCGGCGCCGCGCTTGCCGATATCGCCGCGCGCAAGGGCCAGGTTGACGATCTCCTTGATCGTGGCGACGGCATTGCGGTGCTGGGTCAGCCCCATGGCCCAGCAGTAGATCGTCGCCTTCGAATCACGGATCATCTGGGCGGCCTCGGTGATCTGTGCGGCGCTCAGGCCGGTCGCCGCCTCGACCACCGTCCAGTCCACGTCGTGCACGTGCTCGGCCCACTCCGCGACGCCCGTGGTGTGTGCCTCGATGAACTCGTGGTCGAGCGCATCCCACCTGACCAGCAACGATCCGATTGCCTGGAACAGCGCGAGGTCACCGTTGATCTTGATCGGCAGGTGGAGATCGGCCATCTGGGTGCCGGTGCCCACCACGCCTCGTGGCTTTTGCGGATTGCGGAAGTTGACGAGTCCGGCCTCACGCAGTGGGTTGACCGAGATGATCTTGGCGCCGCGGAGCTTGGCGGTCTCGAGCGCCGACAACATCCGTGGGTGGTTGGTGCCGGGGTTTTGGCCGGCGATGACGATGAGCTCGGCGTCATAGATGTCGCGCAGGCTGACACTGCCCTTGCCGATGCCGATCGACTCCGCGAGGGCAACGCTGGTCGACTCGTGGCACATGTTCGAGCAGTCGGGCAGGTTGTTGGTGCCGTCCGCGCGGCTGAGTAGCTGATAGAGAAATGCTGCCTCGTTCGACGTACGCCCGGACGTGTAGAAGATCGCCTCATCGGGGGAGTCGAGACCGTTGAGGTGTTCGGCGACGAGCGAGAATGCGGCACTCCACGAGATGGGCTCATAGTGCGTGCCGCCGGGGCGCTTGACCATCGGATGAGTGAGCCGACCTTGCTGCCCGAGCCAGTACTCATCCTGCGCGTCGAGCTCGGCGATGCTGTGCCGGGCGAAGAACTCGGTGCCGGCGCGCTTCTTGGTGGCCTCCTCCGCGACGGCCTTCGCGCCGTTCTCGCAGAACTCCGCGACGTGACGGTGCTCGGGATCCGGATCGGGCCAGGCGCAGCTCATGCAGTCGAAGCCATCGGCCTGATTGAGCTTGCGCAGCGTCTTGGAGGCGTTCCTGACACCCATCTGGGAGACCGCGCGTTGCAGAGCGACCCGCACGCCGGTCACCCCAGCCGCGGCGCTCTTCGCCTTGTGTACCTCGAGGTCGTTCTCGTTGCTTGCCATGGGCTGCGTCCCCCTTTTCGTTCATTCTTGCTCGCGATCTGACCGATCGCACGTTCCAGTGCTGTCAGCGGGAAAGGTGCGGCGATGTCCGGGGGATGGACGTCGAGATCTCCGGCGGGAGGATGACCGCGCCGGTCGGCACCAGACGTACGACCAGGGACTCGGCCGCCCAGCGCTCGACGGCATTGTCACGGTCGACGAGGTTGAGTCGGCCGATCTTCAGCGCGGCGGTCACGGAGTCCCAGTGCTCGGACCGGGGGGCCACGACCTCGACACGAGCCTTGATCTCGGCGACGAGGGCGCGCGACGACTTGCTGCGCAGCGACAGGATGACGGTCTCGTGACGCTCGATATCGGGCAGCGGCTGCTCGGTGCCGCCCGTGACGAGGCACACCGCATCGTCAACCCATTCGTGCCAGATGGCGTGAGTATGACGGGCGTACGAGACCCAGACGAGGCCGGACTTCTTGGCGAGGTCCGCGATGAGGTCGGTGTCGTTCACGGTGCCAGCATTGCAGGGATCAGAGCTGAGCAGCCGTCTTGGTGCGGCGAGCCCTGCGTGGGGCGGCGACCTGCGCCTCCTGGTCGGCCAACCCGCGCACGAACGTCCCGATCTCCTCGATTGCGAAGCGCGCCTCGGGCACCCACCCGGCGGCAGCCTGGAAGACATGGACCTGGCGATCCCAGACCTGCAACTCGCAGGGAACGCCCGCGGACACCAGGCGGTTGGCCATCAGTTCTGCATCGGCCATCAATACCTCGCGCGACCCGATGTGGATCAGCGCCGGCGGCATGTCGGCGAGCGGCATGTTGACCGGGCACACCCGGGTGCCCTGGATTCCGCGGGTGGTGTCCATGCGCAGCGACACATCACTGAGCTTGGCTACGGCGTTCATCGGGAACGTCTGGCAGCGGTTGGCATTGCGATGGTTGAGCTTGCCGCTGGGGTCGAAGTCGAGCAGCGGCGAGATCGCCACGACACCGGCGGGCCGACCCCAGCCCTTGTCCATCACGGCGCGCGCGACGCTGAAGGCGAGATAGCCTCCGGCCGAGTCGCCGGCGATCGTGATGTTCTCGGGGAGGTAGCCCTGGTCGAGCAGCCACCGGAACCCGGCGACACCGTCGGCGACCGACTCGGTGATCGGCTCGTACGGCATCTGGCGGTAGCCCACGTTGAGCACCGGCTGCTCGGACGCGTACGAAATGCGGGACACGAGACGGCGGTGGGTATTGAGGCCACAGGTGAGGAACGCGCCCCCGTGGAAGTAGAGGATCGCGCTGGGGTTGTCACCGTTGATGTCGGCGACGCCCTTGGCCTGGAGCCACTCGCTCTTGCAGCTGACCAGTTCGACCGAGCGCCACATGGTGCCTTCGTGAACCGGGAGCAGCCGGGCGAGGTGGTCGACGAAGTTGGGCGGGAACACGTCGAACGGCAATCGCGCCCACAGGCCGAGCACAGGACGCACCGTGTGGCGAAGTCCGAAGCCGAGGAGCCGGGACTGCACACTGGCGCCGCGGAAGTAGCGCGGTTCTGCGGCCAGATTGAGATGTGTCGCCATCGTGCTCACGTGCCCCTTTGCCGACGCAACATGCGTTCATCAGAACTTCACATACAGTGACTTGCGTCACTCGCGATCGTTAGCGTACTGCGAGTATCCATAGTTTCGCGTGAGGATCAACAAATGTCGTTCATGCCGCCAACGGACTCTATGTTCCTACTGGCCGAGTCACGCGAGCACCCCATGCACGTGGGTGGCCTTCAGCTCTTCGTCCCGCCCGAGGGAGCCGGGCCGGAGTTCGCCCGCGAGCTGCTCGATTCGTTCACCCAGACCGACAATGTCTCGGCCTTGTTTCGCAAGCGTCCAGCGGAGCCGGTCAACTCGTTGGGCAATACCTGGTGGTCGGTCGACGAGACGCTCGACTACGACTACCACGTACGACACTCGGCCGTTCCGGCTCCTGGACGCATCCGTGAGCTCCTCCAGCTGACGTCACGTTGGCATGGGTCACTGCTGGACAGACACCGCCCATTGTGGGAGGCACACCTCGTCGAGGGCCTCGCTGATGGGCGCGTCGCGGTCTACAGCAAGATCCACCATTCGATGGTCGACGGCGTCTCCGCGATCAAGCTCATGCAGCGTTCCCTCAGTGACGATCCGGAGGCCCGTGACTGCGTGCCGCCGTGGTCGCTGCCGCCGCGCAAGCGCGATGCGGCGTCGCGCAGCTTTGATCCGTGGGGGGTGCTGAAGACGGGAGCCGGGTTGGCCGGCGAGATCGCCGGACTGGTCCCCACGGGACTCAAAATTGCCAACCAAGCCTTCCGCGACGGCGGCATCACCCTGCCGCGGGCGCCCAAGACGATGCTCAACGGGCCGGTTGGCGGCGCACGACGCTTCGCGGCGCAATCCTGGGCGATCGATCGCATCCAGGGCGTCGCCAAGTCTTCGGGCACGACCCTCAACGATGTCGTCCTGGCCATGGTGTCCGGCGCCTTGCGCGAGTATCTGCTCGAGCAGAACGCCCTGCCAGACGAGCCGATGCTGGCGATGGTGCCTGTCTCGCTAGCGCTGCGCGCGGAGTCGGCCGGCAAGGACGGCGGGGACGGCAACTCGGTCGGCGCGATCATCGTCAACCTCGCGACCGATCGGTCCCATGGTCCGACTCGCCTCGAGGAGATCGCGGCCTCGTCTCGTCAGGCCAAGAAGATCATGGGCGATCTGACGCCCTTGCAGATCCTGGCCCTGTCGGCCGCGCAGGTGCTGCCATTGGCCATGACTCCGATCCCCGGATTCGTGAAGTACACCCATCCGCCGTTCAACGTCATCGTCTCGAATGTGCCCGGCCCGTCAAAGGAGATGTACTTCAACGGTGCGCGCCTCGACGGCATGTATCCCGTCTCGATCGTGCTCGATGGCCAGGCGCTCAACATCACGCTGACGAGTCGTCACGGCTTCTTGGACTTCGGCCTGATCGGCTGCCGCAAGTCCGTCCCTCACCTGCAGCGACTGCTGACGCATCTCGAATCGTCACTCGCAGAGCTCGAGAAAGCATGGGGCTGATCGCTGCAGCTTGCTGCAGCGACTGCTGACGCATCTCGAATCGTCACTGGCTGAGCTCGAAAAGGCTTGGGGCTAGGCGGGTCAGCGGCGTCAGGAGTGTCTTTTTGGGGTGCCGAGCCGCTATGCTTGGGGGGTTGCACGACGTTGGGCCGTACGAATGAATGTAGTTCCTTAATTGGTTGCTATTTCCTCGAAGGTTGGATGTGTGTCGCGACAGTCGCTCGCGAAAGACGTGAGTGACATCTCGCTAAGAGGAGTAACAAAAATGGCAACAGGAACCGTCAAGTGGTTCAACGCTGACAAGGGCTTTGGATTCAT
>JAOPXO010000250.1 GCA_025965115.1 Aeromicrobium sp.
CAGCTGGTTGATCGTTGGCACTACAACATCCTTCTTCTGACTGTCGTGAGTCATGAGTCGTGATGCACTCGCCACCGGGAACCCGGCAGGATGCGCGCATCGGCCTGAAGACTTCAGGCACAGCCCCCAACTCTACCGGGTGGGTACGGGCCGGTCAAAATCGAGATCGCGTCCTGACGGCCTGCTCAGGGCGTGGTTGGACCGTCGAACAGCGCCGTGGCATCCGTGCCCTCGAATTCGAGACGGAAACGCGACACCCGATGCCACAGTGCGAGGTAGAGATCGGCAGCGGTGCCGCGCACGGATGCGTCCGAGTGATAGGACCGATGCAGCTGCAATGGCGGTGTCAAATCGCCCGAACCCGGGGCGATGACCCACTCGTCGCCCGTGTCGCTGGCGACCAGCCGGATGCGGCAGCGTACGTCGGGCCGACGACCCTGCGCGGTCATGCGCGGAAAGAACACCTGGAGGACTTCGTCGACGCCGTCGGCAGCGACCTCCGGAAGCACCTGCCACTCGGACTCCTCGAGCCCCAGCGCCTGCGCTGCATCGACCACATGGACCGTGGCTTCGTGCATCTGCCGCCGCATGAAGAAGCTGGCGCGTTCATTAAGATGGGTGAAGTTGGGCACCGGTTCGTCTGGGCTCACCGCCTGCAGCGCAGCGAGCAGCGCACCCGCCGAGCCGGCGTACCAGTCGACGAGAGGCTCAGTGACGACCGGTTGCGGCATCTTGACCCGCTGTCCGCTCAGGACGATGGCAGCTGCCCAGCGATGGATCGTGCCGAGGTGCGTCGCCAGGTCGCGGACGTCCCACCCCGGACAGCCGGGCACTTCCTCGTCGCCGGTCGCCTTGCTGGTGAGCTCGGTGAAGCGAGTCATCGCCGTTCCGAGCTCGAGCAAGTGGTCCATGGGGAGTCGTCTTCCGGTCAGCGATCGAGGAGTTGAGCGAGGTGGAGGGCTGTCACGTCGGCGAGGTCAAGGAGTTGGGTTCGACAGGAGAATCCATCAGCGAGAACGACCGTGCCGGGTGCGGCGTTACGAACGGCTGGGAGGAGCTGCTGCTCGGCCACCGCGACCGACACTTCGTAGTGTCCCTTCTCGACCCCGAAGTTGCCTGCAAGACCGCAACATCCGGCCAGCCTCTCAATTGTCGCACCGGTCGACTCGAGCAGGGCGAGATCCGCCTCAAAACCCATGACGGACGCCTGATGGCAGTGCGGCTGCACGACGACGTGGGTGCCGGTCAGGTCTGGTGCGCTCCAACCATCGGAGCGTTGCAGCAGCTCAGCCAGCGTGAACACTCCCTGGGCCACGTCGACCGCGCGTGGATCATCGAGCAGCTCGACAGCGTCCGACCGCAGGACCGAGAGGCAGGACGGCTCGAGACCCACGATCGGCACGCCGTCCGCAACGTACGGGTGGAGAGTCGCAATCGTCCGGGCGAGGATCTCGTGGGCGCGGTCGAGCTGGCCGGTGGTGATCCAGGTGAGTCCGCAACAGGCTGCACGCGGTAGCAGCTCGACTCGGTAGCCGGCGGACTCGAGCAGCGAGACCGCAGCACGGCCGCTCTCTGTCGAGAAGTACTCGGTGAACGAGTCAGCCCACAGCAGCACCCTCTGCCCTCCCGTCGGGAGCGCTTCGCGCCTGCGGGCCCAGCGGCTGAGCTTCGTACGCGCGAATATCGGGAGGCTGCGGCGCTGGTCGACACCGGCAACCCACCGTGCGAGGGACCGCACCCCCGGCGTACGTAGTCCGAGGTTGGCGAGCCAGGCGATCGGCGAGCTGAGCCGTGCCCAGAACGGCAGGCGGCCCAGGATGTAGTGGCTGCGTGGTCGTACGCGGCCCTTGTACGACTGGTGCAGCACCTCGGACTTGTAGGTCGCCATGTCGATGCCGGTGGGGCAGTCGTTGAGACATCCCTTGCAAGACAGACAGAGGTCGAGGGCCTCGTGCACCTCCGGCGATCGCCAGCCATCCTTGACCAGGCGGCCGTCGATCATCTCCTGCAGTACGCGAGCGCGGCCCCGCGTCGAGTCCTTCTCCTCACGGGTGGCCTGGAATGAAGGACACATCACACCGCCCGAGCCGTGATTGTCGGCCAGGCACTTGCCCACGCCGGTGCAGCGATGGACGGCCTTGCCGAAGTCGCCCTCGTCATGCAGCAGTCGGAGTCCGAGTCGACCGTCGAGGCGACCCTTCGACGACTCGGGACCGCGGAGATCTGCGTCGAAGGGCCGGGGACGTACGAGAACACCGGGGTTGAGCAGGTCATCCGGGTCGAAGACCGCCTTGACCTGGCCGAACAGGTCGATTGCCTCGGCCGAGTACATCAGCGGAAGCAGCTCGGAACGCGCCCGACCATCTCCGTGCTCCCCCGACAGCGATCCGCCGTGCGCCGCCACCAGCTTCGCGGCGTCGACGATGAAGGAACGGAACAGCTCGCGTCCGCCCGACTCATCCAATGGGAAGTCGATGCGTACGTGGATGCAGCCGTCGCCGAAGTGGCCGTACGGCACGCCGTCGAGGTTGCTGGCGGCGAGCAGCGCGTCGAACTCGCGGAGATAGGCGCCCAACCGATCGGGCGGGACGGCGGCGTCCTCCCAACCGGAGAGCGCCTTCCCCGGGAGGGTCCGCGAGGCCAGACCGGCGCCTTCTTCCCGGATGCGCCACAGCACCGCTTGCTCGCCGGCGTCCGTGACCACCCGGGAGTCGACCGCGGACGAGGCCGCCCCGGCCTTGCGCACGGTGTCGGTGATCTCGCCGACGTCAGAGCCGGAGACCTCGACGAACAGCCAGCCCTGACCACGCGGCAGATCGGGGACGGCGCCACCCTGCGCGCGTACGACATCGACGATGCGGGAGTCGAGACCCTCGCAGGCGGTGGGGTGGAACGGCAACAGCGCCGGCACATCGTCCGCGGCCTCGGCCATCGAGGCATAGCCGAGCACCAGCATCTGCCGGTGCGGCGGATCCTCGACGAGTCGCACGGTTGCCGACGTCATCGTGGTCAGCGTGCCTTCAGTGCCGGCCAGGAACGTGGCCACGTCGAATCCGCGCTCGGGCAACAGGTGCTCGAGGCTGTATCCAGAAACTTGCCGCCCGAACGTGCCGAACTCCGTACGCACTGTGCCGAGGCCGTCGGATACGACATCACGCAGCCGATCGAGGGTCGGCGACGCCGTGGCGCCGCCTGCGGTCAGTGACAGCTCCTCGCCCGCGATCGTCACGACATCGAGCCCGACCACGTTGTCGGCCGTACGTCCATACGCCAGCGCCCGCGAACCGCAGGCGTTGTTGCCGACCATGCCGCCGACCGTGCAACGGGTATGGGTCGAGGGATCCGGACCGAAGCGCAGGCCCAACGGAGTCGCCGCGCGCTGCAGCACCGCGTGGACCGTGCCGGGGTCGACCCGTGCGGTACGCGCCTCGACATCGATGTCGTGCACCTTGTTGAGGTGGCGGGAGAAGTCGAGCACGACACCCGTGCCGACCGCATTGCCGGCAATCGAGGTGCCAGCGCCACGGGATGTCAGGGGGGTGCCGGTCTCTCGACAGGCGGCGATCGTCGCCAGCACTTCCTCGACGCTCTGCGGTCGCACCACGACGTGGGGCACGACCCGATAGAGCGACGCATCCGTGCTGTAGAGCGCCCTGGCCAGGCTCGAGTCGTCCACATCTGTGACTCCTAGCCGCCGAAGCTCGGCGACGACGTCAGGCGAACCGCCGAGTGAGCGCGAGACACGAGCGCGTCCCGGGTTCACCAGAGCTCGATCGACTCGTCGAGGATCGTCGCCACATCGTCGGGGGTGACCTCGCGGGGGGCGGTCGCCAGCAGTCTCTGCTGCTTCATGGTGCCGTCGACCAGCGAGTCGATGTCGCCACTGTCGAAGCCGACGGCTCCGATGCCGGCCGGGATGCCGACATCGCGCATCAACGCGGTGAGCACCTGCGGCAGGAACTCCGAAGCGTCATCGGGCCTTGCAGCACCGGGCGCCAGCAGCTCAGCCGCGCGTACGTGGCGCTCGGGGTTGGCCTCGAAGGTGAAGCGGAATGCCGCTGGGGCGGTCAGCGACACCGCCATCCCGTGCGGCACCATCGCGTGATCACTGTCGTAGCCGGCCGGGCGGAAGTCACGGACCTGGCCGGCGATCGGATAGGCGTTGGCGTGCGGAATGTGGACCCCGGCGTTGCCGAATCCCATACCCGCGAATGTCGCGGCGAGGGCCATCTGGGTGCGTGACTCGAGGTCTCCGCCTTCATGGACCGCCGGCACGAACGAGGTCGACATCAGCGTGAGGGCCTTCTCGGACCACATGTCGGCGATCGGATTGGATCCGCAGTAGGGGACGCGCTCATTCGCCTGCTTGTGCTCGTAGGACTCGAACGGGCGAGCCGTATAGCTCTCGAGTGCGTGGCACAGGATGTCGAGGCCGGCCGCCGCAGTGACTCCGGCCGGCTGGCTCAGGGTCAGCTCCGGGTCGACGACGGCAAGGGTCGGTCGGAGCCGAGGGTGCGAGATGCCGGTCTTGACGTGCTGGCTCACGACGTCGAGCACGCAGATAGTCGTGCTCTCGCTGCCCGTGCCGGTGGTGGTGGGTACGGCGATGAGCGGCAGCAACGGCGAGGACGGTGCCATCGCCTTGCCCACGGGAGCGTTGATGTAGTCCATCAGCTCGCCCTCGTTGGTGGTGAGGAGGTTGACGGCCTTGGCCGTGTCGATGCTGCTGCCGCCACCCACCGCCACGATCGCGTCGAACGGCCCTTCCGCGCGTGCAAAGTCGATCGCCTCGATCAGGCTGGCATCGGTCGGCTCCACCCGCGACCGCGCGAAGACGACGGTCTCGATGCCGGCCGACCGCAGCGAATCCGCGATCTCGTCGGGTCCCCCGGTAGCCGCCACGCCGGGATCGGTGACCACCAGGACCCGCCGCGCGTCGTACTGCCCGAGGTCATAGCTGAGCTCGTGACGTGCGCCGATGCCGAACTTGAGCCCCGGAGCGCCATAGGTGAACACGGTCTCAGGACGATCCGGGTGAAACGTCGCCATGCGGCCTCCTGGTTCGATCACCTGAGAATACGGCGTGCTCTGCCGACAGCGCCGCGGTGGGACCGGTGTTCTACGCTGGAACTTCGACAGGTGAAGGGACACCATGCGCAAACGTACGACCGCCGCGGTGCTGGGGTGTGCTGTTTTCGCTGCGCTCACGGCCTGCAGCAGTGGCAATGGCGCCACGATCGATGACCCGACCGCCACAACAGCCACGCCGAAACCGGTCGACGTGTCCGAGCACGAGTCAGGACCCGAGAGCCCGATCACCTACGGCTTCGAAGTCCCCCGCGGTGCAACCCAGCTCGGCCCACTCGTCCGCTACCGCAGCGCCCGGCTGATTGCGGCCTACCAGCCCGAGCTCGATGCCGCCCTCGCCCAGAAGGCCGCCGAGGAGAAGGACAAGGCCGATCAGGCTGAGCGCGAAGGCACTCCTCTTCCGTCGACGATTCCGACCCCGGACGCGCGGCCGAGCGGAGACACCTTCAAGCTGATCGACGACGCCCCGAAGCCCGACACGACGATCTCGCTCATGCGGATCGACGGCAAGCCCTCCGACGTCGTACGCCGCATGCTTGCCCAGATCTCGGCGGCGCTGCCCGACAACGGCGTGACCACCAATGACCTCTCCAAGTACTGCACGTCAAGCCAGAAGCGGATCACCTCATGCCGGCTGGCCGTACGCGGCCTGACCCTCGACGACCGCGACATCCGGGTCACGATGACGGTCGACCCCGGCAAACTCGCAACGCGCACGGCACCACCGTCGGACAGTCGCCGCCCAGTCATGACGTTGACGATCGAATATGTCGGCGAACCCCGCAAGGGCCAGCTCACGCGTGAGAGCAACAGCCTCAAAGACGTGCCGACGATCAAGTCCGGCGGCGACAAGTCCGGCTTGATCTGGCCCCAGATGGATCTCGATGCGCTCCCGACCACCAAGCTGGTGCACGGCTGGACGGCGCCAGCTGACTCGACGATCATCCTCAGCGGATTCAATCCGAGCTTCGTGGCCCTCACCACACCCAAGTCGGTCGACTCAGATCTCACGGCGCTCGAGTTTGCACAGAGCAACGGGGAGAAGGGCGCCTACACCAAGGATGTCGTCGAGGACCTCAATGCGGTCAGCACCACCTATACGTCGACCTCGAAGGACGGCGCCGTGGCCCGCGCGACGTATGTCCTGTCGGCCCGCGGCAACTACGCGATGTTGTTCTACTACCCGCCGACGAACTGATCGAGCCGCTCGAGCGCCCTCGGGATCATCGAGGCCAGCTCCTTCGACCCTGATCTGATGTCGTCGAGCGGGATCCACGCCGCGAGATCGGTCGTGCCGCCCACCTCCACGACATGCGGCTCGATCAGCGGGTCGACCGTGACCGCATACAGCAGGTGCACGCCGTGATAGTCCTCCTCGGCGCCTTCGCGGCCGAGTCCGACCAGATGGATGCTGCCGACATCGACCAGCCTGATGTTCAGTGCCGTGAGGCCCGTCTCTTCATAGAGCTCGCGCACGACCGCGTCGTCAGGATGCTCACCGTGGTCCACCCCGCCGCCCGGCAGCGTCCACATACCCACCGGAAATCCGGCCGAGGAGATGCGGGTCAGCAGCATCTTGTCGTCATGCACCACAACGGCGTACGCGCCAAGACGCTGCGTGCGTGCCAGCTCAGCCATGGGTGCTCCCCGGGTCGAATTCAGCAAAGGCTTATAGAATCACACACGATGAGTGCCCTCGATCCGCTGCCGGTGACCACCTCCCCACCCAAGGAGCGCGTGGCCTATCTCGACAACGCCCGCTACTGGGTGATGTTGCTGGTCGTCATCGGACACTCGCTCACCGAGTTCGTGGTGATGGATTCCGCGCGGGGCGTCTACATCTGGATCTACTCGTTCCACATGCCGTTCTTCATCCTGATCTCGGGCTACACGGCGCGCCGCTACATGGGCGACGCCCGACAGGTGCGCCGCATCGTCAGCACGCTGGTGGTGCCGTACCTCCTCGTCGAGACCTCGATGCAGCTCATCACGCGGCACTACACCGGCCATCCCGACCCGTTGATGATCCTGTCGCCGCAGTGGCTGGGCTGGTTCCTCGCCGCGCTGTTCATCTGGCGCATGACGACACCGATCTGGCGTGCGCTCAAGTACCCCATCACGACCGCGATCGTCATCTCGCTGCTCGCGGGACTCATCGAGATCCCCAACGTCCTGGCGCTGCCCAAGGTCCTCGGCCTCCTGCCGTTCTGGGTCATCGGGCTGCACATGAACCGTGAGATCTTCATGAAGCTCGGCGACTGGCGAA
>JAOPXO010000276.1 GCA_025965115.1 Aeromicrobium sp.
CGATGACCAGCCGACATTCGGCGATCCGGCCGCGCTGGAAGCCCGCTCGATCGGTGCCACCTGCGGAGACGTGCGCATGTGGAGCCTGTATGTGCCCAACGGCCGCGAGCTCGACAACCCGCACTACACCTACAAGTTGGCATGGCTCGAGCGGTTGCGCCAGGTCGCCAGCGAGTGGCTCTCCGCCAATCCCGACGCGCAGATCGCGCTGACCGGTGACTGGAATGTCGCGCCGACCGACGAGGACGTCTGGGACATGTCGGTCTTCGAGGGGCACACCCACGTCTCCGCGCCCGAGCGTGCGGCCTTCCAGGCCATGATCGACGCCGGCTACGCCGATGTCGTACGCCCGCACACCCCCGGGCCCGGTGTCTACACCTACTGGGACTATCAGCAGCTCGCGTTCCCCAAGAAGCGTGGACTCCGCATCGACTTCATCCTCGCCTCGCAGGCGCTGGCAGCCCGCGTCGACTCGGCATGGATCGACCGCGAGGAACGCAAGGGCAAGGGCGCGAGCGACCACGCCCCGGTGGTCATCGAGATCAGCTGAGCGAGATCAGCTGAGCCAGGTGGGACGCAACGGCCAGTTGGCGTTGCCCTGATTGTCGGTCTTGACCGCGAGGACGTGGTGCAGCTCGATCTCGTTGCGTTCGAAGGCGAGCCGCGAGCCAGCCATGTAGATGCCCCAGACCTTGGCGCGTCCGATCGTGACTTCCTCGAGCGCCTCGTCCCAGTGCTCGACGAGGTTGTCGCACCAACCCTTGAGCGTCAGTGCGTAGTGCTCGCGGAGGTTCTCGACGTGGCGCACTTCGAGGCCGGCATCCTGCGCCGCCGTGGTGATGCGGCCGACGCCGGTGAGCTCGCCATCGGGGAACACATAGCGGTCGATGAACGCCCCGGTCTGGATCGTCTTGTTGTTCGGGCGGGTGATGCAGTGGTTGAGCAGTCGTCCGCCGACCTTGAGGTGGTCGTGCAGGAAGGTGAAGTACTCGCCGTACTGCTTGACTCCGATGTGCTCGGTCAGGCCGATCGAGCTGATCGCGTCGAAGTCGGTCTCGGTGACATCGCGGTAGTCGAGGAACCGCACCTCGGCGAGGTGGTCGAGTCCTTGACGCTTGATCTCCTCCTGCGCCCAGGTGGCCTGCTCGCGTGACAGCGTCACACCCAGAACCTTCACGCCGTAATGCTTTGCGGCGTGGCGGACCATGCCGCCCCAGCCACAGCCGATGTCGAGCAGACGCTGGCCTGGCTTGAGGTCGAGCTTGCGGGCCACGAGGTCGTACTTCGCGAACTGTGCTTCCTCGAGCGTGGAGTCGAGGGTGGGGTAGACCGCGCAGGTGTAGGTCATCGACGGACCGAGAACGAGCTCGTAGAAGCGGTTGGAGACGTCGTAGTGGTGGTGGATAGCCTCGGCGTCACGCTTCTTGTTGTGGCGCATGCCCTCGAGGGCGCGGCGCCACTTGGGCAGGTGCTCCTCCGCGGGCGGCGCTGGAGGCTTGAGATTGCCGAAGCCGAGGCTCCGGATGATCTGCACCATCTCGGGCGCCGACGGCACCTTGAACTTGAGCTGGCTCATGACCAGCACCATCGCGTCATAGGGATTGCCCGGGTGGACGCCCTCGATCTCGAGATCGCCCGAGACGTAGGCCCGCGCGAACCCCAGGTCGCCAGGCGCCGTCATGAGATAGGACAGCCCCCGCTCGTTGAGAAGGGTCAGCTTGATTGGCGCGTCCTCCGGCCCTGCGACGCTGCCATCGAAGGCCTCGAAGCGGAAGGGCAGTCCGTCCTTCATCAACCGGCCGAGCGCATCTGCGATCGACAGGCGTACACCGACATCTGTGGTCATGAGTTCCTCACCGCTTTCTCGTACAAGGTGCTGAGTCTGCTGTCTGGGTCATAGCGGTCACGTGCGGCCGCCAGGGTCTTGCCGCCATACATCTGCTCGAATGTGTCTTGGGGATAGAAGGCCTCGGAGTAGAGCGACTTGTGCCCGCCCATCCCGGACACGGCTTCCTCGATCTTCCGGTTGACCACGCCGTCAGCACTGTCGGCGGGCACTTCGACCGTGCCCCAGAAGCCCGCATTCACATAGGTTTCCCCCGGAGCGAGTGGATAAACCGGCCACAGCCGGGTCGTACGCAGGGGGCACAGCCACACCGGTCGCATGCCGACCTCGGCGTCGAACCACTCGAGGAACTCCGGCAGCCGGTCGAGCGGCACCTCGACGTCCTGGATCACGCGCTCACGGCCCGGAACCTTCTTGACTTTGTCGAGCAGCTTGCTGAGGCCGACCTTGCCGTCGAGGCCGACGAGTCGGTGGTAGAAGTCGCTGCGCCGATAGCGAGCCGGCCAGACCCGGCGGAGCCACTTGTTCTGCGCGCCAAAGGCACCTGAGCACCAGAACCAGTCGGTGTCCCAGCGCCAGATGTAATCGTGGATGGTCAGGACGTCGGTCTCGCGCTCCTGGATCGAGCGGTAGTAGATCTGCTGGCCGGTGTAGTCACTCGTCGGGGCTTTGGAGTCGGTGAACTCGGCGAGGGTCAGATAGATCTCGTCGGGGCTGAATGCCGTGCCGTCGAGGCCATCGACCCGCACGCTCTCCCACTCGCCGGTCTCGGCGATGCTCTCGATCGTCTTGATCGCTGCGCCGGCGTCGGCCACTCGTACGTGCCGGAGGTTGACGTACGACGGCACCTTCTCGAGCTTGATCTTCAGCCGAGTCGCGTAGCCGAGGCTGCCGTATGAGTTGGGGAAGGCGTCGAACAGATCGGAATGCTCGCCGTCCGGGGTTGCGGTGACGATCTCGCCGGAGCCGGTGAGGATGTCCATCTCGAGCACCGACTCGTGCGGGAGGCCGTGACGGAACGAGGTCGACTCGATGCCAAGTCCGGTGACCGCGCCGCCGAGGGTGATCGTCTTGAGCTGCGGCACGACGTACGGCATGAATCCAAGTGGCAGCGTCTCCGCCACAAGGTGCTCGTAGGTGCACACGCCCTGAACATCGGCGGTCTGCGCTTCGGTGTCGATCGCGACGACGCCGTCGAGGCCACTGACATCGAGCCCGACTGTCTTGGCTCCGGTGCGGGGGCGAAAGAGGTTGGACGTCTTCTTGGCGAGACGCACTCGATCACCCGGCGGGATGCGATCGAATGAGGCCCCCAGCCGGTCGACAGCTGCCTGATGGGAGCTCCAACCCTTCACGTACTTCAGGTTAAACCTGTGCGAGAAACCGCAGTGCAGCGGCATAGCCTTCGAGGCCCATGCCCACCACGACGGCGACCGCGATGTCGCTGAGGTAGGAGGTATGACGGAAGGTCTCACGCGCGTAGACATTGCTCAGATGCACTTCGACCAGCGGCGAGGTGAGCTGGCTCGCGGCATCGCGCACGGCCACCGAGGTGTGCGTCCAGGCCCCGGCATTGAGGATCACCGGCGCGCCCTCATCCGCCGCTTCGTGCAACCAGCCGATCATCTCTGACTCACTGTCGGTCTGGCGGACGTCGACCTCGAGGCCGGTCTCCTTCGCGACCTCTTGGCAGCGTTGGACCAGGTCTTCATAGGTCGCGGTGCCGTAGACATCGGGTTCGCGCACGCCAAGGCGGCCCAGATTGGGTCCGTTGAGCACGAGCACGGTCAGGGTCATCAGGTCACCTCCACAGCTGCCAGATCAGGGCTTCGCCACCGTCATCGGCAGCACTCAGATCGTACGCGTCCTCGTCGGTCAGCCGCGCTTCATCGCCGCTGGTCAGCGTGGTGTCGTCAAGCATGATCGAGCCACGGGTGACGTGGACGAGGCTTCGTACGGCTGCGGGGACCGTGACGGAGTCGCCGGCGCCAAGGCGTACGACGAAGAGATCCGCCGGTGCCTCGACCTCGACTGCCGGCGTGAGCTGGCCGGGTTGCGGGTCGAGGTCTGCCTGGGCGTACGAGGGCCCGCCGTCGTGGTCCGACACCAGCATCATCTGGACGAACACCAGCTCATCGGTCTCCGACGCATTGCGCTCGGTGTGCTCGACCCCGGTGCCGGCGCTGAGCCGCTGGGCGGTGCCCGGCGTGATGGTGCCGTGGTGGCCGGTGGAGTCCTCGTGCTGGAGGGCGCCTTGTAGAACCCAGGTCACGATCTCCACATCGGCGTGTCGGTGGGAGTCGTAGCCGGCCCCCGGCTCCAGGGTCTCGGTGTTGATCACCATCAACGGACCGAAGGCGATGTTGTCGGGGTCGTAGTGCGCGCCGTACGAAAAGCTGTGCTTGGTCGAGACATGATCGCCAGGCGTGAAGAAGCGGCCGTCGGCGCCGCGAATCTCACGCATAGCCGAGCTCGTGCAGTCGGTCGTCCTCGATGCCGAAGTGGTGGGCGATCTCGTGCACGACGGTGATGCCGACTTCTTCGACCACATCGGCCTCGGTGTCACAGATCGCCAACGTCGGGTTGCGGTAGACGAAGATCTTGTCGGGCAGCGCGCCGCCGTACGTGCTGTCGCGCTCGGTCAGCGGGATGCCGTCGTAGAGGCCGAGCAGCTCAGGATCATCGGCCGGGGCGTCGTCCTCGATGAACAGAACGACGTTGTCGAGCAGTGCTGCGAGCTCGGCCGGGACGTCGTCGAACGCGGCCTGCACCAGCTCCGCGAAGCGATCCTCGCTGACCTCGATCATGGGCTCCATCCTGCCCGATCCAGTTTGGGAGGCCTTCGGCTCACCCACTATGCTGAACGGGTTTCCGGCCCCCATCGTCTAGCGGCCTAGGACGCCGCCCTTTCACGGCGGTAGCACGGGTTCGAATCCCGTTGGGGGTAC
>JAOPXO010000288.1 GCA_025965115.1 Aeromicrobium sp.
TCGATGGCCAGCGCCTTGGTCAGCCCCACGATGCCGTGCTTGGCGGCGGTGTATGCCGCCGAGTACGCCTCGCCCATCACACCCGCGACCGAGGCGACGTTGACGATGTTGCCCTCGGTCTCGAGCAGGTGTGGGATTGCAGCCTGGCACAGGTAGAACGCGCCACTGAGATTCAGCGCGATGTCCGCGTCCCACTCGTCCTCGGTGACATCGGTGGTCAGTCGGAAGTCGTGGCGCCCGGCATTATTGACCAGGACGTCGAGGCGACCGTACGTGTCGACGGCCGCTGCGACGGCGGCTCGACAGTCGGCGGGTGAGCTGACGTCGAGGTGACCGTACTGCACCTTCCCGGGAAGGTCCGCGCAGGATGCGGCGACCTCAGCGAGCTTCGCCTGGTCGCGCGAGGCGGCATACACAAGGCCGCCACCGGCGGCGAACCGGCGCACCGAGGCCGCACCGAGTCCTGACGATGCTCCAGTGACCAGGATGCTCTTGCCGGCGAACGTCATACGCCCACGATTCCGCGGCCGGTGACCAGCGGAAGATCGAGCGCCGTCACCAGCCCAGATGAGGCAGCAACCACCGCCGGCACCGCGTTGACCAGGCGCTGGGCGGTGATGATCATGCCGCTGACGTTGTGGTCGCCGTCCTCGCCGTGGTGCGTGAACTCGACATTCATCACGGGCTCGCCGGTGACCTCAAGGCGGTAGCACCCGTCGCCCTCCTTGGGCGAGGGCCATTCGGGCGCCTGATCCGGGTGTGTACGAGTCACGTGCTCGACCACGATCCGAGGCTCGCCATCGACCATGCCGATCACCTCGAAGCGCACCGCCGCCATCGTTCCGGCCCTGATGTCCACACACACGGTGGACATGTCGCTCTCGGCTGGCCTACGGTCGACCGTCTCCACGAGTGGCTCGTCGAGCGTGACGCCCAGCCCTGCCGCCATCTGGCGCACCACCGGGCCCCATGCCATCGAGAGGATGCCGGGCTGCCACAACGGCCCCACCTCCTCGATGGGCTTGCCGAAGCCGAAGATGTCTCCCATCGAGACGGCTTGGTCGTACGTTGAGTAGTCCGCGATCTCCATGATCCGGACCTGGTCGATGCGCTGGCTCAGCGACAGGAACTGCAGCGGCAGCAGATCGTTGGCCCAACCGGGATCGATGCCGTTGACGTGCAAGCTCGCCCCACCCTTGCGGCCAGCCTCCTCGATTCGCTCCCAGAACATCTCGGGCAGTGACGGGTTGGGGAAGAGCAGGATCACCGGCCCGCTGCTCACCACGTTGATGCCGGCCTCGAGGAAGCCGACGAGGTCTTCGTACGCCTCGATCACCCGGTCGTCGGTCATCGCGCAGTGCACGATGCAATCTGGCTTGGTGGCGAGCACGGCGTCGCGGTCAGTGCTGGCGATGACGCCGAGGTCGCGGCCAAGGCCGGCGAGCTGGCCGGCGTCCTTGCCGTCCTTGGCGGGATCGCTGACCCAGACGCCCACGAGCTCGAGATCGGGGTTGAGGTCGATGCCGGTGATCGCGTGCCGGCCCAGGGTGCCGGTGGACCACACGGCGACGCGCAGTGCGCCCATCAGAAGTGGGAGGGGAGCACGCAGGCGGTGTCGAGCCCGAGCACGCGGTTGAGGCGCCCGAACGCCAGCCAGGAGCCGATGCACATGCTGAGCTCCACGACCTCGCGCTGGTCGTACTCGGCGAGCATCCGCTCCCAGAACGCGTCGTCGATGCTGTGGTGGTCCGCCGCGTAGAGCGCGGCGTACTCCGCAGCCAGGCGCGTACGTTCGTCGAACGCCTCGGTCGTGCGCCAGTCGCGTACGGCCTGGTCGAACGATTCCTCGACCTTCACGCCATCGCGCTCGGTGCGGTAGTCCTGGCAGAACACGCAGCCGTTGATCTCGGCGACCATCAACCGGGCGGCCTCGAACTCGCGCAGCCCGAGCGTGGACTCGGAGTAGACCTTCATCGCAGTCTTGGCCGCGGCACCGCCGATCCCAGGGACGATCTCGCCCCAGACGTAGTTGATCGGGTCTTTGCCTTCGGGCACGTCGATGATCATGGGACCCAATCTAGAACGTGTTCCACTTTTTGAGAAGGCACTGCTTGAGAAGACACTGCTTGAGAAGGCTAAACCGTATAGCCGCCATCGACGTCGAGCTTCTGGCCCGTGATGAAGCCGGCCCGGCTCGAGGCCAGGAAGCAGACTGCCTCGGCGATGTCCGCGGCATTCCCGAACCGGCGCAACGGAATGTTGCGCTTGGTGATCGCCAGCGCCTCGTCGTTGAGCTCGCCAGATTCGATCAGCCGCGCTGCCATGCCGTCGGTGAGCATGCCGGGACCTACGGCGTTGGCCCGCACTCCGAAGCGTCCTTCCTCGGCGGCGAGCCCACGTACGAGCTGCTCGACCGCACCCTTGGGCGCCGAGGAGAGGCCGTCCCGTACGGGGAACCGCGCGGTTGCGGCCGTCGTGACGGCGACGATCGAGCCCTGGGTCGTCCGCAGCAGAGGTAGCGCCGGGTGCGCCAGGTTGAAGAAACCGACGGCATCTTGTGTGAGCTGCTCGGCGAAGTCGGCTGGCGAGACCTTCGCAAGATGCACCATCGGGACGTGTGGACCGGATGCATAGATCAGTGTGTGGAGTCCGCTGTACGACTCGGCGACCTCGGCGAGCACCGATGCGCACCCATCAGCGGAGGTCACATCGAGCGCGTGCGCCGAGGAACGTACGCCGAGCTCGGCGGCCGCAGCAGCCACGGCCTTGCCCGCCGTCTCGTTGCCGCGATAGGTCACCGCGACGTCCGAGCCGCGAGCAGCCAGCATCTGGGCAATCACGGCACCCAGCCCGCCGCTGCCGCCCACCACGAGGGCGGCACCGGTCGTGTCCGCGAAATCTGTCGAAAGGTCTGTGCTCATGAGGCCCCGAACTCTACCCAGTGGTTGTTGTTCACACGGGAAACTGGTAG
>JAOPXO010000285.1 GCA_025965115.1 Aeromicrobium sp.
CGTTGAAGACAAACGACGTCCTCGACCGCGCGATCGACGGCCTGGACCTCCGTGCTCTCCTGACAAACCTGGACGATCAGCAGGCTCTCCAGCAACAGATCCAGGTTGCCGTCACCGCAGCCGTCACGGACTCGTTGACCGCCCGCCTCCGCGGGCTCGTGTGACCTACGAAGGGCCACGACGAGACAGCAGAAACCTAGGCAAATGGCATCGTCGTGTCCTGCACCAGAGCTTCGTGACAGGCCGCTTCGACCTGAGCGGCCAACTGCTCGTGCACCGGTCCTGCTGCGCGCAGGAGTCGCGCTGTTCCGTAGACCATACGAATAATCCGACCGGTAGGGACGTCGGGGTGTTGGTGTGCGAGTCGCTGTTCGACGACACGCAGCAAACGTCGGTCGTTGATGGACAGGTTGACGCGATGCCAGGGGTGCACGCGACGGGCATGTGCACGCTGCTCGTCCGTTTGCTCGGATCTCGCTGACGCGGTCATGCCTACTCCGTACGAAGGTTGAGGGGTGAGGCGGCGCGGCGCGCCCAAGGCCGGACCGCCCGAACTGCCAACACAGCTGCGAGCCAGACCAGCCCCACGGTGATGGTGAGCCCAAGGAGCACCGACAGGAGGAGCGCGGCGACCGACTCGCCGCCGATCAGTGGCATCGTGGCTGCCCCGAGTAAGGATCCGACCACGGCCAGGGGAAGTGCCACCATCGTGATTTCTCTTCGCGCGGCGAGCTCGAGCTCGGACTCGAGCATGCCGGTGGCGGCCAGGAAGGCGACCTCCCTTCGCCGGTCGAGCAGTGACTCGACGGAGTGGACTGCCATCGAACCGGCAGCGATCGCGAGTCCGACCAGTAGCGAGATCGCGACGAGAGTGGCGCCAGGGAGGTAGGAGGATTCGTCATAGCTTCCGGAACCTGTCACTTGGAGCACGAATCCGACGACGCCGCCGCTCACGAGAGCAATCCCGCCGATCGCCGCGGCAGCCCGGCCGGCCGCGCGTGGCTCGGCGATGATCCGCTGCGCGGCGAGCAGGGTGGCAGGCAGTGAGGTCCGTCGCTGGAGCCTTCGCGCCATCACGTACGCGACCCACGGTGCGAGCGCCACGAGCGCGGCAACGAGTAGGGCGATCACGATGAAGACGACGAAGTCCGTACCGTGGCCGACGCTGAAAGCTGTCGGGGTGAGGCCGGCCGCAACCAACAGCAGAAGAAGCCCCCAGGGACGCGGCGGGCGTCGTGTCTCCCGGCGGATCACCCCAAGAGGCGAGGTGACCACCGAACGGGATGCGCGCCAACCGACGAGCGTTCCGACGACTGCCACGCCGACCACCACAAGGATCAGTTGCCACCAAGAGGGGCCAGAGTTGGTGGGGACGACTGCGAAATTGGGGGAGGTGAAGTCTTCAGACGTGGACGCGTACTGCTGCCCTCCGACGACGGCACGCAACGCCGCGAAGACCCCGATGCCGAGCACGGCGCCGATTGACGTGGGAATCCCGACCTCGATCGCGCCGAGCCGGCGCACCTCCGACGGGGTGGCGCCAGCGACTCGCAATGCTGCAAGTCGGCGATCACGGTTAGCGGTCCCGAGACGCACCGCCTGATCAAGCAGCAGCAGCGGTGGGAGCGTCAACAGCACCACCGCGAACACCACACCACCCCTCGTGCCCCCATCGCGGACGAACGAGGCCAGCTGTTCGCCGGCGTCATCCTTCAGCACCAGCAGGGACACCGCGACCAACAGGAGCCCAGAGACCGTAGCGGTGCATCCGGCAAGGAGCGCAGAGCGCGACCAACCACCGGCGCGCGCGAGCGACCATGCAAGGGAGAACATCAGGCGTCCACGCGCTGCTCGTTGCAGCCGTCCCGGAGAACGACTTCACGGTCGGCTGCAGCAGCAACGCGATTCTCGTGGGTCACGATCACCAGGCTCGCCGAGGTCTCGCGGGCAACCTCCAGAAGGACCTGGAGGACGCGTTCACTGTTGACAGTGTCGAGCGCGCCAGTCGGCTCGTCGGCGAAGATCACCCTCGGCCCAGACACCAGCGCCCTGGCGATGGCGACACGTTGAGACTCACCGCCTGACATCTCACCGGGACGGGCATCGGCGAGGTCAAGCGCGTCCAGCCGCTCGAGCCAACCGCGGGCGGCCGTGAAGGACTCAGCCTTGTCGTGGCGATCGAGCAGCAGCGGAAGCGCGACGTTCTGTGCCGCAGTCAACTCCGGGACCAGTTGGCCGAACTGCAGCACGAGTCCGAAGTCGCGACGTCGTAGCCGAGATCGGTCGGCCTCATCAAGATCGTCGAGAAGGTGACCGTCGTACGTCACGCGCCCCGACTCTGGGCGCAACACTCCAGCAGCGCACAGCAACAACGTTGATTTGCCGCTGCCCGACGGGCCGGTGATTGCGACTACCTCACCGGCGGCCACCGATAGGGAGGCGCCCCTTAGCGCTTCGGTGCGGCCAAAGGACTTGCGCACACTCTGGGCATCCAGCAGTTCACTCATGCTGTCCTCGTCCTGTCTGCAGCTACCCGCTCAGCCGCCGTCTCCAGCCACCGAAGGTCGGCGTCAAGATGGAAGATGGTGTGGTCGATCTCGATGCTGGCCGCAGCGCTGGACGCCTCGCTCTGAGCCGCCACAAGATCCCGCATCACAGCGAGATGGGTGTTTCGCTGACGCTGCAGGAATGCCGTGGTGTCCGTACCCCTCAGCAGCGAGGTGACGGTCTTGCGCACGAGCTCGTCAGCTGGATATGGCCCGGCGGACTCCGTGGTTGCCAGCCACGCGCGGAGGGATTCGATCCCGGCCGCGGTGATGGCGTAGGTCGTGCGCTCGGGCCCGCCGCCCTGATGCGTCTCAGCGACCTCGACCAAGTCGTCCTTGGCAAGCTTCGCGAGCGTCGTGTAGACCTGCCCGAACGCCAGCGGCTTGGCGCTGGGAAACCGTTCATCGTGAATTCTCTTGAGGTCGTACCCGTGGGCCGGCCCCTGGTCGAGGATTCCCAACAGCACATGTCCGACAGCCATGGATGCGACTATACACACTATGTATACATAGTGTGAGTAGATCGAGAAGGCCTACCGGCTTTCAAGGGCTCCGCGTTTCGCGGTCACGCGCACGCGGCAATGCGACAAGCGGCTGGCTCAGTGGCGGGCGGCCACCGTGGTGATCACGTACACCACCGCACTCCTTACGCGCCCGATCTTGTCCCGGAGTTGGGCACGCCGTCGTAGTCGGGCAGCTCCGGGCCGTTGACCGCACGATCGATCAGAGGCATGAGTGCCTCCATGTCGGGCTCGGCGTCCGGGGCGCCGCCGGTGAGCATCTGCACGTGCATCCGGCCCATCTCCTGATTGGCCTCGACATACGAGCGCATCCGATCCTGGT
>JAOPXO010000001.1 GCA_025965115.1 Aeromicrobium sp.
CTTCAAACCGCCGCACGTAGAGCGCCATCGCTTCGGCAGGGTCGCCGCCCGGCCACTGACCGATCAGTCGCTCGCCCTCGGCGGTGCGTACGTAGACATTGCCTTCGTCGTCGACGCGGCCCCAGGGATGCGTGGGCGCAGAACTCATGGGCGACAGTCTAGGGCGAGCCAGCATCACGGCGTACGGGCCGCCTCGCGTACCCTGTCGCACGTGCTTCTCACCTCGTTTCCAGCCGGTCCGCTGCAGGCGAACTGCTATGTCGTCTCGCGTGGTCCGGGCACCGGTTGCGCGGTCGTCGACCCCGGGATGGACGCGATGGACGGGGTTCACAGCGTCGTCCGTGAGCACAATGTGAGGCCCGAGGCGGTGCTGATCACGCACGGGCACTTCGACCACATGTGGAACGCCCAAGACGTCGCCAAGGAGTATGACTGCCCGGTGTGGATCCACCCCGCCGACCGACACCTACTCAGTGACCCCATGGCAGCGATCTCCGGCGAGTCAGCCGCGATGCTGCGCAGTCAGCTCGGCATGGCCGACATCCCCGAGTTCACTGAGCCCGCGGACGTACGCGATGCGGTCGACGGCGCGAAGATCGACGTCGACGGGCTGACGTTCACGGTTGACCACGTGCCGGGACACACGCCCGGCACGGTGTTCTACCGCGTCGACTGGGACGGACCTGAGGACGTCTCCCAGGTCATGTTCTCCGGCGACTTCCTATTCGCGGGATCGATCGGTCGTACCGACCTGACCGGCGGATCACACCCCCAGATGCAGGACAGTCTGCGTACGCGCGTGCTGCCGCTCGCCGACGACATCGTCGTGCTGCCCGGCCACGGCCCACAGACCTCGATCGCCCGCGAGCGCGCAACCAACCCGTTCCTGGCCGAGGTTGCGTCATGAGTCGTCTCAGCGGCTTCCCCGAGTTCCTGCCGGCGGAGCGCAATGCCGAGCTGATCGTGCTCGACCACCTCCGCCGGGTCTTCGAGCTGCACGGATTTTCGTCGATCGAGACTCGTTCTGCCGAGCCGATGGAGCAGCTGACCCGCAAGGGTGAGATCGACAAGGAGGTCTACGTCCTACGGCGCCTCCAGGCCGGCGAGGGCGACAGCGACTCCGGGCTTGGTCTGCACTTCGACCTCACCGTGCCATTCGCTCGCTATGTGCTGGAAAATGCCGGCAAGCTCGAGTTCCCGTTCCGCCGCTACCAGATCCAGAAGGTATGGCGGGGCGAGCGGCCGCAGGAGGGTCGCTTCCGCGAGTTCACCCAGGCCGACATCGACATCGTCGCCAAGGACGAGCTGCCGTTCCACTTCGACGTCGAGATCGCCCAGGTCATGGCCGAGGCGATGTCGGGGCTGCCGGTGCCGGCACTGACGCTGCAGATCAACAACCGCAAGATCCTCGAGGGCTTCTATCTCGGCCTCGGTGTCGGCGATCCCGCCGCGGTGATGCGCATCGTCGACAAGCTCGACAAGCTGCCCGGCGACAAGGTGCTCGAGCTGTTGGGCACCGACGGCGGACTGACAACGGACCAGGCCGAGAAGTGTCTGGCGCTGGCGCAGATCAGTGCGCCCGACTCGTCATTCGTGGAGCAGGTGCGGGCGCTGGGTGTGGAGCACGAGCTGCTCGACACCGGCTTGGCCGAGCTCGCTGAAGTCATCGACTCAGTCACCTCAAGCGGCTCCGTCACGGTCGTCGCCGATCTACGTATTGCTCGCGGGCTCGACTACTACACCGGCACGGTTTTCGAGACCCAGATGGCGGGCTTTGAGCACCTCGGCTCGATCTGCTCCGGGGGCCGCTACGACCAGCTCGCCAGCGACGGCAAGAACACCTATCCCGGTGTCGGCATCTCGCTCGGAGTTTCCCGTCTGCTCGTCCCGCTGATCACCAAGCACGGCCTGGTCGCCGACCGCAGCGTGCCCTCGACCGTGCTCGTCGCCCTGGTCGATGAGGAGTCCCGCGCGCTGAGCATGGAGACCGCTCAGAAGCTGCGGGCGAGGGGCATACCGACCGAGGTCGCCGCCTCCGCCCAGAAGTTCGGCAAGCAGATTCGCTACGCCGAACGGCGCGGCATACCGTTTGTCTGGTTCCCGCCGGTCGGCGACGCCAACCACGGCGTACGCGACATCCGTACGGCCAATCAGGTCGACGCCGATCCGGACACCTGGAACCCCCCGACCGAAGACCTCACCCCCAACATCCTCAGAACGCCAAGCAAGGAGCAACTCACGTGATCCGCACGCACGACGCCGGAAGCCTGCGCGCCAGCGACATCGGCCAGCAGGTCACCCTCGCCGGCTGGGTGGCCCGGCGCCGCGATCACGGTGGCGTCGCGTTCATCGACCTGCGCGAGGCGTCCGGCGTGGTCCAGGTCGTCGTCCGTGAAGAGGTCGCGCACCAACTGCGTGCGGAGTACTGCCTCAAGATCGTCGGCACCGTGCAGAAGCGTCCCGACGGCAATGAGAACGCTGACCTGCCGACCGGTGAGATCGAGGTCATCGCGGACGACGTCGAGATCCTCAGCGCGTCGGCGCCCCTCCCGTTCCCGATCGATGATCACGTCGAGGTCGGCGAGGAAGTGCGGCTCGCGCATCGCTATCTCGACCTGCGTCGCTCCGGCCCTGCGGCGGCGATTCGCCTGCGCAGCAAGATCAACGCGGCGGCCCGCGAGGTGCTGGCGGCCCACGACTTCGTCGAGATCGAGACACCCACGCTGACCCGTTCGACCCCGGAGGGTGCCCGCGACTTCGTCGTACCCGCGCGGCTCAAGCCCGGCAGCTGGTACGCCCTTCCGCAGAGCCCACAGCTGTTCAAGCAGCTGCTGATGGTCGCGGGCATGGAGCGCTACTACCAAATCGCGCGCTGCTATCGCGATGAGGACTTCCGCGCCGACCGGCAACCCGAGTTCACCCAGCTCGACATCGAGATGAGTTTCGTTGACCAGGACGATGTCCTTGCGCTGATGGAGGACGTACTCGCCGCGATGTGGAAGCTCATCGACGTCGACATCGCACTGCCGATCCCACGCATGACCTATGCCGACGCGATGCGGAGGTACGGCTCGGACAAGCCTGACCTGCGGATGGGCAATGAGCTCGTGGAGTGCACCGACTACTTCAGCGGCACGCCGTTCCGGGTGTTCCAGGCCGACTACGTCGGCGCCGTCGTCATGCCCGGGGGAGCGAGCCAGCCCCGCAAGCAGCTCGACGCCTGGCAGGAGTGGGCGAAGCAGCGCGGCGCCAAGGGTCTCGCGTACGTCCTGGTCCAGGACGATGGCGAGCTCGGCGGACCCGTCGCCAAGAACCTGTCCGAGGCTGAGCGCGAGGGCCTGGCCGCACACGTCGGCGCGGCCCCGGGCGACGGCATCTTCTTCGCGGCTGGCGAGACCAAGTCGAGCCGCGCGTTGCTCGGTGCCGCCCGTATCGAGATCGGTCATCGTGGTGGCCTGATCGACGAGAGCGCCTTCGCGTTCACCTGGGTCGTCGACGCGCCGATGTTCGAGCCCAGCTCCGAAGCCGTGGCCAGCGGCGATGTCGCGGTCGGCACGGGTGCGTGGACCGCAGTGCATCACGCGTTCACGGGGCCGAAGCCGGAGTTCGCCGACACCTTCGACACCGATCCCGGCAGTGCGCTCGCCTATGCGTACGACATCGTCTGCAATGGCAATGAGCTCGGCGGTGGCTCGATCCGAATCCATCGCGAAGACATCCAGAAGCGGGTCTTTGCCGTCATGGGCCTGTCCGCCGAGGAGGCCCAGGAGAAGTTCGGCTTCCTGCTGGACGCCTTCAAGTTCGGCGCTCCTCCGCACGGCGGCATCGCGGTCGGCATGGACCGGATCTGCGCGATCCTGGCCGGCACCGACTCGATCCGCGATGTCATCGCCTTCCCCAAGTCCGGCGGCGGCTATGACCCGCTGACCGCGGCCCCGGCACCGATCACTGCGGAGCAGCGCAAGGAAGCCGGCGTCGACGCGAAGCCCGAGTCCAAGCCCGAGGCCTGAATCGCAAGGTCACATGTCGTCGCCGATGAACTCCGGATCGCCGCTGTCGGTGGAAATTGCGCCGATCTTCGTACAGGCTCCGGATGGGATCTCGCAGTCGAACACATCGGCCTTGACCACTGAGCTGGGCTGGCTCTGCTCGTTGGTCTCGACCGCGACTAGGACCGATCCGTCGGT
The DNA here is from genome assembly GCA_025965115.1 of Aeromicrobium sp. GTDB lineage: Bacteria > Actinomycetota > Actinomycetes > Propionibacteriales > Nocardioidaceae > Aeromicrobium. The sequence continues at coordinate 4,188 of JAOPXO010000001.1, forward strand.
GTCGAACGTGTACCAGCCCGAGTTCTTGGCACCGGCGCTGAGCTGGATGGTCCGGCCCCCCGGGGTCGTCGGCGCGAGGCGATTCGACCAGTAGAGGATGTTCTTGCCGTCGAAGGTCAGCTGCGCGTCGATCTTGCCCTCGACGAAGCGCCACGCGCCGTGAGGCATGGTGGGCGCCTGATCTGCCCAGAGAATGGTGCCGTTGCGAACGTCGGCCACGCGGAGCTTCGGCCCTCCCAACTGCGTCCATCCGTTGCCATCGACCGTCCAGATGAACGTTCCCTCGGGCGCCCGGACGAATGCGACACCACCGTCGAGCCCGTCGACCTTGATCTTCGTGCAGTCCTTCAGGGAACAGGGCACGTCGTGGGTCGACACGATCGTCCGTGAAGAGAGGTTGTAGACCACGACCCGCACCAGGCTGCCGTGGTTCTCGGTCCACGCGACGAGGGGACGCTGCGAATCCATCTTCGAGGACGGGTGGAATCCCTTGACCGGCGCTGATGGACCCTCACCCAGCGCGACAACTTTGCCATCGCTGCCGAGCAGCCGCGGCTTCTGGTCCTTGTCGAAGAACACCATGCCGTACGGCGTCGCAGAGGCATCTGTGTCGAGGTAGTCCATGTCCTTCCTGGGGTAGGACCGGTCGCCAAGGTGGATGAGACCAGTGGTGGCCGGGTCAGCGAATGCGCGCAGCCCCTGCGTCACATTGAATGCCGCGAGCGTCACGTAGTGGCGTGGTCTGGCCGCATCGTCGTTGCCGCCACTGCCGCCACTGCGGCCACTCCCGCTGACGAGCTGGGACGCGGTGAGTCCAACGACCGCCACGGCCAGGACCGATCCGGTGACGATTCCGCCCGTACGACGGCGGCGGAGCGCGAGACCGCGCTTCTTCACGGCCTCGAGCTGACTGGCGGGCGGGTCGAGCTCATCGAGATGTGATGCGAGGATCTCGCGGATGCCTTTGCTCATTGCTGATCTCCTGACTGGCCCGGCGCCGAGGACAGCTCCATGCCTCGGGCTCGAAGGGTGGTGAGTGCGGCGGCCGCTTGCGACTTGACGGTGCCTCGGCTGCAGCCGAGCGTCTCCGCGATCTGCTCCTCAGAGAGGTCTTCGTAGTAGCGGAGGACGATCACCGCGCGTTGACGCAGGGGAAGCGCGAGGACGACGCGCCACATCTCGTCTCGATCCTCGATGGCTGACTCGTGGGAGGTCGCCGCGCCGGTCGGGGGAGGATCGGCAACGCTGCGCTCGGACTTCCACCATGCGCGCCGTCGGACGCCCAGCAGCTCGTTGATCGCCATCCGTCGGACATACGCCTCTGGGGCATCGGTGGATCTCACCTTCCGCCAAGACGCGTATGCCTTGGCGTACGCGGACTGCAGGGCGTCCTCGGCCGATCCGACATCACCGGCGACGGCGTACGTCGTGCGAAACAACGAAGGCCACGTCGTGCTGAAGAACTCGGCGAACTCTGTGTCTGCGTTGGTATGCACCTGCACCCCGTTCAGCGCCATCGTGGCTTCCATGCACAGTAGATGCCGTGGAGCGTTCAAAAGGTTGTCTCGGCACCCAGCCAATGTGCGCGAGGGCGGGCAAGAGCCATGTCGTCGCGGGGTCGTAGGGTCAGCGCATGAGCGAGCGCCAGCGAACGAATCATGAAGCAGGGATCATGCTGTCGTCTCCGTATGGTGGGGTTTCGACGGAGGCGACGGCATGAGCACAGACGGGTTGTTCGACATCCCCGATACGCCCGTCGCCGTGCCGTCCGGCGGCAGCTTGTCGGGGAGCCAGCACGCCTCGGCACCCCTGGCCGTGCGCATGCGTCCGCGGTCTCTCGACGAGCTGGTCGGCCAGGAGCATCTGCTCGCTCCCGGCTCGCCGCTGCGACAGATGATCGATGCCAACAAGCCGCTGACGATCCTGCTCTGGGGTCCTCCGGGCACCGGCAAGACCACGATCGCCTCGCTGCTGAGTGCTCACACCGAGCGGCGCTTCGTCGAGGTGTCCGCGGTGTCCGCCGGGGTCAAGGAGGTGCGTGAGGTCATTGCGGGAGCTCGCCGCGCGCTGGCCAACAGCGGCACCGAGACCGTGCTGTTCGTCGACGAGGTGCACCGGTTCAGCAAGTCGCAGCAGGATGCGCTGCTCCCGGGCGTCGAAAACCGCTGGGTCTCGCTGGTCGCGGCGACCACCGAGAACCCGCACTTCAGCGTCATCTCGCCGCTGCTCAGCCGGTCTTTGCTGCTGACTCTCGAGAGCCTCACGGACGACGACATCAGCGTGCTGATCGACCGAGCGCTCACCGACGAGCGTGGCCTTGCTGGCAGCGTGACCCTCACCGAGGAGGCAAAGGACCACCTCGTACGCCTTTCCGGTGGCGACGGTCGCCGGGCCCTGACCTACCTCGAGGCCGCCGCCGGCGCAGCCACGACGCAGGGCAAGACTGTCATCGACGTCGACGATGCCGCGCTCGCCGTCGACAAGGCCGCCGTCCGATACGACCGGCAGGGTGACCAGCACTACGACGTCATCAGTGCCTTCATCAAGTCGATCCGCGGGTCCGACGTCGATGCGTCCCTGCACTACTTGGCCAGGATGATCGAGGCGGGGGAGGACTCGCGCTTCATCGCGCGGCGGCTGATGATCCTGGCCAGCGAAGACATCGGCATGGCCGATCCGTCGGCGTTGCAGACCGCCGTGGCTGCCGCGGAGGCCGTTGCGATGATCGGGTTCCCCGAAGCCCGCATCACGCTCGCCCAGGCGGTCATCGCGCTGGCGACGGCACCCAAGTCCAATGCGGTGATCGTCGCGATCGACGCCGCGCTGGCCGACGTACGCGCGGGCAAGGTCGGCACTGTGCCTCCTGCGCTGCGCGACGCGCACTACTCGGGAGCCAAGAAGCTCGGACACGGTCACGACTATCTCTATGCGCACAGTGACCCGCGTGGAGTGGTCGGTCAGCAGTACGCGCCCGATGACGTCGACGGCGCGATCTACTACGAGCCCGGCGAACACGGTGCCGAAGCGGCGTTGGCCGAACGGCTGGCCCGAATCCGGGCGATTCTGCACGACCGCTGACGAGATAAGGTCGTCATCATGTCGGCGGACGTCTGGATCCTGGTGTCGACCGCGGTGCTTGCCGTGGTCGCGGTCGGGGCTGCCGTCGTCGCGGTGAGAGCCGTGCAGCAGGTCAAGACCGCCGCTCTCGCCGAGCCGCCACGGCCCATTGCCCAACCCTCATCCGATGTTGCCGTGATCACGCCGCAGGCGACCGTTCCCGCCGCGCTGGCGCCACGTGTCGTGCAGGGCCGACTCGTCGTACCCCCCACTCAGCAGCAGGTGCTGGCAACAGCGCTGGGCCGCCCAGGCGTACGCCTCTCGGTGTTCACGCACGGCCTCTCGCACGCGCTCCGACCGGAGAGCCGCGATCGCATCCTCGGGATGATGCGTCGCGAATATCGACGCCGTCGCCGCGAACGTCTCCAGGCCGGTCGCCGCGCTGCCCGAGCCGCCAACCCGACCCGCCCCGCCGACACCTGGCTCAGCTCATGAAAGCCAGGATCGTGTGGTTCGTGGCCGGGTCAGCCGCCGGCGTCTACGCCACGGCCAAGGCCCGACGAGCCGCCTACCGGCTCTCCATGCCGGGACTCGTCGACCAGGCCGCGGCCCTCGGGCTCGGCTGGCGAGCGTTCAGCGCAGAACTGCGCGATGGCATGGAGACTCGCGAACGTGACGTCGTTCGCGAGCTGTCCGGCACCACCCCCTTTGACCAGGTGAGCCTCGACGCTCCCATTTCGGCAACACCAATACCTGACAAGGACCACACCTGATGGACACCGCGGAAATTCGCCGCAGATTCCTCACGCACTTCGAGAACTCCGGCCACACGATCGTGCCCTCGGCGCCACTGCTGTTCGACGACCCCAACCTGTTGTTCGTCAACGCCGGCATGGTGCCGTTCAAGCCCTACTTCCTGGGTCAGGAGACTCCGCCGTGGGATCGCGCCACCAGCGTGCAGAAGTGCGTACGCACGCTCGACATCGAAGAAGTGGGCAAGACCACGCGCCACGGCACGTTCTTCCAGATGAACGGCAACTTCTCCTTCGGCGACTACTTCAAGGAAGGCGCGATCACCCACGCCTGGGAGCTCATCACCGGCTCCCGGGAGTCCGGTGGGTTCGGCATCGACCCGGACACCGTCTGGGTCACCGTGCTGCACTCCGATGACGAGGCTCGCCAGCTCTGGAAGAAGATCGCCGGCCTGCCCGACGAGCGCATCCAGAACCGCGGCCTACTCGACAACTACTGGCACATGGGCGTCGACGGACCCGGCGGGCCGTGCAGCGAGATCTACATCGATCGTGGCCCCGAATTCGGCCCCGACGGCGGACCCGTCGTTGACGAGGACCGCTTCCAGGAGAACTGGAACCTCGTGTTCATGCAGGAGGAGATCGCCAACGTCCGCGCCAAGGACGAGTTCGATGTCATCCGCGAGCTGCCCAACAAGAACATCGACACCGGCATGGGTCTGGAGCGCGTGGCGTACCTCCTGCAGGGCAAGGGCAATCTCTATGAGATCGACGAGGTGTTCCCGGTCCTCGAGAAGGCCTCGGAGCTGTCCGGTCGCAAGTACGGTGCTGATCCGGTCGACGACGTTCGTTTTCGGGTCATCGCCGATCACGTGCGCAGCGGACTGATGCTGATGGGCGATGGCGTCACGCCGGGCAATGAGGCCCGCGGCTATGTCTTGCGGCGCCTGTTGCGTCGCGCGGTTCGCTCGGTGCGGCTGCTCGGCTACCAGGACCCGGCGCTGCCCGAGCTGTTGCCGGTCAGCCTGGAGCGGATGAAGGCGTCCTATCCAGAGCTGGTTGCCGACTTCCCGCGCATCGAGAAGATCGCGTACGCCGAGGAGGAGGCGTTCCGCCAGACCCTCGACAAGGGCACGCAGATCTTCGAATCCGCCGCGATTGCAGCCAAAAAGAAGGGTCAGACCTCGCTGAGTGGCAGTCAGGCGTTTGCCCTGCACGACACGTACGGCTTCCCGATCGACCTGACTCTTGAAATGGCATCCGAGCAGGGCCTCAACGTCGACGAGGACGGTTTCCGGGCCTTGATGACCGAGCAGCGCGCCCGGGCCAAGGCCGACGCGAAGTCCAAGAAGGGCAGCCACGCCGACACGTCGGTCTACCGCTCAGTGCTCGACGCCGGAGGCCCGACGGACTGGCTGGCCTACACGACCCTGACCACCGAGTCCCGCGTGTTGTCGCTGATTGCTGGCGGCGTCGGCGTGCCCGCGATCGCAGCAGGGGAGATCGGTGAGGTCGTGCTCGACCGCACACCGTTCTATGCCGAGTCCGGTGGCCAGAGCGCCGATGCCGGAGTGATCAGCTGGGATGGCGGTAGCGCCGAGGTGCTCGACGTCCAACGGCCCATCCGTGGACTCGTGGTGCACCAGGTACGCGTCCTTGGTGGCGAGCTCACGCTCGACCAGACCGTCGAGGCGGCCGTCGATCCCGAATGGCGACTCGGCGCGCGACAGGCCCACTCGGGCACCCACGTCGTACACGCGGCTCTCCGAGAGGTGCTCGGTCCCACCGCATTGCAGGCGGGCTCCTACAACCGACCCGGCTACCTCCGGCTCGACTTCGGCTGGGGCGGTGCACTGTCACCCGAACAGCTGCACGACGTCGAGGTGGCGTCCAACCGGGCCTTACGGGCCGACCTGCCGGTGACGGCACAGACCATGACGCTGGAGGAGGCGCGCGCCTTTGGTGCCCTCGCGCTGTTCGGCGAGACGTATGGCGAAGCGGTGCGCGTCGTCGAGATCGGCGGCCCGTGGTCCCGCGAGCTGTGCGGTGGCACGCATGTCGAGCACTCCTCGCAGATCGGCACGGTCGTGGTCACATCCGACGGCTCGGTGGGTGCGGGCAACCGCCGCATCGAGGCGCTCGTCGGTCTCGAGGGCCTTGAGTACCTCGCCAAGGAACGCGACGTCGTACGCCAGCTGACCGATCTGCTCAAGACCCAGCCCGATGACGTGCCCTCGCGGGTGCAGGATCTGCTGGAGCGTCTCCGTACGGCCGAGAAGGCCGTCGAACGCGCGAAGGCTGCCCAGCTCGTCGGCGCGGCCAGTGACATCGCGGCTGCCGCCAAGGACCTCAATGGCGTTGCCTACGTCGGCCACCGCGCAGACGGTGCCGGTGGGGGAGACGTGCGTACGCTCGCACTCGACATTCGCGGACGACTGCCGCGCGAGCGTCCTGGAGTCGTCGTCGTGATCGGCACGGCAGACGACAAGCCGTCGGCCGTCGTCGCGCTCAATGACGCTGCGCAGAGCCAGGGACTCAGCGCCAACACCCTGATCGGCGTCATCGGCGACAAAATCGGTGGCCGCGGCGGCGGCAAGGCTGACATCGCGCAGGGCGGCGGCACGGACGTGTCCGCAATCCCTGCTGCCCTGGCGGCGGTCGAGGCGGCGATCACGGCTTGATGCGCAAGGGCCGAAGGATCGGCATCGATGTCGGAGACGTACGCATCGGCGTCGCAGTGTGCGACCCCGATGGCATGCTCGCCACGCCGGTCGAGACGGTGCGAGCCGGGCCGCGAGCGATCGGTCGTCTGGCGGAGCTCGTGCAGGAAGTCGATGCGCTCGAATGCATCGTGGGGCTGCCGCTGGGCCTCTCGGGTCGGGAAGGACCGGCTGCCGTCAAGGTCCGGGCCTTCTGCGCCGAGCTGGCACCGGCGATCAATCCGGTGCCCATTCGGCTGTTCGACGAGAGGATGTCTACGATGACTGCGAACAGTCTGCTGCGTGAAGGCGGACGAACTGGTGCCTCGACGCGGAGCATCATCGATCAGGCCGCGGCCACGGTGATCCTGCAGACGGCTCTTGATTCTGAGCGAACCCGCGGGTCTGCTCCCGGCGAGACCTTTGTGAGGGACCGATGAGTGACAGCGGACTTGACCTGATGACCGGCGGATCGTCCCGCCCTGGCCAGCGTCGTGCCCAGAAGCCTCCGAGCAAGCCATGGGGCCGCCGATTCATCGTCCTGATCGTGCTGGTCGTGGTGGTCTTCGGTGGCATCAAGGCCTTTGGCAAGGTGTCGGACATGCTGGGCGGCCCGGCCGACTACACCGGCCAGGGCACGGGCAAGGTCACGGTTGAGATCCCCAAGGGCGCCGATGGCTCGCAGATCGGCGACATCCTGGAGAAGGATGGCGTCGTGAAGTCTGCGGATGCGTTCTACCAGCTCGCCCTCAAGGACTCGCGGTTCCAGGCGGTTCAGGCCGGATTCTTCACCCTCAAGAAGCAGATGTCCGCCGATGCAGCGCTGGCCGGGCTGGTCGACAAGAACAACCGGGTCCAGGGCAACGTCACGATCCCTGAGGGCTCGCGCGTCGGCCAGATCGTCACGGCGATCGTCAAGGGCTCCGACATCAAGCAGTCGGACCTGCTGGCTGCGCTCAAGAAGCCGCAGACACTGGGCCTTCCGGCCGCCGCCAACCTCAACCCCGAGGGTTATCTGTTCCCGGCGACCTACACGGTCCAGCCCGGCACCACGGCGACCCAGCTGCTCCGCCAAATGGTGGCCAAGACGTTGTCGGTCTCGAAGGCGCTCGACATCGACACGCGCGCGAGGGCGCTCGGCCTGACCACCGAACAGATCCTGACCGTCGCCAGCATCCTGGAGTACGAAGCCAAGAAGGACTCGGACTATCCCAAGGTCGCACGGGTGCTCTACAACCGCTTGGCCAAGCCGATGCGCCTGCAGCTCGACTCGACGGTTTCGTACGTCAGCAAGCGCAAGGGTGATGTGTTCACGACGCCAGCGGAGCGCGCCGATCCGTCGAAGTACAACACCTATACCAATGACGGACTGCCGCCCGGGCCGATCGGATCGCCGGGCGAGAAGACCATCGAGGCGGCGCTCAACCCGGCGAAGGGCTCGTGGTTGTACTTCGTCGCGGTCAACCTCGACACCGGGGAGACGATCTTCTCCAACACCTACGCCGAGCACCAGCAAGCGGTGGCGAAGCTGACCGCGTACTGCAAGACGTCCGACGCGTGCTGATGCTGGGTTCCTGAGATGCGCTGCGCTGTCCTGGGCTCTCCGATCGCCCACTCGCTCTCGCCGGCCATGCACCGTGCGGCATACGGCAAGCTCGGTCTGGACTGGACGTATGACGCGATCGAGCTGGCCGAGGACGATCTCGAGCTGTTCCTGAAGTCGCTGGGCGATGACGTACGCGGGCTGTCGGTGACCGCGCCGCTCAAGCGCCGGGTCGTGGAGCTGGTCGAGATGGCCGATGACCCCATCCTGCGCGTGGCCAACACCGTGATCATCGATGACGGCAATCTGCAGGCCCACAACACCGACGTGCCGGGCGCGGTCGCAGCGCTGCTCGAGCGCGGCATCACGTCGGTGACGACGGCCCGCATCCTCGGCGGTGGCGCGACCGCGTCGTCGATCGCCTACGCACTCTCGACGATCGGCGCCCGTCATCTCGAGATCGTGGTGCGCGATCCCTCGCGTGCAGGTCAGGCCGTCGACGTCGCAGAATCCTGCGGACTGAGCGTCGCCGTGCACACGATCGACGAGCCGTTGCTCGACAAGGTCGACCTGTTGGTCTCGACCGTTCCCGGCGATGTCGTCGGCTCTCGCTCGTATGAGCTGGTCGAGGCATCGCGCGCGGTGTTCGACGTCGTCTACGACCCATGGCCGACGCCGTTGATGAACGCCGCCGATGAAGCGGGGCTGCCCGCGGTCACCGGGCTCGACCTGCTGGCGCACCAGGCCGCGCTCCAGGTCGCGTTGATGACCGGTGACGTGGTTTCTCCACAGCTGCTGCGTGATGCAGCGCTCGGTGAGCTCGGCGCTCGCTAGTCTGCCGAGCGTGACCATCGCGATTGCCGCTCTCGTCGCCGCTCTCGTCGGGGCGGCCGGGCCTTGGGTGCTGCGTCGCATCCCAGAACCCGCCGAGCCCGACGCAGACAAGACGCCCTATGCCGCGCTGGCCGATGCGCGTGGCCTGACGGCGGGTCTCGCGATCGCTGCCGCCGTGATGGCTGCGGTCGTCGCGTGGCGGATCGACCACACCGAGCTGCTGCCCGTGTGGATACTGATCGCCGGGGTCGGGTCGTGGCTGATCTTCATCGACTGGCGCACCAGACTTCTACCGGTCGCGATCGTGGCGCCGACCTATGCGGCGACCATCGCGCTCGTCGGCCTCGGAGCGGCGTTGCTGGCCGATGCCCACGTGTTCGTGCACGCGCTGGTCGCCAACATCGTGGTCTATGTGGTGTTTCGCGTCCTCTATTGGGTGGGAGGCCGATTCTTCGGTGGAGCGTTCGGCTATGGCGACGTGCGTCTCTCCGGTGTGCTCGCGCTCGGTCTTGGCGCGCTGGGGTCGAGCCAGGTGTTCGTTGGCATCTACGGCGGATTCGTCCTCGGCGCGGTGCTCGGCCTGGTGTTGTCCCGGCTCAAGATCGTCGACCCCAGGGGCTACGCATTCGGACCGTTCATGGTCGTGGGCGCGATCATCGGCGCCGCGTGGGGTGCGTCGATCTATCCCACCTGAGGCCGGCTCATGTGCTCCGGTGCTTGACCTTGACCCGGGGGTCAGGGTTTAGCGTTGCGGCATGAGAATCGGCGAGGTTGCCCAACAGGCGGGCGTGACGGTCAAGGCGGTCCGCTACTACGAGTCGCTGGGTCTCGTCGAGGCGCAACGGCTCGACAATGGCTACCGCGACTATGACGATCACGACGTACGCCTCGTGCACGAGATTCGCGCCCTCGGCACCCTTGGCATCCGTGCGGAGCTGAGTCGGCCGTTCCTGGACTGCCTCGTCTCCGGCAACGCCCAGGGCGATGACTGCCCGGCATCGCTCGACACGTACCGCTCAGCGATCACCGACATGTCCTCGCGGATCAACGACCTCACTGAGCGTCGCGACGCGCTTATCGCCTTGCTCGCCAGCGCGACCGGGCGCGGCGAGCCCCTGTGCGACCTGACCCCCACTGAGCTCCAGGGGATCCGATGAGCACGCTTCCATCCGTCACCGATGCCACCTTCGCGCAGGAGGTGCTGGCGTCCGAGACGCCGGTGCTGGTCGAGTACTGGGCCGAGTGGTGTGGCCCGTGCCGGCAGGTCTCGCCGGTGCTCGAAGAGCTTGCGGTGGAGTACGGCGATCGGATGCGCATCGTCACGATGAACTCCGACGAGAATGTCCTGACGGCGGCCGCCCAGCGGGTCATGGCTGTGCCGACAATCCAGGTGTTCCAGCGGGGGGAGCTCGTGGCGTCGATCGTCGGCGCGAAGCCGAAGCGGCTCCTGTCCGCCGAGCTCGCCCGATTCGTCGAGGCCGATTCCTAACGCGTGGCAGGACGGCATCCCACGGGGCAGGTGTGACGTGGGAGAATTGTCGACATGCTCCGATGGCTGACTGCTGGTGAATCGCATGGCCCTGCGCTGGTGGCTGTTCTCGAAGGACTTCCCGCCGGCGTGCAGGTGACCAGCAAGGACATTCAGGCTGCGCTCGCGCGTCGCCGGCTCGGCTACGGCCGTGGTGCCCGCATGGCATTTGAGCAGGATGAGCTCGAGATCGTCGGCGGGCTTCGACACGGCATGACGATGGGCAGCCCGATCGCCCTCCGCATCGGCAACAGCGAGTGGCCCAAGTGGGAGCAGGTGATGTCGGCCGACCCCGTGGACGCCGATGTGCTTGAGGGACTCAAGCGCAATGCACCGCTGACCCGTCCGCGCCCCGGGCATGCTGACCTCGCCGGAATGCAGAAGTACGGCTTCGACGAGGCACGACCGATCCTCGAGCGGGCCAGCGCCCGCGAGACGGCTGCCCGGGTGGCGCTCGGCGAGATCGCGGCCCAGTTCATCGAGCAGACGACCGGAGCGACGATCGTGTCGCACGTCGTCGAGCTCGGCACCGTGCGCGCCCCCGCAGGGGTCATACCCAGCCACACTGATGTCGAGGCGCTCGACGCCGACCCGGTGCGGTGCTTCGACCCCGAGACCAGCGTCGCGATGGTCGCCGAGATCGATGCGGCTCACAAGGACGCCGACACCCTCGGCGGAGTCGTCGAGGTCATCGTCGAGGGCCTGCCGCCCGGACTCGGCTCGCATACCCACTGGGACAAGCGGCTCGACGGCAAGCTGGCCGCGGCGCTGATGGGGATCCAGGCCATCAAGGGCGTCGAGATCGGCGACGGCTTCGAGCTTGCCCGCACGCGTGGCTCGCTGGCCCACGACGAGATTGTCCCTACGGCGGACGGCATCCGTCGCCTGTCAGGTCATGCCGGAGGCACCGAAGGCGGTATGACGACGGGCGAGATTCTCCGCGTACGTGCTGCCATGAAGCCGATCGCCACTGTGCCCAAGGCCCTTCGCACCGTCGACCTCGACACCGGCGAGGAGGCGCGTGCACATCACCAACGTTCAGACGTATGCGCCGTGCCGGCGGCCGGCATCGTCGCCGAAGCCATGGTCGCTCTCGTCGTGGCCGACGCCATCCTGGAGAAGTTCGCCGGCGACGCAGTCGAGGAGACTCGGCGCAACGTCGAGGGCTACCTCGCCAACCTGAGGCACCGTTGAGTCCGGTCGTGGTGTTCGTCGGGCCGCCGGGAGCGGGCAAGACGACCGTGGCCGATGAGGTCGCTGCCCGACTCGGGCTCGCCGTGCGTGACACCGATCAGGACATCGAGACGAGCCAGGGCGTCAGCGTCCAGGACATCTTCATCGACGAAGGAGAGGCACATTTCCGGGCGCTCGAGGAGCAGGCAGTTGCGGCCGCACTCGCCGAGCATGATGGCGTGCTCAGCCTCGGTGGCGGTGCGGTGCTCAGCCCGGTCAGTCGCGCTGCGCTCCAGGGGCATCTCGTGATCTTCCTCGACGTCGGACTCGCTTCCGCAGTCCGGCGGGTCGGGATGAACTCCGGCCGGCCGTTGCTGCTGGGCAACGTACGCACCCAGCTCAAGAACCTCATGGACCAGCGACGCGTGCTCTACCGCGACGTCGCCCGCCACACGATCGACACCGATGAGCTCGATGCCGCGCAGGTTGCCGACCGCGCGGTCGAGCTGATCAAGGAGAGCGCATGACGAGCCGGCTGACCGTCCCCACCGAGCACCCGTACGACGTGGTGATCGGCAATGGTGTGCAAGAAGAGCTCCGCGGACTGATCGGCTTCGGCCTCGGGGTGCTGCGGGTCGCGATCATCCACGCACCCGCAATGGCCAAGCAGGCCGAGCTCCTGCGCGAGCCGCTCGCTGCGGATGCGCTCGACGTGCACCTGATCGAGGTGCCAGACAGCGAGCAGGCCAAGACTGCCGACGTCCTGGCGTTCTGCTGGAAGATCCTTGGCGAGCTCGGCTTCACCCGCTCCGATGTCATCGTGGGGCTCGGTGGCGGGGCGACGACCGACCTCGCTGGTTTCGTCGCTGCCAGCTGGTTGCGCGGTGTGCGTTTCGTCAACGTGCCGACAACCGTGTTGGGCATGGTCGACGCCGCCGTGGGTGGCAAGACCGGCATCAACACGACCGAGGGCAAGAATCTCGTCGGCGCATTCCACGAGCCAGTCGGAGTCCTATGCGACCTCGACGTACTCACCAGCCTGCCCGCGGCCGAGCTGCGCAGCGGGCTGGCGGAGATCGTCAAGTGCGGATTCATCGCCGATCCCACGATCCTCGACCTGATCGAGGCCGCCCCGGAGACGATCGGCGATGCCACCTCACCGATCGTCGCCGAGCTCATTGCGAAGGGCATCTCGGTCAAGGCCCGGGCCGTCGCCGGCGACCTTCGCGAGACCGGCGACGGGGGAGCGATCGGGCGCGAGGCGCTCAACTACGGACATACCTTCGGCCACGCCGTCGAGCGGTTCGAGCACTACCGCATCCGCCATGGCGAAGCGATCTCGATCGGCATGGTCTACGTGGCCGAGATCGCGCACCGCTCCGGCCAGATCGATGACCACCTGCTGGCACGTCACCGCTCGATTCTCGGCACGGTCGGCCTGCCAACGACTTACCGCCCTGGGATCTGGGAGGCGCTGTCGACCACGATGCGACTCGACAAGAAGACCCGCGGAGACCAGTTGCGCTTTGTGGTCCTCCAGGGGCTCGCCGATCCGGTGATCCTGGCCGGCCCGGACGAGTCACTGCTCCTCGACGCCTACCGCGCGATCTCTTCGTGAGCGAGCGTCAGCGAGCTCACCATGAGGCAGGGTTCAAGCCGATTCCGACATACCGTGCCCTTCCCGTGGAGGTAGCGGCGTGAACTATGATCGCCGCGCGCGGCTCGTTGCTGCGCTGGGTCAGCGGGGTCTCGATGGCGCGGTCATCACCACGCTGGTCAACGTCCGCTATCTGACCGGATTCACCGGCTCGAACGGCGCACTCCTCGTACCACGCGAGGGGCCGGCGGTGTTCTTCACCGATGGCCGCTATCGCGATCAGGCCGCCGAGGAGCTGCCCGATGTCGAGCACGTCATTGCCCGTGATCTGGTCGCCGCGTTGGCCGAGCGCGTCCACGAGGGCGTATGGGGTGTCGAGACGCATGAGCTGAGTGTCGACGACCACGCTCGACTGGCCGAGCTCGTGCCGGGCGCCTCGCTGGTGACGGTTGACCGCGCCGTGGAGGGGCTGCGGGTCGTCAAGGACGAGGTCGAGATCGACCATCTGCGGTCGGCGTGCGAGATCTCCACGTTCGCACTGGCCGGACTGCTTGAGGGGCCGCTCGTCGGCCGCACCGAGCGCGAAGTTGCCCGCGACCTGGAGAACCGGATGCTCGATCTGGGTGCCGAGGCGATCGCCTTCGAGACGATCCTGGCTGCTGGCGACAACTCGGCAATCCCGCACCACAGCCCGACCGACCGCATACTCAAGACCGGCGACCTGATGAAGGCCGACTTCGGCGCCCGCGTGGCCGGCTATCACGCTGACTGCACTCGTACGGTCGTCCTTGGCCGTGCCGATGACTGGCAACGAGAGGTCTACGCCGCCGTCAAGGAGTCCCAGGCGGCCGGTCTCGACCTGCTGCGAGATGGAGTCGCGATTGCCGATTCCGATGCTGCCGCCAGGGGTTCGCTTGAGGCTTCCGGCTGGCTCGAGGCATTCACCACGGGCCTCGGACATGGGGTCGGGCTCGAGATCCACGAGGACCCGTTCATCGCCGCTCGAAACACCGGTAAACTGGTCAGTCGCACCGTCCTCACGATGGAGCCGGGCATCTACGTCCCGGGTCGTGGGGGAGTGCGCATCGAAGACACCGCCATCGTGACCACGGGTGCCCCCGAGGTACTCACCACGATGACCAAAGACCTCATGGAGATTGGCTGATGGCCACCACGAACGACATCAAGAACGGGATGGTCCTGGACCTCGACGGCCAGCTGTGGTCCGTTGTCTGGTTCCAGCACCACAAGCCGGGCAAGGGCGGAGCGATGGTCAAGACCACGCTCAAGAACGTCATGAGCGGCAAGACCGTCGACAAGACCTTCAATGCCGGCCTCAAGATCGAGACCGCCAGCGTCGACAAGCGCGACTTCCAGTACCTCTACCACGATGGCGACTCCTACGTCTTCATGGACAAGACGACGTACGACCAGGTCAACATCCCCGAGGCCACCGTCGGTGACGCCAAGGACTTCATGCTCGACAACCAGGACGCGATGGTGGCGATGCACGAAGGTGTGCCGCTCTACATCGAGCTTCCGGCATCGGTCGAGCTACTGGTCGAGTACACCGAGCCGGGCCTCCAGGGCGATCGTTCCAGCGGTGGCACCAAGCCCGCACGGCTCGAGACCGGCAAGGAGATCCAGGTCCCGCTGTTCATCGTCAACGGCGAGAAGATCAAGGTCGACACCCGCGACGGCAGCTACCTCGGTCGCGTGCAGGGCTGATGTCGGCTCGCACCAAGTCCCGCAAGCGCGCGCTCGACATCCTGTTCGAGTCCGAACTGCAGAACCTCGCGCCCGGCGGGACCCTTGCCGAACGTCTCGCGACGAGCGAATACCCGGTCAATGAATACGCCGTCCTGTTGATCGAGGGTGTCGTGCTGCATCGCGACCGGCTCGACGAGATCCTCACCGAGAATGCGGTGGGCTGGACCCTCGACCGTATGCCCGTGGTCGACCGCAACCTCCTGCGCATCGGCGCCTTCGAGATCCTGTATGTCGACGACGTGCCGGATGCGGTCGCGGTGAGCGAGGCCGTTGGCCTGGCCAGCGAGCTCTCCACCGATGAGTCACCGTCATTCGTCAACGGACTGCTCAGCAAGATCGTCGAGCTCAAGCCGTCTCTGACGGTTTGACGACTAGGACGAAGTGCTCGAGGCCGACTCCGGGACCGCGTACCAAAGCGTGCGGTGCGTCCAGTTCGCTGGCCCGAGCCGGCGTCCGGAGCACGCGATGATGACCAGCTGCGGCGAGCCGCCGGTCTGGTAGAGCGCCGGAATCAGCGTCCCCGAAGGCACCTGGGTGCGTCGTTCGACGCGGTAGCAGAGGGTCTCATCGGCATTGCGGACGATGATGCGGCCGCCGACCTGAAGTCCCTTGAGCAACTGGTTGCCCAGCGCCGTGCCGTCCGGCCAGGTGTGGACGTTGAGCAGCACGTTGCCCGTCGGCGATCCCGGTTTGATCCCAGGAGGGCGGTCCCAGGCAACCTCGCGCTTGCCGGTCTCGGTGACTGGCGGGATGGAGGGGACATCGTGGGAATCGCGCGGCAGTGCAAGCACGGTCGCGTGTGTAAACACACCCGGAACAGTGACCTGGGTCGGCGTGAACTCACGTGAGGTCTGCGACGAGCACGGACTGGGTGTTGGAGTGGGGTACGGAAGGGTCTCGAGTGTGGCCGTCAAGGCGGGGCCAGCGACTGCGCTGCTCGTGGTGGGGCGGAGAAACCACATCGCTGCGCCGACAAGGACAAGAGCGATGGCCACGCCAACGATCGTGTAGCGGCGCGCTGAGGACCGTTTCTCAGATGCGAGCGCGCGATCACCCATGGACACACCTTAAGGCGACTCGCCTGACCAGCGGATCCGAAGGACAACTGCCGACTGGGTCGAACGGCCGCGATCTATGTCGACGGCTGCGGCAGCTTGCAGGTGACCTTGGGGTTGACGCCCATGTAGTTCAACGGACCTGCGACGACGGTGAGGATCGCGTCGCTGGTCTTGCGACAGTTGTTGTCAGAACTCTTGAAGTAGTCGCGCTGAGTGCCGGCGACAGCTCCGATCACCAGCCAGATGACGATCACGATTGAAGCGATTCGCATAGTTCCTCCTGGGTCATCCACAACATAGGTCCAACCCGAGGGAACGGCACTTCGAGCGAAGCGGGGTGACTGCTACTGTGGCTCCCGAACACCGACATCCTTTAACGGCCGTCCCGAGAGGCGGAGAAGGAGGTCACCATGGTCGCGTCTGACGACGCTTCACGTGCTGACGCCACGCACCCGCAAGACCCTGGGCACCCCGCACGGACGGTCCTTGATGATCAGGACATCTCCCGCGCGCTGACCCGCATCACCCACGAGATCCTCGAACGCAATCGCGACTCGTCCGGCATCGTGCTGCTGGGCATACCGACGCGCGGCGTGCACCTGGCGCGCCGGATCGCCAAGCGTATGTCCGAGGTCGAGGGTCGCGAGATCACCGCTGGCGCGCTCGACATCACGATGTTCCGCGACGATCTGAGGCTCAAGCCGGCACGTGCGCTGGAGCACACCGAGATCCCCGACGACATCGATGACAAGGTCGTCGTGCTGGTTGATGACGTGCTGTTCTCCGGGCGTACGATCCGTGCCGCGCTCGACGCGCTCAACGAGATCGGCCGACCCCGTGCCGTACAGCTCGCCGTGCTGATCGACCGCGGGCACCGTGAGCTGCCGATCCGCGCTGACTTCGTCGGCAAGAACCTCCCGACCTCGCTCAGCGAGAGCGTCAAGGTCGCGCTGGTCGAGACCGATGATCACGATGCCGTAGCGATCCAGGGGGGTGTCGCGTGATCAAGCACCTGCTCAGCGCCGGCGACCTCGACCGTACGGACGCCATCCGCATCCTCGACACCGCCGAAGAACTCCTTGGAGTGGCCAGTCGGCCGATCAAGAAGCTGCCGACCCTTCGCGGTCGCACCGTCGTCAACCTGTTCTTCGAGGACTCGACTCGCACGCGCATCTCGTTCGAGGCCGCAGCCAAGCGCCTCAGCGCCGATGTCATCAACTTCTCGGCGAAGGGCTCGAGTGTCTCCAAGGGTGAGAGTCTCAAGGACACCGCGCTGACCTTGCAGGCGATGGGTGCCGATGCGGTCATCGTCCGCCACCAGCACTCGGGTGCGCCGCACCGGCTGGCCCACGCCAAATGGACCAAGGGCGCGGTCATCAACGCCGGTGACGGGACGCACGAGCACCCCACCCAGGCCTTGCTCGATGCGTTCACGATGCGAAGGCATCTCGGTGACCTCGAAGGCAAGAACATCACGATTGTCGGCGATGTCCTGCACAGCCGGGTTGCGCGCTCCAATGTGCTGCTGCTCGACACGCTGGGCGCGAATGTCACGATCGTCGCGCCGCCGACACTGCTCCCGGTGGGCGTCGAGAAGTGGCCGGTCGAGACGTCATACGACCTCGACACCTCGCTCGAGAAGGCTGATGCGGTCATGATGCTGCGCGTCCAACAGGAGCGGATGAAGGCGTCGTTCTTCCCGAGCGCCCGCGAATACAGCCGCCGCTACGGACTCGACACCGCCCGCGTCAACCGGCTCCCGGATCACGCGATAGTGATGCACCCCGGACCGATGAACCGCGGCATGGAGATCACCGCCGACGTCGCCGATCACGTGAGGTCGGTCATCGTCGAACAGGTCACCAACGGGGTGGCCGTACGCATGGCCGTGCTCTACCTCCTGCTCGGCGGCGCTGCCGACGACACCAGCTTCGACCCGATCGAGTCCACCGAAGAAGGCACTGAATGAGCGAGCTTGCGAGCGAATCAACAAGGATGGCGCTTTGGGTCTCATTCGCGGCCCGAGCGAAGCGAGGCAGTGAATGAGCTCGTACGTAGTCCGCGGAGCGAAGCTGCTCGGCGAGAACGCCACCGACATCGCGATCAAGGACGGCATCATCACCGCGATCGGTACGAGCCTCAAGGCTCCTGGCGCCGAGGAGATCGACGCCACTGGCCTGATCGCCCTGCCCGGTCTCGTCGACCTGCACACCCACGTACGCGAGCCCGGCCGTGAAGATGCCGAGACCGTGCTGACCGGATCCAAGGCGGCCGCCCGAGGCGGCTTCACCTGCGTGCACGCCATGGCCAACACCGACCCCGTCGCCGACACCGCGGGCGTCGTCGAGCAGGTCTGGCGACTCGGCCGCGAGGGTGGCTACTGCGATGTCCAGCCCGTCGG
>JAOPXO010000023.1 GCA_025965115.1 Aeromicrobium sp.
CTCGGCTTCGATTGCCTGGATGACCAGACGATCTTCGAGCGGCTTGATGGTGACCGACACGTGTCGACCTCCCCTTTCGGCGGTGGAACATTGGATGCTGGTGGGCACGCCGTCGCGGGGCTCATGCACACCGTTGCTGACAATCTCGTAGGAGACTGCCACCACAAAACTTAGCACTCGCCCCCCGAGAGTGCTAAGGGTGTTCGCGCTCCGCTGAAATGATGCGGCCCTGGACACGGCAGACTTCCTTCATGGATCTGGCCACGTTCGAGAAGCTGCTGTCGCCCGCGGGCCAGCTGCTGCTTGCCGAGGTGGCCGAACGCGCTGGTGTCGAGAGCGATCTGGCACTCGGCACTCGGCTGCGCAAGACGTACGCCTCGGGGCTTGTCGCGGCCGCGGTGACCCAGAACCACCTGCGGGGCATGGCGATCGCCAAGTTCGGCGAGGACGCGGCGCGGATGTATTTCACCCACGACGCCCTCGAGCAGTCGACCCGGCAACGGGTGGCGAAGCACCGGGCACAACGGATGTCTTCGATGGGTGTCGAGTCGGTCGTCGACCTGGGCTGCGGCATCGGCGGCGACCTGGTGGCGCTGGCTCGGGCCGGCCTGAAGGCACGCGGTGTGGAGCTCGACCCCGTACGCGCCGCAATCGCCGGCGCCAATCTGCGAGCGCTTGGCCTCGAGGGCGAGGTGGCCTGCGCCGACGTACGCGAGGTGGCGATAGGACGCGGCGAGGTCGCGTTCATCGACCCGGCCAGGCGCGACGGCCGCGGACGTACGTTCTCCACCGCCGATCTGCAGCCTCCGTGGGACTGGGTCCGCCACCAGCTCGAGGGTCACGCTGTCGCCAAGGTGATGCCGGGTCTCGCCCACGACGCCGTGCCGCATGGCATCGAGGCCGAATGGGTCAGTGACGGCGGCGACCTCGTCGAGGCGTGCCTCTGGGGTGCGCCCTTCGCCGGCGCCACCCGCCGGGCCACGGTGCTGCCCTCGGGGGCGGGCCTGGTCGCGAGCGGTGAGCCGATCGCACTGGCGGACCCCGGGGCATACATCTATGAGCCCGACGATGCCGTCATCCGCTCCGGGTTGGTCGGCGAGTTTGCGGCGACGATCGGCGGCTGGCTGGTCGATTCGCGCATCGCGTACGTCAGCGCCGACCGCGCCGATCCCACTCCCCTGGCTCGCGGATTCCGCATCATCGACGACCTGCCGTTTCGCGAGAAGCCCCTCAAGGCGGCGCTGCAAGTCCGTCGGATCGGCACCCTGACGGTCAAGAAGCGCGGCGTCGACATCGTGCCGGAGGAGCTGATCAAACGGCTCAAGCTCAAGGGCCCCAACCCCGCCACCGTCATCATGACCCGCGTACGCGGTGAAGGCCGAGCGTTCCTCGTGGAGCGGTTGTGAGGATCGATCTCAACGCCGACCTCGGCGAGTCCTGGCCGCGGTGGACCTCCGGCGAGGATGTCGCGCTGCTCGATGTCGTCACGAGCGCGAATGTCTGCTGCGGTGCGTATGCCGGCGACGAGGAGCTGATGCGGGTGACCTGCGAGGCGGCCGTTGCCCGCGGTGTCAGCATCGGCGCCCAGGTCGGCTATCCCGATCGGGAGAACTTCGGGCGGGCACCGAGCGAGATCGGTTCGGTCGAGCTGACCGAGGAGGTGGCGCGCCAGATCCGGCTGCTCGACGAGATTGCACATTCGGTCGGCGGCCGGGTCGCGTACGTCAAACCCCATGGCGCGCTCTACAACCGGATCGTCGACGACGAGGTCCAGGCTCGTGCTGTCGTCGAAGCGCTGCGCGACCTGCCGCTGATGGGGCTGCCGCGCTCGGTGTCGCTCGCCATCGCCGAGGCCGCGGGCATCCCGGTCATCCACGAGGGCTTTGCCGACCGCGCCTACACGCCGGAGGGTCGGCTCGTTGCCCGCACGGAGCCGGGTGCCGTGCTCGACGATCCGGCCGCAGTGGCGGCGCAGGCCGTACATCTGCTGGGCAGCGTCGCTTCGGTATGCGTGCACAGCGACAGTCCCGGTGCGCTCGAGCTGGCCCGGGCCGTACGCGCAGCCCTTGAGACCGCAGGCGCCGAGCTGCAGAGCGCAGCACCATGAGGCTCCTGCCGTACGGCGACACCGCCATCCTCGTCGACTGCGACTCGCTCGAGGAGGCTCAGGGTTGGTACAACTCCCTGAGCGACCGCGCACACGCCGTGCTCGGAGCACGAACGGTGCTGCTCCGCGGAGTGCCGTCGGAGCTCCGGTCCCTGGTCGGGCGCATGTCGCCGGCCGAGCCGGGAAGGACGATCCCGATGCCCACGGTCGAGATCCCGGTGATCTATGACGGCGAGGATCTCGACGACGTGGCGACGCTGACCGGACTCTCCGCGGCCGAGATCATCGAAGCGCACACGGCGTCGGCCTGGACCGTGGCGTTCGGCGGTTTCGCGCCGGGATTCTCCTATCTCGTCGGCGGCGATCCGCGTCTCGTGGTCCCCCGACGCGACTCGCCACGAGCCCGGGTTCCGGCCGGTTCGGTCGGACTGGCGGGCGAGTTCAGCGGCGTCTATCCACGCGAGTCGCCCGGAGGCTGGCAGCTGATCGGGCACACCGGCCTGTCGATGTGGGACGTCGACCGCGAGCCGCCGGCGCTGCTCAACCCGGGTATGACGGTGCGATTCACGGTCGCCTCATGACGCTCGTCGTCGAGCAGCCCGGGCTGCTCAGCCTGATCCAGGACAGCGGCCGACCCAATCTCGGATACCTCGGTGTCAGCCCGTCAGGAGCGTTCGACCGCACCGCGATGCACCAGGTGAATGCCCTGCTCGGCAACCAACCCGGCGACCCCGTCATTGAGGTTCTCGGCGGTGGACTCGTTCTCCGGGCCGAGGAGTCGAGGGTCTGCGCAATCGCCGGTGCGGCGGGCCCGATCACGCTCGACCGCGCGACCGCGCCATACGGTCGTGCGTTTCGATTGCAACCTGGACAACGCCTGACTCTCGGACCCCCGACAACAGGTCTACGGACGTACGTCGGCGTG
>JAOPXO010000030.1 GCA_025965115.1 Aeromicrobium sp.
AGGGTTGGACGGCTATCCGAAGAGTTGGTCGGTCAGGGTAGCGAGCGTCCACTTTCGCCACTGCTCGGGCGACCACCCATGCTCGGTGACGAGCAGCAGGTAAGACTCCGCGCTGCTCAGCGTGTACATGACGCCGGCCGCGTCCTCTGCGGTGAGGCTCCTGCGGAAGTGCTTCTTCCGGGAGAGGCGCTCGGCCACGCCCAGCAACGCTGCATGCCGCTCGCGCTTGTTGTTGGCAAGCAGCTCCGCGACCTCAGGTTCCGCCGAGGCGGCTCGAATCACGGCGTACAGGGGAGTGGAGCGTTCGATGATGCTTGCGGAGTACTCGAAGAAGTTTGCGACCGACGCCGGGCCGCTGGGGTCCGAGGTGAGTGACTTGTACCAGTCACGCTCGACGATGGGGATGGGTTCGTCGTCTCCTGCGACGGCGGCGTCGAAGGCAGCCGACAGGATCGCGGTCTTGTTCGCGAACGACAGGTAGAGCGTCTGCACCGCGACGCCGGCCTCTTTCGCGATCGCGGACATCGTGGTCGTCAAGAACCCGTCACGCAAGAAGAGGGTCGTTGCCGCAGCGACGATCCGTTGGCGGGTCACGCGGACTCGTTCAGCCTGACTCATGCGGCTCTGGGTGCGCGAACCGGCGGCCATGGAACTCCTCACTTAGTGCTTGACAACTATGGGATGGCGTTCTACCTTTTACTAGAATTACGTTACAGCATGTGATTCCAGTACTACGTGCACACTACTACTCCCCTAGGAAGAGACGCCATGACTACTGCACCCCCACTCTCCGGTTACCACCACCTCGGCATCACTGTCAGTGATGTTGAGGCGAGCGAAACTTGGTACGCCCGCACCCTCGGCCTGGTTCGCGCGTTCACCGAGGCGCACGCCGGGACCGATCCCGACAACGGCGGCTACGCGATCGTCATGACACGTCCCGGCACTGGCTTCTTCATCGGCCTCGATCACCATGTCGAGGCCGACAAACTTCCATTCGACCCACGTCGCACGGGGCTCGACCACGTCGCGCTCGCCGCGTCGTCGGCTGAGGAAGTGCACGCCTGGGCTGCTTACCTCGACTCAATCGGCGTCGAGCACGGGCCGGTCATCGAGGGCAACGACCCCATGCCGAACGCGGCGGTCCACATGGTCGACCCGGATGGTGTCCCGATCGAGCTCATGTGGGTTGGTCACTGATGGACGCCCAAGTGGCGAGCGGTCCTGACCTTCCTCAGCGGCGAGGCGACAGGCCACGGACCACCTCCAAAATTCCGCACTCGCAACTCGACCAGCAACCAGGAGATGAGACGTTGCTGACCGCGATGTTGGCCGAGGCCGGGACCTGGCCCCGCGTACGTCCGGCGGAGTCGCGAATCTCGGTCGAAGGCGCCTCGGCACTGATCCTCGCGGACATCACCGACGGCCCGGCGGAGGCGTTCCTCATCGGTGGTGAGTTCGCCCACGGGCACGCCGGCGGCGACTGCAGTCTCCACGTCGCCCTGCCGCTTCCGCTCGCATCAGCGGCGCACGACGCTGGGTGGGCAGAACCGCACTTCCTGGTGCACGAAGGCGTACTGCCGCCGAACATCGTGATGCTCTACGCCCCACGCGACGACGTGGAAGCGCAGGTCCTCCTCGGCCTGGTCCGCGTCTCCTACGAATTCGCGCTCAGCGCAGCGCGTGAGCGACCCCCGACTTCCGCGAGGAACGAGACCTGACCCATCGAGCACCACTCTGAACACGGTCGTCCACGCCGCCATCCGGCCGATGGTTGTTGGCAACCGAGGACGCAAGTCCGTGTCAGGCTGACTGAGTGACTTCGGGAAGCTCGTATGCGTCCGAGAGGCTGGTCGCCGACCCCTTCGCCGTTGGTGCGTCGGCGGATCGGGTGTGCGAGGCATGAGCGACTTCGTGGCCAACACCCTGATCGTCGTTGTTGGCGTAGGCATCGGGTTGACCGATAACACGGCAGTTCAGCGGCCCATCACGTACGGACCAAGGCATCCCTCGTGAGGTCGGA
Organism: Aeromicrobium sp.; assembly: GCA_025965115.1. Classification (GTDB taxonomy): domain Bacteria; phylum Actinomycetota; class Actinomycetes; order Propionibacteriales; family Nocardioidaceae; genus Aeromicrobium. The sequence goes on from JAOPXO010000030.1 coordinate 2,024, forward strand.
GATGCTGGCGTAGCCGTTGAGTCCCATCGTGAGGTCGGTCTCGGCGAGTAGGCAGGACAGTACGAACTCGATGCCGGCCGTACCGCCGAGGACCGCACCGTATCCGTACGGCCGGCCAATGCCAACGGCGCTGGCACCGAGAGCCAGCGCCTTGACCACGTCGGCTCCTGTACGGATTCCGGAGTCGAAGAGCACCGGCAAGTCCTCCGCAGCGTCGACCACGGCTGGCAGGAAGTCGAGCGCAGGCGCGCTGGCCGCCTGACGTCCGCCGTGGTTCGAGCAGTAGATACCGTCGACGCCGCCGTCTCTGGCGCGCCGCACATCTTCGGGATGACAGATGCCCTTGAGCAGTAGCGGCAGGGTGGTCAATCCGCGCAGCCAAGCCAGGTCATCCCAGCTCAGGCTCGGGTTGCCGAACGTCAGCGCCCATTGGACCGTTGCGGCACCGGGGTCATCCTCGGGCGCCGCCGCCAGACGGGAGCGGAACACCGGGTCCGAGGTGTAGTTGGCCAAACACCCTCCGCGCAACTGTGGGAACGTGGCGTACTGGAGGTCACGGGGTCGCCAGCCAAGATTCCAGGTGTCGAGCGTGACCACGATGCCCTGGAAACCGGCGGCCTCGGCCCGGCGGACGAAACTCTCGGCAAGCTCGCGGTCGTTGGGTGTGTAGAGCTGGAAGAAGCCGGGCGTCTCGCCAAGGGCTGGTGCGACATCCTCCATGGGATCTTGCATCAACGTCGACGCGACCATCGGGACACCCGAGCCGGCGGCCGCCTTGGCCGTGGCGATGTCGCCGTGCTCGTCATCGGTCATCACCCCAATGACGCCGATCGGTGCCATGAACAGGGGCGTCGGCAGATGGTGACCGAACAGATTGATCGAGAGGTCGCGCTCCGCGGCGCCTGCGAGCATCCGCGGGTAGAT
>JAOPXO010000060.1 GCA_025965115.1 Aeromicrobium sp.
GCCGAGGTTACCGAGCGCGACGGGCGGTTCTACCTCGGCGACGTCGAGGTGAACCAGGAGTTCGGCAAGATCGGCAAGAGCCTGAAGAACGTGGTCACGCCGGATGACTTCATCGGCGAGTTCGGCGCGGACACGTTCCGGCTGTTCGAGATGTTCAGCGGGCCGTTGGAGCAGTCGCGGCCGTGGGACGCGAAGGCGATCGTCGGGCCGTACCGGCTTTTGCAGCGGATCTGGCGGGTCGTCGTGGACGAGCAAAGCGGCGAACCGCACGTCTCGGATGGGCCGATCCCCGACGAGCTGAACCGGCTGCTGCACAAGACGATCGCGGCGACGCGCGAGGGCTACCAGACGCTGCGCTTCAACACGTCCATCGCGCGGCTGACCGAGCTGAACAATGCGATCACCGCGCAGTACCCGCACGGGAGCGCGCCACGGGCCCTGGCCGAAGCGCTGGTGCTGATGATCGCGCCGTTGGCGCCGCACATCGCCGAGGAGCTGTGGTCGCGTCTGGGGCATCCTGACTCACTGACCCACGAGGCGTTCCCGGAGGCTGACCCGGCATATCTGGTCGAGGACTCGGTCACCTGCGTCGTGCAGGTACTGGGCAAGGTGCGCGGCAAGCTCGAGGTGAGCCCCGACATCTCCGACGAGGACCTGACTGCGCTCGCGCTGGCCGAGCCCAATGTGGTGCGGTCGATCGACGGACGCGAGGTCCGCAAGGTCATCGTGCGCGCGCCCAAGCTCGTCAGCATCGTCGTTTAGCGCCTCGCGCGACGATAGAGTCTCCGCATGCCCAGAGTCGCGATCGTCACGGACTCGACGTCCTCGTTGTCTGCGGCAGACGCCGCGGCCGAGGGCATCTCCGTCGTGCCGCTCCAGGTCATCATCGGCGCTGAGGTCTACACCGAGGGTGTCGACGTCACGTCCGACATGATCTCGGACGCCCTGGCGTCATTCGTACCGGTCAACACCTCCCGGCCGACGCCGGACGACTTCCTCAATGTCTACCAGCGGCTCGCCGAAGAGGGTGCCGATGCGATCGTCTCGGTCCACCTCAGCGCCAAGATGTCGGGCACGCTCGACTCGGCACTGCTTGCTGCCAAGGAGTCGCCGGTGCCGGTGACCTGCATCGATTCGACCCAGGTCGGCATTGCCACCGGATTCGCGGCGGGTCGTGCCGCGGAGGCTCGCGATGCCGGCGAAGACGTCGCCGGAGTCGCCGATGCCGCCAGGCGCGCGGGGGAGTCGTCGACCTGCCTGCTGTACGTCGACACGCTCGAATATCTCAAACGCGGCGGTCGAGTGGGTGCCGCGGCGGCCCTGATCGGGTCGGCACTGGCGGTCAAACCGATCCTGACGATCAGGGACGGGCTCGTGGTGCCACTCGAGCGCGTACGTACGCAGGCCAAGGCGCTCGCGCGGCTGGAAGCTCTCGCCGTCGAGAGCGCGCAGGCGTGCGACAAGGGATTCCAGATTGGTGTGCAGCACCTCTCCAGCCCGGCGATTGCCGAGGCGGTCGCTGGTCGGCTCTCGACCGCGTTGGCGATCGACCCGATCGCTGTCGACGAGGTCGGCGCGTCGATCGGCGCACATGTCGGGCCCGGGATGATCTCGGTCTCCGTCACTCCGCGCTGCTGAGGTTTTCCACGCTGGGACGAGTGTCGTGTCCCGTCCACAACCGGCATTTGCTGACGTCCGGGGCCGCCGGTTCCCTGCGTACGTTCCTTGAGTGAGACCTCCCCACCTGCCCGACGAGACGCGCGCGGAGATCGCTCGTCGCCGCCTCGCGCAGCTCGCCGCGTCGTTCGAGGCGCAGCTGCCGCCGGACACCGACTCCGACACCGTCGCCCCGCGGCGGATTGAGCTGGCGCACATCAAGGTCCTGGTCACGCTCGCGGTCGCCGCGTCGGTCCTGCTGATCTGGTGGCTCCTGTCAGGTCGACCGCACACCAGTGGCCCGGATGAGCCGTTGGCGTTCACCCCGACCCACAGCGCATCGGCCTCGCCCGGGGCGTCGACGGGCACAGCGACCGCCAAGCCCACCGACGATCTGGTGATCGACGTGGTCGGCAAGGTACGCAAGCCGGGCATCGTCACGGTGCCGAAGGGTTCGCGGGTCTTCGAGGCGATCGCCGCAGCAGGCGGACTGAAGGGCAAGGTCGACACGACCTCGATCAACATGGCGCGGGTGCTGACCGACGGCGAACAGATCCTGATCGGCACGACGCCGGCTGCGGTGCCAGGAGTCGCAGCCGGCACAGGTGGCGCAGGTGCGGGCGCCGCCCCGGCGAGGATCAACCTCAACACGGCCACCGCCGAGCAGCTCGACACCCTGCCGGGCATCGGCCCCGTCACGGCTCAGTCGATCCTGTCGTGGCGAACGGAGAATGGCCGCTTCACCTCCGTCGACGACCTCCTGGACGTCAAGGGCATCGGCGACGCAACACTGGCGGATCTCCGCGACCTCGTCGTGGTGTGATGCACGATCTGCGGATGGTCCCGTCGGCGCTCGCCGTCTGGACCATCACCGCGGTGCTCGTGACCACCGACTCGCGCGTTGCTCTCGGATTGACGATTTCCGCGGTACTCACCGCCGGACTGCTCCCGCACACGGCTCCGGGCCGCAGGCCTCTCGTGGTGACCGTGGTGTGTGTCGCGGCTGTGGGCGCCTCCTGCGCCTGGCGCCTGACCACGATTGAGCATTCTCCGCTGACCGATCTGGCGAACCGTCACCAGTTGGCAACCCTTGACGTCCAGGTGGCGCGGGACGCGTCGACATTCACCCAGCACGGCCAGGTGTCGACCGTCGTCGAGGTGCTGGTGCGGCGAGTCGTCACATCGCACACCGATGTCCGCACGCGAGATCATGCCACCGCATTCCTGAAGGGTGCGCCGAAGGACTTGGTGGTCGGCCGACGGCTGACCGTACGCGGGCGGGTGATGCCGTCGGACTCGACCGACGAGGCCGCATTGATCGACGTACTCAGTCGGGGCCCGACCGACCGGGCGAGCTGGTGGTGGGAAGCCTCTGAGCGTGTCCGTGAGGGCGTACGTCGATCGGTCGAACACACCGGCGCCGAGCAGCGAGCTCTGGTGCCGGCGCTCGTCGACGGCGACGACAGCCGGATCAGCGATCTGGCGAAGGACGACTTCCGGCGCAGCGGGCTGACCCACCTCATGGCGGTCTCGGGCACCAATCTGACGATCGTCCTCGCCGTGCTGCTGGTTGTCGGCAAGGCAGCTGGCGTCCGACGCCGTGGGCTCTGGGTGCTCGGCGCGGTGTCGATCGTCGGATTCGTGCTGCTGGCGCGGCCTGATCCGAGCGTGGTCCGCGCGGCCGGTATGGGCGTCGTCGGGGTCGCCGCCTTGGGCTACGGCGACCGCGGCGGCGTGCGCGCGCTGGCGTGGGCGATCATCGGGCTGTTGTTCATCGATCCGTGGCTGGCCCGCTCGGCCGGGTTCATCCTGTCGGTGTGCGCCACCGCGGGCATACTGCTGCTGGCTCCGCTGTTGGCACGGCCGTTGCTCCGTTGGATGCCGCGGTGGTGCGCGCTGGCGCTGGCCGTGCCCTTGGCCGCCCAGCTCGCGTGCACACCGGCGATCGCCGCCATCTCGGGCCAGATCTCGCTGGTCGCGGTCGTGGCCAATATCTTCGCTGGGCCGGCTGTGGCGCCGGCGACGGTTGCCGGACTGCTCGGAGGGGTCGTGGCCCTCGTCTCGGTGTCGCTGAGCTACCCGGTTGGGCTGGTGGCCGGACTGTGCGCGAGCTGGATCCTGGAGGTCGCCCACCGCTCGGCCTCGCTCGACGCGGCCTCACTTACCTGGCACGGCCCGTGGCAGCTGCTGATCGTGGTCGTGCCGCTGGTGACGTGGGCGATCTTCCACATCTCCTCGCGGCCGGTGCTGTTCGTCGGGCTGTCCCTGGGTCTCCTCATCGCCATCTGGCGACCACCCGAGACCGGATGGCCGCCGGCTGGCTGGCTCATGGTGGCCTGCGACATCGGGCAGGGCGATGCGACTGTGCTCGACGCGGGCCACGGGGCTGCCGTGGTCGTCGACGCAGGCCCAGACCCGTCCGCGGTCGACCGGTGCCTCGATCGGCTCGACATCCATCGCGTGCTCGTCATGGTGTTCACGCATGGTCACGCCGATCACATCGACGGCTGGCCCGGAGTTGTCCGCGGTCGTGAGGTTGACCAGATCGCGGTCGGCCCCACCGGCGGGCCGGGTGGTGCCGACATACCTCGACATGTCGCCGTCCCCGGCGACACCTTCTCGTTGGGTGGCATTCAAGCGGAGGTGCTGTGGCCACCGCCGTCCGCACCGATCAAGGTCACCGACGTCGCCGGCTCCGGTCCCAACAACCTCAGCGTGGTGCTGGCCGTCGAGATGCGGGGCGTACGACTGATGTTGACCGGTGACATCGAGCCCGAGGCACAGGACAAGCTGCTCCGTGCCCATCCCGACCTGCAGGCTGACGTGATCAAGATGCCGCACCACGGGAGCTCTCGACAGTCATCCGCATTCTTCGATGCCGTCGGAGCACGCTTCGCAACGATCAGTGATGGCGCCGGCAACGACTACGGCCACCCGGCCGCCGCGGCGCTCGAGCTGCTCCGTCAGCACCACGTCCAGTGGTGGCGCACCGACACCGACGGAGACATCGCGATTGTCCAGCGTGACGGACGACTTTCTGTGGTGACGGACTGACAATGATCGGGCTAGAGCACCAGTCCGGCCATCAGGCGCAGACTTTCTGCGTCGCCACCAATGACCATCGTGGTGACAAGTGAGTCTTTCCATGCCGGAATTTCCGAGGCGATCTTGTCTCGCGGACCGACGAGGGCGATCTTCTCGACCATCTCCAGGGTGACTGCCTTCTCGGCCTCGTCTTTGCGTCCTGCTAGGTAGAGCTCCTGGATTCGGTCGCACTCGGCCGTGTAACCCATCCGCTCGAAGACAGCCTTGTGGAAGTTGGCTCCCTTGGCGCCCATTCCGCCGATGTAGAGCGCAAGCATCGGGCGGACACGATCAGCGGCGACTTCCACGTCGTCGTCCACCTGCACGGACACCATGCATACGACCTCGAAGTCGTCGGCCGTGCGCCGTGCACCTTCACGAGCGAAGCCTTCGGCGAGTGCCGCACGATAGTGCGCGTCGTCGGCAGGCGCATAGAACAGCGGCATCCAACCGTCAGCGATCTCGGCAGCGAGCGCGACATTCTTCGGCCCTTCGGCGGCCAGCAGGATCGGGATGTCGGTGCGCAGGGGATGGATCGTGGACCGGAGTGACTTCCCGAGACCGGTGCCGCCCGGGAACGGCAGCTGATAGTGAGCGCCGTCGAAGGCAACCTTCTCGCGCTCGATGACTTGGCGCATGATCGCGATGTACTCGCGGGTGCGTTCGAGAGGACGGGGGTAGGGCTGTCCGTACCAACCTTCAACGACTTGGGGGCCAGACGCTCCGAGCCCGATCGCGACTCGGCCGCCGCTGAGGTGGTCGAGCGTCATGGCAGCCATCGCCGTTGCAGTCGGCTGGCGCGCTGACAACTGGATGATCGAGGTACCGAGTCTGATCCGATCGGTAGCCGCGCCGAGCCAAGCCAACGGGGTCAGAGCGTCGGAGCCGTAGGCCTCGGCGGTCCACATCGAGTCGTAGCCAAGTTCCTCCGCGGTGCGCACAAGGTCGGCGATGCCAGTGGGCGGGCCTGCGCCCCAGTAGCCGAGTGACAGTCCAAGTTTCATGGGGCTGAGTCTGCCTCACGTTGTCATTGCCGTGTGACGGTCGACTTTCTGTGGTGACTGACTGACTACGCTGGGCGGGTGTCCACGGCATTCGGCAAGATCCTGCTCATCACCGGCAATGCCGAATATCTCGCCGAGCGCACCCGAGTGCGCGCGATCGCGGCCGTCACCCAGGAGCATCCCGAGTGTGAGGTCTCCGAGGCGAGCGCGGTCGGGCTCCAGCCGGGCGAGCTGGCCGGGCTCACCAGCGCCTCGTTGTTCAGTGATCTGACCGCGCTCGTGCTGACAGATCTCCAAGAGCTGCCCGATGTCGCACAGACCGAGCTGCTCGCATACGCCGCCGGCACGTCGCCCGATATCGCCGTCGTCCTGATCCATGGCGGCGGGAACAAGGCCAAGGGACTGCTCGACAAGCTCCGCAAGCTGCCAAGTGTCAGCGAGGTCAAGCTCGAGGCGCCCAAGTATGAGCGCGACTTCGCGCGTTGGATCCACACCGAGTTTCGCGATCTCGGTGCCCGCATCGACGAGGAGGGCGCGACCTTGCTGGTCGCAGCGGTTGGTCAGGATCTCCGAGCCCTGGGGGGCGCGGCGGCCCAGCTCATCGCAAGCGTCGACCGCGGCACGGAGGTCACCGCGAGCGTTGTCCGGCGCTACTTCGGCGGTCGCGCCGACGTCCGCGGCTATGAGATTGCCGACGCCGCGATTGACGGACGCATCAGTGTCGCGTTGGAGCAGGCACGATGGGCCGAGGCGGCCAAGATGGCGCCGGTGCTCATCACGAGTGCCTTCGCGAGCGGGCTGCGATCGCTGGCCAAGCTGTCGTGTGCGCCCCAGGGACTTCGCGACAACGATCTGGCCGCGCAGGTGGGGGCGCCGCCGTTCAAGATCCGGGCGATGCGCCAGCAGCTCCGTGCCTGGGAGCCCGACGGACTCGCCCAGGCCCTCGATGCGGTGGCGCAGGCCGATCTCGACGTCAAGGGCGGCGCGGCCGACCCGGCATACGCGATCGAACGCATGGTGCTTGCGGTCGCGGCTCAGCGCCGAAGCTGACCAGCCCGCGTGGGTGCATGAAAAAAGCGCCCCGTGGGGCGCTTGATTCAGGTGCAGGAGGCGTACGTCAGAGCGACGCGGCCTTCTTGGCAATCGCCGACTTGCGGTTGGCGGCCTGGTTCTTGTGGATGACGTTCTTGGACGCAGCCTTGTCGAGCTTCTTGGTGGCCTCGCCGGCGAGCTTCTTGGCCTCGTCGGTGTTGCCCTCGTCGACGGCCTCGGTGAAGCGACGGACGGCGGTCTTGAGCGCCGAGCGCACGGACTTGTTGCGCTCGCGCGCAAGCTCATTCTGTCGGTTGCGCTTGATCTGCGACTTGATATTCGCCACTGGGCAAACCTGTTTCTCTTGAGTGAAGTGTTGATGCGAAAGATGGGGTGACGTGCCGGGGCACGCGACCGCCAACTCTATCAGCCGGTGCGCCGCACCCTCAAATCGTCAGGGAGGGCGGGTGGCACGAGCACCCCTGCGTGGATGGGACAATGGAGCCACCATGAGTACCCGTCCTGACGCCGCGCCCCAGCCCGGGTCCACCGATCCGCAGATCCTGCGCAACTTCTGCATCATCGCGCACATCGATCACGGCAAGTCGACCCTCGCCGACCGCATGCTCCAGCACACCGGCGTCGTCGACGGCCGCGACATGAAGGCGCAGTACCTCGACCGCATGGACATCGAGCGCGAGCGCGGCATCACGATCAAGAGCCAGGCCGTACGCATGCCCTTCACCAAGTCGAGCGGCGACGACGCGGGCAAGGTCTACATCCTCAACATGATCGACACTCCCGGCCACGTCGACTTCACGTACGAGGTCAGCCGCAGCCTCGAGGCATGCGAAGGGGCAATCCTTCTCGTCGACGCTGCTCAGGGCATCGAGGCGCAGACCTTGGCCAACCTCTACCTCGCGATCGATGCCGACCTCGACATCATCCCGGTGCTCAACAAGATCGACCTGCCCGGCGCACAGCCTGAGAAGTACGCCGCAGAGATCGCCGGCATCATCGGCGGCAATCCCGATGACGTCCTACGGGTCTCCGCCAAGACGGGCCAGGGAGTCGAGGAGCTCCTCAACCTGATCGTCGACGAGATCCCCCCACCGAAGGGCGATCCCGATGCTCCGCCTCGCGCACTGATCTTCGACTCGGTCTATGACACCTATCGCGGCGTCGTGACGTACGTCCGCGTGTTCGACGGCAAGCTTTCCCATCGCGACAAGATCAAGATGATGTCGACGGGTGCCGTGCACGAGATGCTCGAGGTCGGCGTGATCTCGCCTGAACCCGTCAAGGCCAGCGATCTCGGCGTCGGTGAGGTCGGCTATCTCATCACCGGAGTGAAGGAAGTCCGTCAGTCACGGGTCGGCGACACTGTCACCTCCAACATCCGCGGCGCGACCGAGCCGCTCGGCGGATACAAGAGCCCCGTCCCGATGGTGTTCGCCGGTCTCTACCCGCTCGACGGCGACGACTACCCGACGCTGCGCGATGCGCTCGAGAAGCTGCAGCTCAACGATGCCGCGCTCGTCTACGAGCCCGAGTCGTCGGGCGCGCTGGGCTTCGGGTTCCGCATCGGGTTCCTGGGCCTGTTGCACCTCGAGATCGTCCGCGAACGCCTTGAGCGTGAGTTCAACCTCGAGCTGATCTCGACCGCGCCCAACGTCGTCTATCGCGTCGAGATGGAAGACGGCAAGGACATCACAGTCACCAATCCGAGCGAATATCCCGAAGGCAAGATCGACAAGGTCTACGAGCCGGTCGTACGCGCGACGGTGCTGAGCCCGACCGACTACATCGGCACGATCATGGAGCTGTGCCAGTCGCGCCGCGGTCAGCTGATCGGCATGGACTACCTGTCTGAGGATCGGGTCGAGATCAAGTACACGCTCCCGATGGGCGAGATCATGTTCGACTTCTTCGATGCGCTGAAGAGCCGCACCAAGGGCTACGCCTCCCTCGACTATGAGCCGACCGGTGAGCAGGCGTCCGATCTGGTGAAGGTCGATGTGTTGCTTCAGGGCGAAGTCGTCGATGCGTTCAGCGCGATCGTGCACCGTGACAACTCCTACGCGTACGGCGTCTCGCTCGCGTCAAAGCTCAAGGAGCTGATCCCGCGCCAGCAGTTCGAGGTGCCCATCCAGGCCGCGATCGGCGCCCGGGTCATCGCCCGCGAGAACATCCGCGCGATCCGCAAGGACGTGCTCGCCAAGTGCTACGGCGGCGACATCTCCCGCAAGCGCAAGCTGCTGGAGAAGCAGAAGGAAGGCAAGAAGCGGATGAAAATGGTGGGTCGCGTCGAAGTGCCCCAAGAAGCCTTCATCGCCGCACTGTCGACCGGGGACGCAGACAAGTAGCAACTCTCGGTGAACGTGCTGCGAGGTAGGTTAGGGTGATCCGCACCACATTCCCTCGGTATCCCGCTCGCCGCAGGGTCCGCACGCCGCGTGAAGGAACACCATGACCGCAACCCTCGTCACCCCCGATCAGCTCGCCGCCGTCAACAATCGCGCCCGCAGTCTCGGCGCGATGTTCTATTCGCGGGTCGCGAAATCCGGCTCGCGCGAGGCCTATCGCTATCCGGACGAGAACGAGGTGTGGCATTCGCTGACCTGGGATGAGACTGCGGCGCGTGTCACCGATCTCGCCGCCGGTCTCGTGTCGCTCGGCATCAAGCCTGAGGAGCGGGTCGCGATCGCCTCGGGCACTCGGCTCGAGTGGATCCTGGCCGACCTCGCCATCGTTGCGGCCGGTGCCGCAACCACGACGGTCTATCCGTCCACGATGGCCGATGACGTCTCCTACATCCTGGCCGACTCCGACAGCCGCATCGTGTTCGCCGAGGATGACGAGCAGGTCGCCAAGCTGCGCGACAAGCATTCAGAGCTGCCGTCGATCACCAAGGTCGTCGTCATCGAGGGCACGGCCGACGGCGATTGGGTCATCAGCTTCGATGACCTCGAGGCGATGGGCGCCAAGTACCTCGCCGAGCACCCCAAGGTCATCGAAGAGCGCGTCGCCGCTTCGGCACCCGAGTCGCTGGCCACCCTGATCTACACATCCGGCACGACGGGCCGGCCCAAGGGCGTACGCCTGAGCCACGACGGTTGGACCTATGAGGGCGCGGTCATGACCGCGGCCGACATCCTGACCGAGGACGACCTGCAGTTTCTGTGGCTGCCGATGGCGCATTCGTTCGGCAAGGTGTTGCTGTGCACGCAGCTCGAGATCGGCTTCGCCACCGCGATCGACGGGCGCGTGCCGAAGATCGTCGACAACCTGGCGATCGTCAAGCCTACGTTCATGGGCGCGGCCCCACGCATATTCGAGAAGGCCTATGGCCGCATCGTCGGCATGACGGAGGCCGAGGGCGGCGCCAAGCTCAAGATATTCAAGTGGGCCGAGGGCGTCGGCCTCGCGCATTCGCGGGCCGAGCGCTCAGGCAAGCGCATCTCGCCGGTTCTCAAGGCGCAGTTCGCGGTCGCCGACAAGCTGGTGTTCTCCAAGGTGCGTGAGCGCTTCGGCGGCCGGGTGCGGTTCTTCATCTCCGGCGCGGCAGCGCTGTCGCCCGACATCGCCGAGTGGTTCCACGCCGCGGGCGTGCTGATCCTCGAGGGCTATGGCCTGACCGAGACGTCGGCCGGCGCATTCGTCAACTCGCCCGACAACTTCAAGCTCGGCTCGGTCGGCACGGCATTCCCGGGCAGCGAGGCCAAGATCGCCGAGGACGGCGAGGTCCTGATCAAGGGGCCGCACATCATGCAGGGCTATCACAACCTCGACGCCGAGAGTGCGTCGTCGTTGACCAAGGACGGCTGGCTGCACACCGGTGACGAGGGCCGCATCGACGAGGACGGCTTCCTGTTCATCACCGGCCGCAAGAAGGAGCTGTTCAAGACTTCTGGCGGCAAGTACGTCGCGCCACCGCACATCGAGGGCACCTTCAAGGGCATCAGTTCCCTGACCAGCCAGATCGTGGTGCACGGCAATGAGCGCAACTTCTGCTCCGCGCTCATCACCCTCGACCCTGACGCCGTGACCGAGTGGGCCGGAGCCAACGGTATGGCCGGCAAGTCGTACAAAGAGGTCGTCAGCTCACCGGAGATGAATGCCGTGATCGCGGGCCAGATCGAGGAGCTCAACTCCAAGATCAACCGCTGGGAGACGATCAAGAAGTTCAAGATCCTCGACCATGACCTGTCGATCGAATCCGGCGAGCTCACCCCGAGCATGAAGGTCAAGCGCAAGGTCGTCGAGGAGAATTACCGCGACGTGCTCGACGGCTTCTACGCTTAGCGAGTGCCACCCACCGAAGGACCGCTCCCCGACACTGGTGGGCGGTCCTTCGGCATGTACGTGCATGTGCCGTTCTGTTCCGTCCGGTGTGGCTACTGCGACTTCAACACGTACACCGCTGATGAGCTGGGTGAGGGCGCAACCAGGGCGTCGTACGCCGACACCGCGATCTCCGAGATCGAGCTGGCCGCCGGCACACTGGACGATGCGCCACCGGTTGAGACCGTGTTCTTCGGGGGCGGCACGCCAACTCAGCTGCCATCGGACGACCTCGTCCGCATGCTCGGCGCGATCCGCGGCAACTTCGGACTCGTCGAAGACGTCGAGGTCACGACCGAGGCCAATCCCGACAGTGTGACGCCCGAGTCGCTGGCGACTCTGCGGGACGGTGGCTTCACCCGCATCTCGTTCGGGGTGCAGTCGGCGGTGCCGCACGTGCTGGCGACGCTCGACCGCACCCACAATCCGGCAAATGTGCCGCAGGCGGTGCGCTGGGCGCGAGAAGCCGGATTCGAGCAGCTCAGCGTCGACCTGATCTACGGCACGCCAGGCGAGTCGATGGCCGACTGGAGGGCCAGCGTCGAGCAGGCGATCGAGCTGGAGCCCGACCACATCAGTGCCTACGCGTTGATCGTCGAGCAGGGCACCGCATTCGCCCGCAAGGTCAAGCGCGGCGAGGTGGTCATGCCAGACGATGACGAGACGGCCGACAAGTACCTGCTCGCTGACGAGCTGTTCTCGGCCGCGGGCCTGCAGTGGTACGAGCTCTCGAACTGGGCGCGCGATGAGGCAGCCCAGTGCCGGCACAACGTCCTGTATTGGGAGAGCGCCAACTGGTGGGGAGTTGGCCCTGGCGCTCACTCGCACATCGACGGCGAGAGGTGGTGGAACGTCAAGCATCCGGCGGCGTACGCCCAGCGGCTCACGGCTGGCGAGTCGCCGCGGCACGACGGCGAGACGATCGACACGGCCACCGCACACGTCGAGCGGATCATGCTGGAGACCAGGTTGAGGAGTGGTCTGGCCCTCGATGCGCTCAGTGTGGGTGCACGGTCGAGTGTGTCCGATCTCGCCTCACGCGGTCTCGTCGACCTTGCCGGTGACCGGCTGGTGCTGACCCGATCGGGCCGGCTGCTGGCCGATGCGGTGGTGCGTGAGCTCGTCGACTGATCTCTAGGGAGCAGTCACGAAGTCGATGAGCTCCTCGATGCGGCCGAGAAACGCGGGCTCGAGATCGGTGTAGGAGTCGACGCGGCCGAGGATGTGCTGCCACGCACGGGCGATATCCGCCTGGTTGGAGTGCGGCCACCCCATCGCCTCGCAGATGCCGTGCTTCCAGTCGGTGCCGCGCGGAATCACCGGCCAGGCGGCCATGCCGAGTCGGTCGGGCTTGACCGACTGCCACACGTCGACGTACGGATGTCCGACGACGAGCACGTGAGGACGTCCGGAGACCTGCGCGGCGATACGCGTCTCCTTCGAGCCTGACACGAGGTGGTCGACGAGCACGCCGAGCCGGCGATCCGGGCCGGGTGCGAACTCGTCGACGATGCTGGCCAGGTCGTCGATGCCGCCGAGGTACTCGACTGCCACGCCTTCAACTCGCAGGTCATCGCCCCAGACTTTCTCGACGAGCTCGGCATCGTGGCGACCCTCGACATAGATGCGACTGGGCAGCGCGACACGTGCCTTGGCGTCCGAGACCGTGCGTGACCCGGATGCCGTACGCGTGGGAGCGGCCGCACCCTTCTTGGCCTGAGGCCGCAGTGTGACGGGCTTGCCGTCGAGCAGGAATCCCGGCCCGAAAGGGAAGGCGCGACGGGTCAGCCGGCGATCCTCGAGCACCATCATCCCGAGATCCTTCTCGATCACCATGATCTCGCCGACGAAGCCGGTGGTGGCATCCTCGACGACCATGCCGCGCTCCGCGACGACCTCGACCGAGTGCCCACGCGGTGGCTTGCGCCAATCACCGGCCAACACGTCTACGCCATAGCGATCAGGCATACAGCACCCCCAGTAGCTGTTGATGGAACGCTTCGACGTCGTCCTTCGTGATGGGTTCGCCATCGACGGACAGGATGACAGTCGCGTGGGTCAGGAGGCCGAGGGCCAGGTCGACGGCCACTGGCCAGCTTGGATTGACAGCCATCGGAACCTCACGCTGGAAAAGGTCGCCGAGAGCGACCATCGGTCGCACGTCGGGCAGGTCCGGTGCGGTGACGGTCATCACGAGCTCACCGCCCTCGGGCCCGTCGCCAAGGTGGACCACCTCGACGAAGAACTCGCCGACCTGGCCAACCCACACCGCAGACAGGCTTCCGCCCCGCGACTCATGGGCGATGTCCACACCGTTGTGCTGGATGAGGCGAGGGGTGTAGCGAAGCTCCGACTCGGCACCTTCCACGACGATCGCCTCGCCGTCCACCCCGATAGATCCCACCTCGCTAGACTGGCACTTGACCTAGGGGAGTGCCAGCGCGCCACGCGGAAGGTACTCAGTGAATGGAGGTGGGGGATGTCTGACGACCGACGACTCGACGTCCTCCGGGCGATCGTCGAGGACTACGTCGCGACCCAGGAACCCGTGGGCTCACGGGCTCTGGTCGAGCGCCATCATCTGGGAGTCTCGCCGGCGACGATCCGCAATGACATGGTCGCGCTCGAGGACGAGGGCTACATCACCCAGCCGCACACCAGCGCCGGCCGCATACCCACTGACAAGGGTTATCGGATGTTCGTCGACCGGCTCGCGACGGTCAAGGCGCTCTCACCGGCCGAGCGTCGTGCGATCGAGACATTCCTGACCGGTGCGGTCGACGTCGATGACGTGGTGCAGCGCAGCGTACGAGTGCTCGCCCAGCTCACCCAGCAGGTCGCGATCGTCCAATATCCTTCTCTGACCCGGTCCACCGTCCGCCACATCGAGGTTGTCGCCCTCGATGGCGCGCGCGTCCTGCTCGTCGTCATCACCAGCAGCGGTCGGGTCGAGCAGCGGATCATCGAGCTCGCTGCCGCGCCCACCGAGCAGCTGTTGTCGGATCTGCGTTCGCGCATCGGACACGCCACCCTCGGCGAACGACTCCCCGAGGCATCGTTGCGACTTGCCGAGATGATCGAGACGTTTGACGTCAACGACCGGCCGATCGTCACGTCAATCGTCACGACCCTCTCGCAGACCTTCAGCAACGAGCGGTCCGACGAGCGCATCGCAGTTGGCGGCACCGCCAATCTCGTACGTTTCGGCAGCGACTTCGACTCGGCGATCAAACCCGTGCTCGAGGCGATCGAGGAGCAGGTCGTGCTGCTCAAGCTGCTGGGCGAGGCGACCGGCGGGCTCACCGTACGCATCGGTGCCGAGACCGGGCACGAAAGCCTGCTCAGTACCGCTGTCGTCTCCACGGCGTACGGCGCCGACGACCAGGCGCTTGCCACACTGGGCACCGTGGGTCCGACCCGCATGGACTATCCCGCAACGATGGCCGCCGTCGGCGCTGTCGCCCGCTACGTCGGGCGTCTGCTGGCGGACACCTAGACATCACTCAGAATCACCAGCCACTCACCTAAGGATCAGGGCACCCAGGACTCATGGCACAGGACTACTACGCAACACTCGGCGTCGGACGCGACGCGAGCGCGGATGAGCTCAAGAAGGCTTATCGGAAGCTCGCGCGACAGTTGCACCCCGACGTCAACGATGCTCCCGACGCGTCCGAACGCTTCAAGGAGGTCACGGTCGCGTACGAAGTGCTGTCCGATCCGGCCAAGCGGGCGACGTTCGACCGTGGCGGCGATCCGATGCGGGGTAACGGTGGCGGCGGTGGATTCGGCCAGGGCTTCTCATTCGACGACATCATGGATGCCTTCTTCGGTCAGAACAACGGCCGCGGACCGCGACCGCGCACCCAGCGCGGTCAGGATGCGCTGCTCCGGGTCAACGTCGAGCTCGCGGAGGCGGCGTTCGGCGTCGCGCAGGAGATCAAGGTCGACACGGCGATCACCTGCACGACGTGTGGCGGAAGTGGCGCGGCAGAGGGCTCCGAGCCGGAGATGTGCCGCACCTGCAACGGTCACGGCGACGTCCAGCACGTGCAGCGCTCACTTCTCGGCGACATCCGTACGTCCCGCCCGTGCCCGACGTGCCACGGATTCGGCACGGTCATCCCCGAGCCGTGCCCGGAGTGCGCCGGAGACGGACGCGTGCGGTCGCGGCGCACGATCTCGGTGACGATCCCGGCGGGTGTTGATCACGGCACTCGCATCCAGTTGTCGGGGGAGGGTGAGGTCGGCCCCGGTGGCGGGCCTGCCGGCGATCTCTACCTGGAGATCAACGTCGCGCGACACCCGGTGTTCACCCGCAAGGGCGACCAGCTGTTCTGTCAGATCACCCTGCCGATGACGGCGGCCGCGCTCGGTGCGCATCTCGACCTGCCCACGCTCGAGGCCGATCGTCCCGATCTCGAGCAGGCCACGACCACCGTGCCGCTCGATGTCACCGCGGGCACCCAGTCCGGCGACACCCTGACGGTCAAGGGCCACGGCGTGCCCCGCCTGCGCGGACCGGGTCGCGGCGACCTCAAGGTGCAGGTCATCGTCGAGACCCCGGCTCGGGTCGATGAGGAGCAGCGCGTCCTGCTCGAACAGCTCGCGAAGCTCCGCGACGAAGAGCGTCCCGAAGCCCTGATCGGCACGAACCACAAGGGCGGCGTGTTCGGCAAGATCAAGGGAGCTTTCAAGTGAGTGTGACCGATCCCGATTGCCTGTTCTGCAAGATCGTGGCGGGCGACATCCCTGCCGACATCGTCTCCGAGACCGAGCACACGGTCGCATTTCGCGACGTCAATCCGCAGGCGCCGACGCATGTATTGGTGATCCCGCGGCGACATGAACCCAACATCGGCAGCCTCGCCGCCGCTGACCCCGAAGCCACGATCACCCTGCTGGCCGAAGCGCGTTCGATCGCTGAGGCGGAGGGCAACGGCTCATACCGGCTGGTCTTCAACACCGGCGCCGATGCCCACCAGACGGTGTTCCACTGCCACGGACACGTGCTGGCCGGCCGCTCGATGGCCTGGCCGCCTGGCTGATACCGGTGGCATCCCGGACTCGCAAGTATGCAAATCGTCGGGCGGATCAATACACTTGTACGTACATGACTGACGACACTGAACTGACCGACATCCCGGCTCACACGTTCACGATTCCGTCGAGCGTTCCGGCGGTCGCCCTGCTCGGGCCTTCCGACCAATTCCTCCGCCTCATCGAAGATTCCTTCGAGGCGCGCATTCACGCGCGCGGAGACACCATCACGGTGACCGGCTCGCCCGCCGAGGCGGCTCTGGTCGAGCGACTGCTCGACGAGCTCGTGATCATCATCCGGACGGGGCAGCACCTCACCAAGGAGACCGTCGAGCGCTGCGTCACCATGCTGCGCACCGAGACCCAGGAGCATCCGGCCGAGGTGTTGAGCCTCAACATCGTGTCGAGCCGAGGGCGCACGATTCGACCCAAGACGGTCAACCAGAAGCGCTACGTCGACGCGATCGACAACCACACGATCACCTTCGGCATCGGCCCTGCCGGCACCGGCAAGACCTATCTCGCGATGGCCAAGGCCGTGCAGGCGCTGCAGGCCAAGGAGGTCAGCCGCATCATCCTGACCCGCCCCGCCGTTGAGGCCGGCGAGCACCTCGGCTTCCTGCCGGGCACGCTGAGCGAGAAGATCGACCCCTATCTCCGCCCGCTGTATGACGCGTTGCACGACATGATGGATCCCGAGACGATCCCCAAGCTGATGGCCTCAGGTGTCATCGAAGTGGCGCCGCTCGCCTACATGCGTGGTCGCACACTCAACGATGCCTTCGTGATCCTCGACGAGGCGCAGAACACCACCCAGGAGCAGATGAAGATGTTCCTGACGCGCCTCGGCTTCGGCTCCAAGATGGTCGTCACGGGCGATGTCACCCAGGTTGACCTCCCGACCGGCAACAAGAGCGGTTTGCGTGTCGTCCAGGAGATCCTCGACGACGTACGCGACATCCACTTCTCCTGGCTCACCGCGCAGGATGTCGTCCGCCACAAGCTCGTCGGGCGCATCGTCGCGGCCTACGACGAGTTCGAGGCCGAGGCGGGTGCACAGGCGCATGAACGTCGACGTTCTCAATGAGTCAGGCGTCGAGGTCGACGCCGCCGGCCTCACCAGGCTGTGCCGATTCGCGATGCGCCGTATGCGGTTGCATCCCGCCACCGAGCTGACCCTGCGGCTCGTCGATCCGGCGACGATCGCGGTCCTCAACAAGCAGTGGATGGGCAAGGACGGCCCGACCGATGTCCTGTCGTTCCCGATGGACGAGCTCACACCGGGCCGCGATGGCGAGGAGAGCCCAGAGGGCTACCTCGGTGACATCGCGCTGTGTCCGCAGGTCGCCGAGCAGCAGGCTCCGGCGGCGGGGCACACCGCCCAGGACGAGATCGACCTCCTGACCATTCATGGCATCCTGCACCTGCTCGGCTATGACCACGCCGAGCCGGCAGAGCACCAGGAGATGTTCGGCATCCAGGGCAGGTTGTTGCTCGAATGGCAGCAGGCCGCCGAGGGCAAGGACCCCGAAGCGCCGTGATGTGGCTGCCCGTGGTCGTCTCGATCGTGCTGGCCGTTGTCGCAGGCACCTTGGCCAGTGTGGACGCGGCCGTCTCGTCGTTCTCCAAGGCGCGCGCCGAAGAGCTTGACGACGAAGGTCGCGGTGGCGCTGGACGACTCGCCGTGATCCTGGAGGATCCCGCTCCGTACCTCAACTCGATCCTGCTCATGCGGGTGCTCGCCGAGACGTCCAGCATCGTCCTGGTCGCACTCGTCGTCGCCGATCAGACCGACGGTCTGTGGAAGCGGTTCGCGATCGCGGTCGCGATCATGGTCGTCGTCAGCTTCGTCCTGATCGGCGTTGGGCCGCGCACTCTGGGGCGCCAGCACGCCGAACGCATTGCGCTTGCTTCCGCGCTCCCCGCGATCGTTCTCACCCGGTTGCTCGGTCCTCTCCCGCAACTGCTGATCCTGCTCGGCAACGCGCTGACACCCGGCAAGGGGTTCCGCGAAGGTCCATTCGCCTCCGAGGTCGAAGTACGCGAGCTGGTTGACCTCGCCGCGGCCAGCTCACTGATCGAGTCCGACGAGGGCAAGATGCTGCAGTCGGTGTTCGAGCTCGGCGACACCATCTCGCGTGAGGTCATGGTGCCGCGCACTGATCTGGTGTTCGTGGAGCGCCACAAGACCCTCCGGCAGGCGATGTCGCTGGCGCTCCGCAGCGGCTACTCGCGAATGCCGATCGTCGGTGAGAACCTCGACGATGTCATCGGGATGGCCTACCTCAAGGACATCACGAAGCGGGTGTTCGACAACCACGCTGCTGAGACCAGTGAGCGCATCGAGTCAATCGCGCGACCAGTCCTGTTCGTGCCCGACACCAAACACTGCGACGACCTCCTCAAGGAGATGCAGGCGCAGCGCACCCACGTCGCGATCGTCGTCGACGAGTTCGGCGGCACCGCGGGCATGGTCACGATCGAGGACATCGTCGAGGAGATCGTCGGCGAGATCACCGATGAGTACGACTCGGAGCCTGAGGAGAATCAAGAGCTCGCGGACGGTTCATGGCGGCTGAGCTCCCGCTTCGAGGTGGACGATCTCGAGGACCTGTTCGACATACCCATCGAGGACGAGGACGTCGACTCGGTCGGCGGACTCATGGCGAAGCATCTCGGCACCGTGCCGATCCGGGGGAGCGTCATCGAGCTCGACGGTCTGCGCTTCGAGGCGGAAGGCCCCACCGGACGCCGCAATCGCATCGGCAGCGTGCTCGTGAGCCGCGTCGACAACCCATCCAATGACGACTCGATAGGTTCGGACCATGGAACTCAGTCCTGAGGACGCCAAGCTCATCACCCTTGCCCGCTCTGCCCGAACGCGCAACGGTGCCAAACACGGTGCTGCAGTCCGCGATCAGGACGGTCGTACGTACGCCGCAACGACCGTTGACCTGCCATCGCTGACGGTTGACGCCCTCGACCTCGCCGTCGCCATGGCGGTGTCGTCCGGCGCGAAGGGCATCGAGGCTGCCGCGCTGGTCGCCGAGCGAACTCCAGAGCCGATTGTCGACGGCACCGCGGTCCGCGACCTGTCGGGGCACGGCGTCAACGTCTACATCGCCGATCTCGATGGTGAGGTCGTGCGAGTGGGCACCACGTGAGCACATTTCGCTCTGGCTTCGCCTGCTTCGTCGGGCGGCCCAATGCGGGCAAGTCGACGCTCACGAATGCGCTGGTCGGCGGCAAGATCGCGATCACGTCATCGAAGCCGCAGACGACCCGTCACGCGATCCGCGGGCTCGTGCATCGCCCGGACGGTCAGCTGGTCCTGATCGACACCCCCGGGTTGCACAAGCCGCACACGCTCCTGGGTGAGCGGCTCAATGCGCTGGTGCGCACGACGTGGTCGGAGGTCGACACGATCGGTATGTGCCTGCCGGCCAATGAGGCCGTGGGCCAGGGTGACAAGTTCCTGATCCGCGAGCTCGCGCAGATCACCCGCAAGCCCGTCTTCGCGATCGCCACGAAGATCGACCTCGTGAAGCCCGAGCGACTCCGCGACCACCTCCTGTCGATCCAGGCCGCAGGCGCAGAGGCCGGGCTGACCTTCGCCGAGATCGTTCCCGTGTCGGCCGTCGCGGGAGAGCAGGTCGACCTGCTCGCCGAACTGCTCGTGGCGACTCTGCCAGAGGGCCCTGCGCTCTATCCCGAGGGTCAGCTCACCGATGAGCCCGAAGAGACCCTGATCGCCGAGATCATCCGCGAGGCCGCACTCGAGGGCGTACGCGATGAGCTGCCGCACTCGATTGCCGTCGTCGTCGACGAAATGGTTCCGAGGGCCGATCGGCCCGATGACAAGCCGCTGATCGACGTACGCGTCAACGTCTACGTCGAGCGTGACAGCCAGAAGGGCATCATCATCGGCAAGCAGGGTGTGCGGCTCAAGGTGATCGGTTCCAACTCGCGTGCCCAGATCGAGGCGATTCTCGGCACCCCGGTGTTCCTCGACCTCCACGTCAAGGTTGCCAAGGAGTGGCAGCGCGACCCCAAGCAGCTGCGCAAGCTCGGGTTCTAGCCGTGGATGCGGTCGAGGCACTCAACGAGATCGGGTTCTGGCTCGAGCGTGAGCGCGCGTCGTCTCACCGAGTCGAGGCCTTCCGCAACGCTTCTGCCGCAATCGCCGACCTGTCGCGTGCGGAGCTGGCTCGCCGCGTCGAAAGTGGGGCACTCAAGCGCACCAAGGGCATCGGTGATCGTACGTTCGGGGTCATCAGCCAGGCGGTGGCCGGAGACGTGCCCGACTACCTCGCCGATCTCCGCGAGCGTTCCGGTGAGCCCCTCGCCGCGGGTGGTTCAGAACTCCGGGCGAAGCTGCGTGGCGACCTGCACACCCACTCGAACTGGTCCGACGGCGGCTCGCCGATCCCCGAGATGGCCCGCGCCGCGCACTGGCTCGGTCGGGAGTATGTCGTGCTGACCGATCACTCGCCGCGGCTCACCGTCGCCAACGGCCTGACCGCCGAGCGACTGGCCGACCAGCTCAAGGTCGTGGCCAAGGTCGACAAGGAGTACGACGACTTCCGGCTGCTGAGCGGTATCGAGGTCGACATCTTGGACGGCGGAGCACTCGACCAGACCGCTCGGATGCTCGACCAGCTCGACGTGGTCGTGGCGAGCGTGCACTCCAAGCTCAAGATGGCCGCGCCCGCGATGACCAGGCGGATGGTCACAGCGGTCAGCGACCCCCACACGAATGTGCTCGGTCACTGCACCGGCCGGCTCGTCGAGGGATCCCGCGGCACGCGACAGCAGTCGACCTTCGACGCCAAGAAGGTCTTCGCCGCATGCGCGAAGTTCGACGTGGCGGTCGAGATCAATTCACGTCCGGAGCGGCAGGACCCGCCGGACAAGCTCATCGCGATGGCCCTGGACGCGGGCTGCCTGTTTGCGATCAACACCGATGCGCACGCGCCGGGCCAGCTCGACTTCCTCGACTACGGAGCCGAGCGAGCTGCCGCAAACGACGTACCCGCAGACCGCATTGTCACGACCTGGCCGGTCGAGCGGCTGCTGGAGTGGTCGCACGCCAAGCGTTAGCACCGCCGGCCCATACGGTGACCGGATGCCCGAGACCTCGCCGATGCTGATCGTTCTAGCTGAGGCTGTCGGCCAGCTCGCGTACGTCTGATTCGGTGACGTCAGTCGCGACGCGACCGGTGACGTCGTCGTAGACGTCGATCAGCCGACCGAGGTCCTTGACCATGCGGCGTGCGCGGGCCGGTCCGTTGCCACAATCGGCGAGGCACTCACCCGATGCGGCAATGCGGTGAGCCACGACGAGCGCGGTGAGGGCGTACGCCTCTGATGCCTCCAGCTCGGGCGACATCGCGAACGGGAACATCCGCGAGGCATTCTCGTGGAAGGCCAGGTGCTCGAGATCGAGGTCACCCGAGACCATCGGGAACGCCATCGCATCGGCGAATGCCTGACGTACGTCCTGCTCATCACCCTCGCGACCGAGCCACGACTCGGCGCGCGTCACGGCGGCGAGCGCACGCGGGCGTGACACCGGATCGAGCAGAGCGATCAGCTGGCGGGCCTGGGCAATTCGGAGGCGGGCACGAAGATCGGGGGAGTCCTGCGTGGTGCCGAACAGCCGTCCGACGAGCGGCACGAGACGCGGCCGGTCGTGGTCGAGCAGCAGGTCATTCGTCGTGCGGGCCTCGTGGGCGAGGATCGGGTGGGTGCACTCGGGGCGGTCGCTCCACTCCTCACCGGCGAGCAACGAGACGTACTCCATGACGCAGGCTTCGCCCGCATCGGCGTCGTGGGCTCCGTGCGAGAGCGTGGGGAGGAAGTCGGGGACAGTCATGATCACTCCATCTGGCGCGGCGGGGATTTGTTCGTGTATCGCCCCGCCCTTCATCAGCCTAGCCCGCGAATCGCCCCAACCGAGCCAGTGGTGGCTTACGCTCGAGGGATGTACGGATCTCTCGGGTTCAGGCAGGCTGCTGCATTGATCGCTGGATTGGTGACGGTGAGTCTCCTCGCCGCCGTTCCGGCCGAGGCCGCGACAACGTTGAAGCCGGCACCGGCGGCTCCGACGCTTTCGAGCGTCACGTCGTCGAGTGTCAAGGTGTCGTGGGCCGGCATCTCGGGCATCGGCACCTATCGCGTGAAGTGGTCGTTGAAGAGCGATTTCGATCCGGCGCCGACGCCGGCCGCCTTCGATTCGAGTGCCCGCAGCGGCACGATCACGGGATTGTCGCCCGAGACGACCTACTACTTCCAGGTCGTGGGTTATGACGCCGACAACAAGACGCGGCTCACCGCGTACGGCAAGTACGCGTCGACCACCACGGCCAAGGCGCCGGTCATACCTCCTCCGACCGACCCGCCGCCGACCGGTGGCAGTGATCTGCGGGTCGGCACATTCAACCTGTCCGGCGCCAACAACGATGGCAAGGCCTCAGGAGACCAGCAGATCTGGGCTGATCGCGAGCCCGTCGTGGCGTCGCAGATCGTCGCCGAGAACTCCGACGTGGTCGGGCTGCAGGAGGCCTATCAGAGCTCGGGCAACTACCCCAGCGGTGCCCCGAACCAGTACACCGATCTGCGCAACGCGCTGAATGCCAAGGGCAAACCGTTCGAGGTCACCGATCCCAGCAAGGACGCCTCCAGGGCGACGCGCATCATCTACAACACCGCGACGCTGCAGATGGACTCACAGGGCTCGTTCAAGTACGTCAACCAGGTGTCCGGGTCGACCGACCGCTTCCTCGTCTGGGCCACGTTCACGCAGAAGGCGAGTGGCAAGAGGTTCTTCTTCGCCGACACCCACCTCAGCCCCAACAGTGCGACGGTCAAGAAGAAGGAGTGGCAGGAGCTGATCCCGAAGATCAAGGCGCTGAACACCGCGTCGCTGCCGGTCATCTCGGTCGGGGACTTCAACACGTCGAAGTTCGGAGCCGAGGCCGAGGCCATGCTTCCGGCGATGAAGACGGCGGGCTTCGGTGACGTCATGAACCAGGAGTACAAGGTCAACCCGGCCAAGAACGTGCGGGCACAGACCGTCGTGAACGGTTGGATCAACTCGTTCAATGATTACCGCCGGAGCATCGTCGACTACTCCTACACGACGCGCCACGACAAGGTGGGCAATGGCGTTGACTGGATCTTCGCGACGAACTCCCTGCCGGTCAAGCAGTGGAAGGTCGTCATCGACTTCAACCCGACGACCCTGAAGATCAATGGCGTGATCCCGTCGGATCACAACATGGTGAGCTCGATCATCGCGCTGCCGTAGTCGCATTTGGCTCGATGTGACTACCATCACGTATGGAGTTTGAGACCGCCGCTCGGGCCATCCTCGCAAACATCGAGAAAGTCATCGACGGCAAACCTGAAGCGGCCGAGGCCGCACTCGTCGTCTTCCTCGCGGAAGGCCATCTGCTCATCGAAGACGTGCCAGGCGTCGGCAAGACTGTGCTTGCCAAGGCCCTCGCCAGGTCCGTCAGCTGCTCGGTGCGGCGCATCCAGTTCACACCAGATCTGCTGCCGTCCGACATCACCGGCGTTTCCGTCTACAACCAGGCCGATCGCGAGTTCGAGTTCAAGCCGGGCGCGGTGTTCGCCAACATCGTGATCGGGGATGAGATCAACCGCGCATCGCCCAAGACCCAGTCCGCACTTCTCGAGGCGATGGAGGAGCGGCAGGTGACCGTCGACGGCACGACGTATGAGCTTGGCAGCCCGTTCACCGTCGTCGCCACCCAGAACCCGTACGAGATGGAGGGCACCTACGCCCTCCCCGAAGCGCAGCGCGACAGGTTCATGGCCCGCATCTCGATGGGCTATCCGTCCGCGGAGGCCGAGCTCGAGATGGTGCAGGGCCGCGACATCAGCAATCCGTTCGACGGGCTCGAGGCGGTCGCGTCGATCGAGGATGCGCAGTCCATGATCGCCGCCGCACGATCCATCTTCGTGTCGCCGGCGGTCGAGCAGTACGCCGTCAACATCACCCAGGCGACGCGCGCCGACAGCGAGCTCCGACTCGGCGCGAGCCCGCGCGCAACACTTCAGCTGGTGCGGGCCGCCAAGGCTCGCGCTGCCGTGCAGGGGCGCGATTTCGTGTTGCCAGACGACATCGACACCCTGGTGCCGGTCGTCCTGCCACACCGACTGATCCCGATGCGCGGCGTGGCCAGCGCTGAAGACGTCATGCAGCGCATCGTCGCCGAGACGCCCGTGCCCGCCGGGGCCGTCCAACCGAGTTGAGCGATATGTCGACCAGCACCACCGCGTACGAGGGGCTGCGGGAGGCGGCCAGATCAGTGGTGCTCACGCACCGCGGTCTGGGATTCCTGATCACCGCGGCGGTCTGCTTCGTCGCGGCGCCGGTCTTCTCGCTGCCGGCGCTGTTCTTTGCCACGGCGTTCCTGCTCGGACTGGTGATCTTCTCGGCGCTGTTCGTGTTTGCCGGACATTCGCGCGTGAGGGTGGAGCGGTCGTTCTCGCCGCAGGTCGTTTCGCCGGGGGAGACCGCTCGCGCGACGCTGCGAGCGACCAATCTCTCGCTCCTTCCGTGCCTCGAGGCGAAATGGGACGATGAGCTGCCGCACGGCATCTCTGGCGACGCCTCGGGCGTCCTTCCCGCTCTTGGTGGCAGTCGCCAGGCCGACTCGCGAGTTGCCTTCTCGTACCGCCTGCAGGGGCTGCGCCGCGGACGCCACGCGATCGGGCCACTGCGTGTGCATGTGCTCGACCCGTTCGGGCTGGTGTTTCGCCGTCATGCATTCGGCACCACCGAACCCTTGCTGGTCCTGCCCCGACGCGTTGACCTCAAGTCCATCGCGCCGCGCGGGGCGAGCGACGACGGTGCCACCCGACCCGCTCCGCAGTACGTCGGGGTTGGCGACGATGACGTCATCGCACGCGCCTACCTGCCCGGTGATGCGATGAAACGCATGCACTGGAAGGCGACCGCTCACCGCGGGCACCTGATGGTGCGACAGGAGGAGCAGCAGATCAATCCACGGGCTGGTGTCTTCCTCGACTGCGAGCCCCGCACCCAGGGCACCGTGCGTGACCTGCAGGGTCAGTGGGAGCACTCGCCGACATTTGAGTGGTGCATCGTCGCCACGGCCTCGATCATCAGCCACCTCGCGAGAGCCGGCTATGTCGTCACGCTGCAGTCCAGCAGCACGGCGATCGACCGGTCGTTCGCCGATGGTCAGGACTCGCTCGAAGACGCCATGGTCGACCTCGCCATGGTCGAGCCGGACGACCGTGACCACGACCGGGCAGCGACGCCAGAACGCGCTGCATTCGCCGTGCTGGGCCGTCTCGACCTGACTCGCGCGGAGCATTGGGTCGACACCATCGCGGGCGCTCGCAGCGTGCAGGCCTTCGTCGCCGCGGGCACCTCGGCGGCCGCTCTCGAGGTGCTTGAGCGGGCGCACTGGCGAGTCGTGACCTATCGCGGCTCGGACGACGTTGCCGAACGTTGGACGCAGTTCGACGGGAGCAGCTCATATGTTGCGAGCTGATCCGGCGGCCCAGCGCTCGATGCGTCGCACGACCCGCGACACCTGGTTGGATCACGGGATCCTGGCAGTCGCCTTCGCCGTCCTCCTGGGAGGGTTCGACCATGTCATCAAGGGTGGCGACTGGTGGCTCACGACGGTTCTCATTGCCGTACTCGGGGGGCTCACCTGCGCGATCCTGCGCGCGGTCGGGGTGCGGTGGGTGGCGCCGATTGCGTTGGTCGTCGAGCTGGTCGCACTGGCCTGGATCTTCGTCCCATCAACGCTGATCGCCATCGTGCCGACGCCGTCGACCCTTCAAGCCTTCGGAAGTCTGCTCAGGGTCGCGAACAACACCATTGTCGAGGAGCAGGCTCCGGTCGCCGCATCACAGCCTGTGGTGTTCCTGTTGGCGGGCGCATTCGGCCTGCTGGTGATCGTCGCCGACGAGTTGCTCGAACGCCCTCGGTCGGCTGCGACGATCGGGGCGTTGCTCCTCGCGGTCTTCCTCACACCGGCGATGATCGCCGGCCGGACTCCGTCGGTGTGGATGTTCATCGTCGTGGCGGCGCTGTGGCTGGTGATCCTGCGCAGCCGCACTCGCCAACGTGCGACGGGCAACTGGCAGGCCCGCGTGCCGGTGCTGCTGGTGGCCGCGGCCGCGCTCGGGGTCACCATCGTGCTGCCCCCGGCGCTGCCGGACATCACGGCGGTTGCGGCGGCGTGGGGCAAGCCGCCACCGTCGGTGTTCGGCCGCGGTATCAACCCGATTCTCCAGCTGGGCCAGAACCTGCGCCGAAACAGTTCGACAGTTGCCCTGACCTACACCACGACCAGCCCGACACCCCCCTACCTCAAGGTCGCAACGCTGCGCGACTTCACCGGCAAGACCTGGAAGCCGAGCGGCACCAGTGGCAAGGACCGGTTCGAGGGGCAGGTCGGACTGCACCAGGACATCAAGGCACACGAGGACACCACGAAGATCACGATCAAGAACCTTCGGAGCGTCCTGCTGCCCGTGCCCTATCCGGCCGAGGATGTGACCGGTCTCGATGGCACCTGGCTGTTCCAGCGCATGGGCCAGACGATCAAGGCTCAGAACACCGATACACACGGCCAGACGTACGCCGTCAAGAGCCTCACGATCCAGCCCACCGCCGACCAGATGCGCCAACTTGTGACCGTGGTCGGCCCGACGCTGAAGCCGTTCGTGGCGCTGCCTCCCAACATGCCGGCGATCATCGGTGACACCGCGCGGCAGGTGACGTCCAATGCGAGCACCGACTATGACAAGGCGCTGGCTCTGCAGAAGTATCTCCGCGACGGCAGCTTCACCTATTCGACGACTGCGCCGGTCGCGCACGGTTACGACGGCAACGGCGTCGGTGTCATTGCGGAGTTCCTGAAGCGCAAGCAGGGTTACTGCGTTCACTTCTCGTCGGCGATGGCTGTCATGGCGCGCACCCTCGGCATACCGTCGCGAGTCGCGGTCGGCTACGCGCCGGGCAAGGTCACCGGCTCGGCCGGCGGCAAGAACGTCTACCAGAACACGTCTGATGACTTGCACGCCTGGACGGAGCTCTATTTCGAAGGGGCCGGCTGGATCGGCTTCGAGCCCACGCCCGGGGTCGGATCTCCGACCGCATTTGCCGAAGCGGCGGGCACTCCGGTGCCAGATGACGTCAACAACGGGAACTCGCTCAACAAGCCCGGAGAGGCAGCCCAACCCACGCCAACAGGCAACCAGGGTTCGGCCACGACTCCCACGACCCAGACGGCATCACGGACGGCGGCGGCCACGGCGGGTGGACTGGTCCTCCTGCTCTTGATTCCGTGGCTGCTCCGCCTGGCACGCCGGCGCTGGCGGCTTCGAGACGGCGCGGCATCTCCAGACCGACTGTGGCTCGAGCTCGAGGACGCGGCCCACGACTTTGGCGTCAGCAGGGACGGGGCCGAGACTCCCCGAGGGTTCGCTGCGCGGCTGCTTGATCGGCCGGGGATTGACGCCACTGCGCTCGAGAGCCTCCTGCACATCGTGGAAGTCACTCGCTTCGCCCGCCGAGGCGCGGCCGGCGAGCCCAGGCCGTCAGGGATCGGCGATCTTCGGGCCGTTCTCGCCTCTTTGCGGGTCGGCGCGACGCGGGTTGAGCGTCTCCGCGCTGTAGTGCTGCCACGGTCGCTGGCTCCACGATCGTCGGTGACGAGGGCCATGAGGGCTCGCCCGGTCACCTCCCACTGAGGGGAATTGGCCCGGAGCAGCGGGTATTTCGGCCGATCTGAAGGCTTCCGGGAATGCCGATATGCCGCTAGAGTCTGTTCACCACTCTCGTCACACCCGTCCCATCTTCCCCAGGGGTCACTGTGAGCTCGCTGCTTCGTCGTCCCATCGCTGTGCTCGCGGTGATCGCGTTCTCTGCTGGTGCACCGCTGCTTTCTGCCCAGTCCGCAAGTGCCGCGACGACCCCCGTGCCGACTGGGCTCGCCCAGACGGCAGCAGCACCGACGAGTGTGACGATGAGCTGGGCGGCCGTTGCGAAGGCGCCGAAATACCGGCTCCAGGTGTCGACCACGTCGTCCATGGCCGGTGCGACCTACCACCGCTACTCCGGGACGACCGGCGCGGTGAGCGGCTTGCACGCGGGCACGACCTACTACGTCAAGATTCGGGTCATCACCTCGACCGGGGGCAATCTGAGTGCGTACTCGACCGCCGTCAAGGCGTCCACCTCCCTCGCGACACCGACCGGACTGACGGTGACGTCGGCTTCAGGAGGTGCTGCTTCCCTTGCGTGGGCGGCCGTGACCGGAGCTCCCGCCTACCGCATCCAGCTGGCGAAGACGCCGACGATGTCCGGCGCGACCTATCACCGGTTCCAGGACACCGAAGGGTCTGTCGCGGGGCTCGACGCCGACACGACCTACTACGCGAAGGTCAGGGTCATCACGGCCAGTGGCGTCAACCTCAGCGACTACTCGCCGGCGGTCAAGATCAGCACCCCGGCGAAACCGACTCCGCTCACGATTGCCTCGTGGAACGTACGCTGCGCCAACTGCTACGCCGGGACCAACACCGAGCTTCCGTGGACGGGACGTCGTGACGCGGTCGTGCAGAACATCAAGAGCCACCAACCCGATGTGATCGGCATCCAGGAGGCATCGCAGGGATGGCTCAAGCAGGGCGGCAAGAAGGTCGAGCTGTCGCAGTTCGAGGACCTGCGCAACCGGCTCCGCGCGGCTGGCACGTCATACGACGTGACCGATCTGGACAGGAACAACTGCGTGAAGTCCACGACGCCGTCCAGCTGCAAGTACAAGGATCAGGGTGCCTCGCAGGGCACGAGGGTCTTCTTCAATGCGGCAACCGTTGAGAAGGTGTCGTCGGGCTCGAAGATGCTGCCCCGATGCAGTGGGTGCAATGAGCGCTATGTCGCGTGGGGGATCTTCATCCAGAAGTCGACCGGTCAGAAATTCTTCTTCGCCGACGCCCACCTCGAGCCAGGCGGTGACAAGTACACCGTCCGCAAGTCCCAGGGTCTCGCGATGATGGCCGAGGTGCTGGCCAGGAACGTCGATGATTTGCCGGCATTCGTGGTCGGTGACTTCAACTCGACACGCTACTTCTCGCCGACCAACGCCCCGTATGACGCGGTCGTGTCCCACGGGTTCGTCGATCCTCTGGGGCAGATCTACAAGTCTCCGAAGGTCTCGTCACTGGCGACTGCCGAGACACGGATACGCGCCAACTACGACTCGTTCAACAACTTCGATCGGACCGTGTCCAAGAACGCACCCGACCAGAACGGCAGCGATATCGACTACGTCTTCACGACGCCGATGCGGACGCTCTCGTGGGAGACGGTCCTGAACCTCGACGCCAACGACAAGCAGGCCGGGATCATCCCGTCTGACCACAACATGCTGTTGGTCAAGGTTCAGTTGCCCTAGGAAGGCGCCGAGCTCACACGTCGCGGTGAAGCCTCACATATCCCCGCGCGGTGAGCTCCACGGTGAGGCCATCGGCAGGATTCGGCGGATTTCTGGGTCCCCGCCACGCGATGTCTCGCCAGCGGCCGTCGATCCTCGCGCGCAGCTTCCAGCGGCCGGCGTTTCCGAACCGGAGGTCGAACGAACCGGGGCCGATCGCACGTGCCGCAATGCTGGTCGTCCCGCCCATGCCGGTCGCCTCCACGGCCTCGACGGGTGAGTCGGACGTCAGCGCAATCACGTCGATCGCTACACCGCCGTCGGCATCGAGCCGGATGTCGGCGGCGACGTGGGGGGTTGCCGTCACGAGACGAAGCCCGCCGCGCCGGTCGATCACCATGACGGGTCGCTGTGACGCCGCGGGGGGGAGATCCAACCACGGCCGATCGGATGCCCAGCTGACCACCGTGTCGCTGACCTCGACTGGTCCGAGTCGGGCATTCATCAGTACGACGTGGTGCGCGGGTTCAGCCAGCATCGCCACATCGACGTCGACTTCGACGGTGGTGGTCGGCGCTGACGTCGCCGGGCTGTCTGCGCGCGTGACGACACGAGTCGGCACGTCAGTACGAGAGCCCGAGGGAACATGCAGCACCTGGGCCTCGATCGTCGGTCGGCCAGCCAGCTCCCCAGCACCCTCCACGTTGCAGGCGATCGTGGCGGTCGCTGTCGACCCGGCCCAGGTGAGATCGAGCAGCGTTGCCTCGAGTCGACAGTCCTGCAGTCGATACAGCGCAGCCACCCGCTCACGATCGGCCAACTCTGCGGGATCGATGTCGAGCGGGCTCGCTCCACGCTGACCGGCGCTGACCTCGGCCGACTCCAGGACTGCGATCCATCGCGGCAGCACCACCGGGGGAGAGAACGCCCGAGCGCGGCGGCGTGCGGCCCGACGCAGGCCATGAAGCCGTCGACGTGGAGCCGTGGCAACCTCAACGATCCTGTCGGCCATGGCGTCGACGTCACCGGCCGGCACGAGGAAGCCGTCGACACCGTCCTGGATGATGTCGGCGGGGCCGTAGGCGATGTCATACGAGATCGGCAGGGATCCGGCGGCCATGGCCTCGACAAGCACCAGCCCAAAGCCCTCTCTGGTGCTGGTGAGGAGTGAGAACGAGGAGGCAGCAAATGCCGACGCAGGATCCGACGTGTAGCCCTCCACCGTCACGGGTGCGCCGGTCTCGCGGATGACCGCTTCGAGTGCCTCGAGCCCCGCACCACGCCCGAACACGTGCAGGTCGATACCCGGGTTCGACTCGGCGGCCCGGGCGATCGCACGCACCGCGTGGTCGACTCGCTTGCGCCCATCGATGTTGGCCATGACGATTCCGGCTCCCGCGCTGCGTGACGTGCGATGACCCGAATTCGTCGTCTCGATCGCGTGCGGCACGACATGGACGTTGGATTGCGGACCACGTAGCAGCTGGAGGTGGTCGCGCTGCGTCTCGGTGAGGTAGACGACGGCATCGAAGGCCGGCAGGTGGTGGTGCGCGTACGCCCGCCAGCGTTCGAGCCGACCGTACGGCGCGTCCCTCCCGGCAGCAATATGGCCGTTGTGCACGACATAGGTCGTGGGCACTCCGGGCAATGGTGCGACGACGAGACAGTCGGCCACGTAGCCGCTGTCGACGATGAGATGGGAGCCGGGTTCGAGCGTCCGGCGGAGCCACCACTGCCACCACGACCACGTGCCGTGCCAGCCGCCGAGGAACCTTCCGTCTCCGGACCAGATCTCGGTGCGCGTGACCTGGTCGCCATCGGGTGTCAGGGCCTGTCGTGTGCCCACTCGAAGCCACTGCTGGCGCGCCAACACGGAGCCGTCCTCCCGACACACCTCGTGTACGCCATCGGTGTCGGACGTGAGGACGGGGGCGGACACCGACGGGTCGTACGGCGCTGTCGTCAGGTCGGCGTCCGACGTCGCGAGGAGGTCCTCCCACAGATTTTCAATCGTCACACCGGGCACCAGAAGCCCGCGCCCGGTCAGATCAGCGCGTATAGCGTCGAGGTCGGGCTGGTGCGCAAGTGTCAGGACGCGCACGTTCCGTCCGAAGTGGGTCGCCAGCTGGCACGACCGCTGGAGCATTGACTTGGTGAGGCCTCCAAAGGTGTGCGGGATCTCCCAGGTGAGGGCACACAGGTCCCCGTCGGGGAGTGCGTTGGTCGAGCGTGCCATCGGGTCGATCAGGCCCCGGCACGTTTCGCGGCGAGGGCAGCCTGCATGGCCTCGGCCCAGCGGGCGGTGACGTGCTCGTCATTGAATTCGAGTGCTCGGCGGTGTGCGGCCTCGCGCATCGGTGCCAGCTGGGCCGGCTTGGTGCGAGTGATGCGTCGGATCGCCGCCGCGAGTGCTTCGATGTCGTCGGCCGGCACGAGATATCCGTCGACTCCGTGGGTGATGATCTCCGCCGGGCCGTACGGCATGTCATAGCTGATCGGGATGCACCCGTGCCCCATGCTCTCGACGAGTACGAGGCCGAAGGCCTCGTTGCTGCTGGTGAGCAGCGAGAACGAGGCGGTGTCGAACTCGCGCGCGGCATCATCGGAGTAGCCGCGAAGATCGACGTTCGCCCGGTGTCGCACGATGAGCTTGCGGAGCGGTTTGTCCTGCGCGCCCTGACCGAACACGTCGAGGTGGGGCCGGCGAAGACCAACCCTCCCGGCCCGGGAGATGCCCTTCACGGCGTGGCCGATCTGCTTGCGCTTGGACAGGCTGGTGAGCATGACCCCCTTGAGACTGGACCGCTTCAGCTCAGGTGATGTCGTCGGCACGTGGCGACCGTGCGGGATGACGTGCCGGTTTTTGCCCGGGCCCAGCAGGACATCCACTTCGTCGAGTTGTTGACGGGTCAGGAAGACCACGCCGTCCCAGTCGTCGAGCCGCTCGAATGCACGTCGACGACTCTCGACGAGCTCGCCGTGTGGTCGGCCGGTGCCCGGGGCCAGATGCGACCCGTGAACGACGTGGATGACGACGGCGTCGTCGCGACGGTACTCGACCATGTGGTTGGCGCTGGTCTTGGAATCGGAGATGAACCATGCAACGGGATCGCGTGGCAGTGAGTCGAGCCACGACCAGTAGAGCTCCCAGATCTTCTGCCACGTGCCGATCGGCTGACCAGCTGAGTCGCACAGCGTGAAAGCGCGCGACTTCGGTCCGGGAACCTTGCGCCGGTCTGATGCGAACATCGTGCCGTCGGCCCTGAAGTAGTCGATCTGGACGACATTGCCGTCGGGATCGTGCAGCGTGTGGCGCAGCGGATCGGTGTGGTCGCCCTGGTCGCCGAGCGGGATGAACAGGGTGTCGTCAGGGGTGACGAACTGGCTCGCACCGGAGACGTTGCGGAGCTTGGCGTCGTCCCAGCCACGTAGGTCCTCCCAGACGTTCATCAGGTGCATGCCGTCGATCATCGCGCCGCGCTCACGCAACCTGGTGCGGACGATGTCGTAGTCGGGGCGGTATTCATAGGTGAGGATCGTGACCTCGACTCCGGCAAGTTCGACGAAGGCTCGGCATCGGTGCAGCATCGAGTTGGTCATGCCGGCGTACAGGTCGGGGATGCCCCACATGACGGCATAGTGGCTGCCCTCAGGCAGTGGCACGGTGATCGTGTTCGAGGTCACGCGGACATCCTAGGGATGCCAGGAGCTGTTGTGTGTCAGGTCTCGTCGGGGGGCGGCGAAACGCCCGACTCGGCGTGCTTGCTCGGTGCGGTTTCGGCGCGTCGGCGGCTGGCCACATAGGCCGCACCACCACCACCGACAAGGGCCAGTGCGATGACGACGAACCACAGCCAGGCATGCCCCCCGGAGTCCGTCTCATCCGACGTCTTGGTCGGGTCAGCACTCGTCTGGTTCGTGTCCGAGGTGGTTGGCGTCGCGCTGGGGGTGCCCTTTCCGCTGGCAGCCGCTTCGAATGCCGCCTCGCGCTTGGCATCGTCTGGCAGACGGGTCTCCTTGGGGATGTTCTTGTAGCCGGACCAGGTGGAGATCTTCCACGTTGGGGTGCCGGAGCCATACGCGAACTGGAAGACCCCGCCCTCGGGGCCTGTGGTCGGACCGCCGTCGATGCGATAGGTGACGGTGTAGACACCCTTGGCGAGGCCCGTCTTGAGGTCGACGGCAATATTGGTCGACAGCAGTGTTGTCGAGCCCTCGCTGACCACACGTCCGGATCCATCCTTGACCGTGACCACGGCCGGACCGGTGACGGCGGTACGCATCGCCAGCGTCACCGAAGACGGTTCCGCAGAGATCTGCGATCCAACCGCTGGCACGGTGGCGATCGGAGGGTTGCTGCCCCCTGTAGCCGCCGATCCGGCACTTGCCCCGGCACCGATCACGGTCGAGGCAAGCGCGACAACGAGGAGGCTGCGCACCGAGAAGAGCATTGTTCGAGTGTAGGTGCGGTTCCCTGTCGTACGTCGAGGCTCTCTGCGACAACCTGTTCGAAGTCCCAAATCTTTTGAAATCTTGGTATCGTGATGGCTCAGAATCACCTGCGACGTCCCGGAGCTCTCCCATCGTCGCCGAACCGTGGGGGCAGTCATCTCCGAATTAGTCCGGCGCTCTCTCTGGTGCGCGGTCGCCACGTTGATGGTGGCTGTCCCGCTCCAGAGCGCAGCACACGCGGATGAGACATCTCCGTCACCCGGCACGACCACCGTCACTCCCGCGCTCGCGACGACATCACCGGCGCGGGTCACGTCATC
Organism: Aeromicrobium sp.; assembly: GCA_025965115.1. Lineage (GTDB taxonomy): Bacteria > Actinomycetota > Actinomycetes > Propionibacteriales > Nocardioidaceae > Aeromicrobium. Next base: position 34,384 of record JAOPXO010000060.1, read on the forward strand.
GACTGTGCAGGCGGGCCTGACCGGAGCCAGCACCGCGGACTGCCTGGACTACGCCAACGACTTCGACCCCTCGGTCTCCAACATCTCGCCCGGGCCGGCCATCGCGCCCTACACGTCCGAGCCGGCAGCCGTCGATGCCTGGTTCAACACGACCGACGTCGAGGAGCGCGGCATCTACAACCCGAACGACCAGCGGCCCTGGAAGTTCGCGCAGCAGTTCGCCCGCCTGCTCTGCTACTCAGCCCCCAACGCCGACATCACCGCGGCCTACTACTTCTTCCGTGCGACCAACAACAGCAACACCGATGAGTTCAACCGGCCCGAGTCCGACTCTGAAACGGTCTTCCGGGTTCTCCAGTGGTTGGCCCAGAATCGCAATGTCAAGACCGAGGTGCTGCTCGACAACACCAACACCTGCACCACGAATGCGGCCAACGAGACGTGCACGAACATCATGACCCCTACCGCTCGTGCCGCACTGGAGAAGCGATTCGCCCAGATCCCGGGCAGCACGGTGACCTACTGCATCAACGGTTGCTTCAACACCGCGCGCTACGGCGTCTATCCCTACGCGATCGAGCACGAGAAGTTCATCACCGTCAGTGACACCGTTTTCCCCGGCTCCGGTGCCGGCACCCATCCGCTGGTGATCTCGACCTCGGCCAACCTGGCCAGGAGCCAGATCCGCAACTATCGCCAAGAAGCATCCGAGATCTACGACGACCAGACCGCCTGGCAGCTGTTCAGCCAGCGCTTCAAGGGCATGCAGGACTGCGCCCTCAATTCGTGCGCCTATCTGGGCAGCTCGACGGTCTACAACACTGACAACCCGGACCTCGCGACGACCCCACCCAATCCACTGGGCCTGATCCAGGAGGATGACCGCCGGATCTGGGTCGATCCAATCTTGCGCCACACCACCGATGCGGGTCGCGGCACGTCGATCACGTTCTCGCCCGGCCGCAACGCCGACGTCAACAGCTTCGATGTCTACGTCAATCAGTTCGACAACGTCGACTGCGGCACCGACGCCAAGATTCGCGTCGCGATGTTCAAGCTGACCGACGCCAAGGCCGACAAGATGGCGGCGACGCTCAAGTCCCTCACCAGTCGCGGCTGCGACGTCAAGATGCTCATGACATCCGAGGCAGGTCAGACGATCATCTCGACCTCGGTCCGCAACACGCTGACCGCGGCAGGCGTCGACTTCAAATGTGCCGTTGACGGCATGCACACCAAGCTCATCCTGATCGGCCCTGAGTCGGGCAACCTTGGAAGCGTCCTCACCGGCACCGAGAACATGTCGGTGGCGGGCCAGCTCTACAACGAGGAGCACGTCATCGCCTTTGATGCGCGCAAGGCGACCGGCGCGACCCGCACCGCGATACGCGCGGTCTACGACGACTACCAACACGAGTGGTTCGAGCTCTCCAGGGGCGCGTCCAAGAGCAATTGCGGGGCAAAATGACAGGCCGCCGGTTCCAACTGATCGCCTTGGCAGGGGCGCTGCTCGTCGCTCTCGTGTTCGGTGGCAGCTCGGTGACGTTCGGCGTGACCTACAAGTTTTCGCCCCCCACCGGCCTGACGTCGTCCGACAACTCCAATGCCTCGATCACCCTCACCTGGAAGCGCACCTCAACCGTCAACCGCTATGCGATCCAGTACTCCACCAGCTCGAAGTTCACCAACCCCAAGTACCGCGTCCCGGACAACGTCACCAGTCAGGCGCTTGCCGTCGCGGCAGTGCACGACCTCGAGCCAGCGACGGCCTACTACTTCCGCATTCGATCGACCGCTGCCAACGGCGACAATCTGTCGGACTGGTCGAAGTCGGTCAAGATCTCAACGGCCACCTATGCCTTCTCGGCCCCGTCGACCCCGAAGTTCACCAACATCCTGAGCACGTCGGCAGACGTCTCGTGGAGTGAGGTGCCCAATGCTGGCAAGTACCGCGTTGCCTACTCGACCTCGAGCAGCTTCGCCTCCACCGCCGTCATCAAGTACGTCTATCCGGTCGACAACGCGGTGACGCTCACCGGCCTGACGACGGGCGTGAAGTACTACGTCAAGGTGCGGGCGCTCGAATCCAAATCTGATGACAATGGTGACCCCTATCTCCTGACGGCCTACTCCTCGGTGGCCAACGTCACCACGACGACGTACACCACCCAGCCGCCCGCCGACTTCAAGATCATCGGCAACTACAAGAACACCTTCGTCCTGAGCTGGACCGGGGTGCCCGGCGCGAACGCCTACCGGGTCCAGACGACGTACGGCACCACCAAGCGCTATCTCGCGTCGAATGAGCCGATTCCGGCCGGCGCGGGCTCGTTCTCGCACTCGGGCAACACCTGGACCGCGACGCTCAACAAGTTCTGCGACTCAGCGACCAATGTCTGCAGCGCATACGTGCCGGCGAAGTCCTACTCCTTCGGGGTCACCGCGAAGGCTGATGACACGCGCATCAGCGAATACACCACGCGCATCAGCACGACGTCCACGGCGCTGCCGCTGACAACACCCAATGACTTCACCCTCAAGGGCACAACAAGCGGCAGTCTCACCCTGAGCTGGCAGAAGGTCGACGGCGCAGCGTCATACCGCCTGCAGGAGAAGAAGTCGTCGACATCCGGCGAGACCCGCTACCTGTACAACATCTGCGGCACCAACTCGCCCGTCACCTGCACCTACGACGGCGACACCATCAGCGTCACCCTGACGTCTTTCACCTCCAACTCGACCGGGGTCTCGACACCGTTCACCGCCAAGTCGACCTACTACCTCAAGGTGACGGCCCAGGCCAATGTCACGGGAGCTGTGACCGACACCTATACGCAGTTCGACGATCGTGCCTCCGAGTACACCGCGGCCTACCTCAAGGCGACGACTGACGCCTTCATCTTCAGCCCACCGCCGCTGTCCACGGTGAAGCTCGATGTCGACGCTGTGACCCTGAGCTGGCCGAGCGTGACCGGCGCAAGCGCCTACGTCGTCGACCGGACGACGGACACCACGTTCGCCACGATCAATTCGAGCACGTGTGTGGATCTTGCGGCACTCAACGCCGATCCGCTCAACCCGCCCGGCACGACGACGTACCAGCACAAGTTCGGGTCCCTGAACGATGAGACCTCTTACTTCTTCCGCATCCGCATCGTCGACAACTGCACGAGCAAGGCTGCGCAGAGCGCGAACTCGGCGGTCATCTCCGCCCGTACGACGGCGGGTGCCGGGTCACTCACGGGCCAGGTCGTCGGCGGCAGCAACCCGGGCAATCTCTCCGATGCCAAGTCGACCATGACGGCGACCGCCTACGCGTACCAGGATTCAGAGACCGGTTCGAGCCAGGAAGTCGCCGGCACGACGGACGTCAATCCCGACGGCAGCTACACGATCGAGGGCCTCCGGCCGGGGCCATACCAGGTGCAGCTGAGCCAGAACGGCGACAAGAACTACACCTCGCCGTGGGTCAGCGCCAAGTCGAGTGCCAGTGACTGGGATGACGACTCACACGAGTTCCAGGTCAAGGCCGGCGTCTACACCGTGCCTGGCAACGGTGGCTCGTTCGCGATGCCCGACACTCCGGTCAACGTCGGCCAGACCCTGAGCGGCACCGTGGTGCGGGTCACCGGCGGCGCGGCCCAGGAGGATGTCACGGTGACGGCCATCGGCGCGCCGGTCGATCCGGCCGACCTCACTCGTGAGGTGCGTGACGTCGACATCACTGACAGCAGCGGCCATTACTCATTCACCGGCCTGTTCCCCGACAAGTACAAGATCACGCTCGCGCGGAGCATCTCGGCGCCGCTGCGCGGCTCGTCATTCTGGGTCAACCCACTCGCCGCTCACCCGTTCATCAACGTGGGTGTGTGCCTCGCGTCCGAATCGAGCACGATCTGCACTCCGACCCCGGGCAGCAACGACAACAACCAGTAGCCACGCGGACTGGTAGCCTAGGCGGACCATGCGGAAGATGAGCCTGCTCCTTCTTTGCCGCGTCGAGGTCCTCTAGGTCGGACCCCTCAGCGCGGAGTTTGTCGTGTCACCGGCCGCACCCCAGACAGACAAACACCCCGAGGATGCAGATGTTCACCAACGTCAACTCACCGCAGCAGCCCAGCGGAATGCCGTACCACCGCTATCCCGCCTACACGCCGATAGACCTGCCCGACCGCACCTGGCCGAGCAAGGTCATGACCCAGGCGCCCCGGTGGTGCGCCGTCGACCTTCGCGACGGCAACCAAGCGCTGATCGACCCGATGACCCCATCGCGCAAGCTCGCCATGTTCCAGCTCCTCGTCAGCATGGGCTACAAGGAGATCGAGGTCGGCTTCCCGAGTGCGAGCCAGACCGACTTCGACTTCGTACGCCAGCTCATCGACGGTGACCTGATCCCCGACGATGTCGTGATCCAGGTGCTGACCCAGTGCCGTGAGCCGCTGATCGACCGCACCTTCGAGTCGTTGGTCGGCGCCAAGCGCGCGATCGTGCACTTCTACAACTCGACGTCCACGTTGCAACGCCGCGTCGTGTTCGGGCTCGACAAGGACGGCATCACCGACATCGCGACGCAGGGTGCCCGGCTGTGCATGAAGTACGCCGAGATCCACACCCCCGACACGCTCATCTCGTATGAGTACTCGCCGGAGTCCTACACCGGGACCGAGCTCGACTATGCGCTCGAAATCTGTTCGAAGGTCATCGAGGTCATCGACCCGACCCCAGACTGGCCGCTGATCATCAACCTGCCCGCCACCGTCGAGATGGCGACGCCGAATGTCTACGCCGACTCGATCGAGTGGATGAGTCGGCACCTGCCGCGGCGCGACAGCGTTGTCTTGTCATTGCACCCGCACAACGACCGTGGCACCGGGGTCGCCGCCGCCGAGCTGGGCTACCTGGCCGGCGCCGACCGCATCGAGGGCTGCCTGTTCGGCAATGGCGAGCGCACCGGCAATGTCTGTCTGGTGACGCTTGGCCTCAACCTGTTCAGCCAGGGGATCGATCCGCAGATCAACTTCAGCGACATCGACGGCATCCGGCGCACGGTCGAGTACTGCAATCAGCTGCCGGTGCCCGAGCGCCACCCGTACGGGGGCGATCTGGTCTACACCGCATTCAGCGGTTCGCACCAGGACGCGATCAAAAAGGGTTTCGAGGCACTCACCTTGAGCGCGCAACGCGACGGCATACCTGTGGGACAGACCCAATGGGCCGTTCCGTACCTTCCCATAGACCCCAAGGATGTTGGCCGTACGTACGAGGCCGTCATCCGGGTCAACAGCCAGTCCGGCAAGGGTGGCGTCGCCTACATCCTCAAGAACGATCACCAGCTCGACCTGCCGCGTCGTCTGCAGATCGAGTTCAGCCGGGTCGTGCAGGAGCTCACCGAAGGTGAGGCGGGCGAGATTGAGACCAGCGAGATCTGGTCGGCATTCCGGCGTGAATATCTCGACCGCGATGAGCCCTATCTCCTCCAGACGTACACCTCGGTGACGGCAGCGGACGGCGGCGACGAGCAGGTCGTCGAGATGCGCGTACGCGGTGAGGTGCGGGCATTCAAGGGCAAGGGCAATGGCCCGGTCGCCGCATTCGTCGACGGCATGCGCCAGGCTGGCGCCGACATCCGGGTGCTCGACTACTCCGAGCACGCTCTTTCATCTGGTGGCGACGCCCAAGCGGTCGCCTACGTCGAGTGCGACGTCGCCGGGGAGACGATCTGGGGTGTCGGAATCCATGCCAACATCGTCACGGCATCGCTGCGCGCCGTGGTCTCGGCCGCCAACCGCGCGGAAGCCGTCACGATCCCGAACTGAGCAAAACCGACACGGCCCATTACTGTACCCGCCGGTACAGTAGTGGGCCGTTGTCGCGATACGATCGGGGTGACGCCGATCACCCTTCGGTGCAGGTCTTGTCGCGACGTGATCCGTTGCGAATGTGAGGAGGATTCATGGCGCGCATCATCAACCAGGTTGCAGTCTTCGGTCTGGGCAAAGTGGGCGAGCTCGTCGCCGTCATGTTGGGGGAGTCCGGCTTCAAGGTCATCGGCTATGACGCTGCACCCCGCGACCTGCCCCAAATTGGGATTGGCGATTTCGAGGTACGTGCGCTCGACGTGAAGGATGACGGCGTACTGCGTGAGTCGCTGCGTGGAGTCGACGCCATCATCTCCTGCCTCCCGTACAACCTGAACGTCCCCGTTGCCGAGGCCGCAGCCGACACCGGCGTGCACTACTTCGACCTCACCGAAGACGTCCCGACGACCAACCGAGTCATCGAGCTGGCCAAGGGTTCGAGCGTCGCGTTCGCACCGCAGTGCGGACTCGCGCCTGGCCTGATCGGCATCATCGGCGCCTCGATTGCCAAGACCTTCGACGAGATCCGCTCGATCGAGCTCAAGGTCGGCGCGCTGCCGCAGAACCCGACGGGTCTGCTCGGCTATGCCATCAACTGGTCGCCCGAAGGCGTTGTCAACGAGTACCTCAACGACTGCGAAGTTCTCCGCTCGGGCCACCGGCAGATGGTGCCTGCCATGACCGAGAAGGAGCGCGTCTTCATCGGTGGCATCGAGCTCGAGGCGGCTCTGACATCCGGCGGACTCGGCACGATGTGCCAGACGTACGAGGGTGGCGTCCACCGGCTCGACTACAAGACGCTGCGCTATCCGGGGCATTTCGACCAGATGCACTTCCTGTTCGACGAGCTCAACCTGCGTGACCAGCCCGAGCTGGTGGGCAAGATGCTGGTCGACTCCAAGCCGCCGGTCAGCGATGACATCGTCTACATCCACGCAGCGGTCGAGGGTGTGAAGTCAGGTCAGCCTTTCCGCGAGAACTACGTACGTGGCTACAAGCCCCTCGACATCTCGGGCCGCATCTGGCGGGCCATTTCTTGGACCACCGCTGCTTCGGCGGTCAGCGTCGTCGAGCTTGTGGCGGACGGGGTGCTCCCGGGCGCAGGATTCATCAAGCAGGAAGACATCACCCTCGAGCAGCTCTACTCGACGCAGGCCGGAAGGCATTTCGCCGAGCAGGGACGGATCTGACATGACTGAAGTCGCCACCCGCACCACAGACATCCTCAACCGCCTCGGCGCCGGCGACCCGTTCGTCGCCGACGGTGACCTGGCCTGCATCTCACCGATCGACGGTGCCGAGATCGGCCGCCTTCGCTCGCACACCGCGGGCGAGGCCGCCGACCTGATCGGCCGCGCGCAGTCCGCCTTCGAGCAGTGGCGGACCGTGCCGGCCCCGATCCGCGGACAGTTCGTCCGCGAGCTCGGTGAGCTGCTGCGCGAGCACAAGGACGATCTGGGCGCCCTGGTCTCGATCGAGGCGGGCAAGATCGTGACCGAGGGCCTCGGTGAGGTGCAGGAAATGATCGACATCTGCGATCTCGCCGTCGGTCTGTCGCGTCAGCTGCACGGGCTCACGATCGCGACCGAACGCCCGGGCCACCGGATGATGGAGCAGTGGCACCCGCTCGGTGTCATCGGAGTCATCTCGGCGTTCAACTTCCCGGTCGCCGTATGGTCCTGGAACGCTGCGCTGGCGTTCGTGTGCGGCGATGCGGTCGTCTGGAAGCCATCCGAGAAGACCCTGCTCACTGCGCTCGGTTGTCAGGCACTCGCTGCTGAGGCGGCCCGCCGGGCCGGCGTACCTGATGGACTGTCGTCCGTGCTGATCGGTGACCGCACGGTCGGCGAGATCCTTGTTGATGACCCCCGTGTTGCGCTGATCTCGGCCACTGGTTCGACCCGCATGGGCAAGGAGGTCGCGCCACGCGTGGCCGCCCGACTTGGTCGTACGCTCCTGGAGCTCGGCGGCAACAATGCCGCGATCGTCGCGCCCTCGGCCGATCTCGACCTCGCCGTACGCGGCATCGTGTTCTCAGCGGTCGGCACCGCGGGCCAGCGCTGCACGTCGCTGCGCCGCATCATCGTGCACGAATCGATCAAGGACGATCTGGTCAGCCGTTTGAAGGCGGCTTACGAGACGCTGCCGATCGGCTCACCACTAGACCCGTCGACGCTGGTCGGCCCGCTCGTCGATGAGCCTGCGTTCAAGGCGTTTGGCGCTGCGGTCACGCAGGCCCAGGGCGATGGTGGCGAGCTCGTCACCGGCGGCACCCAGTCGGCCAGTGAGGGTGGCTACTACGTGCACCCTGCGATCGTCGACATGCCCAAGCAGACCGAGATCGTCAAGGCTGAGACATTTGCCCCGCTGCTCTACGTCCTCACCTACTCCGACTTCGACGAAGCGCTGGCACTGCACAATGACGTCGCTCAGGGCCTCTCGTCGTCGATCTTCACGCTCAACGTCCGCGAGGCGGAGAAGTTCGTGTCGGTCGTCGGCTCCGACTGCGGCATAGCCAATGTCAACATCGGTCCGTCCGGTGCGGAGATCGGCGGTGCATTCGGCGGCGAGAAGGAGACCGGCGGTGGCCGCGAGTCCGGCTCCGACGCGTGGCGCGCCTACATGCGCCGCTCCACCAACACGGTCAACTACTCCACCGAGCTCCCGTTGGCGCAAGGCGTCGAGTTCGTCTGACGCGCGAATGTCAGTGGCCTGCGAAACACTGGCGGCATGAGCAAAGACGTACAGATCACCTTTGACTGCGCCGACCCTGACGCCCTGGCGAAGTTCTGGGCCGAAGTGCTCGGCTACATCCTGCAGCCGCCGCCCGAAGGTTTCGACACCTGGGACGCCGCGCTGGATGCCTGGGGCGTGCCCGAGGGTGAGCGCAACACCCGCTCCGCGCTGCTCGACCCCGACGGCACCCGGCCACGGGTGTTCTTCCAGAAGGTCCCGGAGGGCAAGTCAGCCAAGAACCGCGTGCACCTCGACGTACGTTCGGCGCCGGGTCAGCAAGGTGATGAGCGGATGGCGACCCTCGACGCCGAGGCCACGAGGCTCGAAGCGCTTGGCGCCACCCGGTTCAAGGTGTTCAGCCCTGAGCCCCCGATGGAGGCCGGCTTCATCGTGATGCAGGATCCCGAGGGCAACGAGTTCTGCCTCGACTAGCGGGTCCGGTTTTCCTTGCGCACTCTGTTTTCCTTGCGCCACATGATTTTGAGTCCCGACCAGTCGGTGTCGATCGCGGCGACCTTGACGTCGACCATGCCCAGCTCGAGCGCGGTGTCGCGGATGGCATTCTCGTCGACGTCGCTGACGTGACCCGCCGCCTTGCGCGGCCAGGCCACCCACAACGAACCGGCCGGGAAGATCCACTCGCCCCACCCGGCCATGCCGTCGAGCAGCGACGCTGAACGTACGAACACCAGCGCGACATCGGTCGGACCCGGTGAGACCAGCTCGACACCGTCGAGGGGTTCGGCGAACTCCCAGTCGTCGCCTGCGTAGAGCACCACCAGACGTACGCCGGCCCTGATGCCGAGCTTCTTGAGCTGTGGCGTGCCGGAGTAGCCGCTGTCTGCCATGGCAGGAGCGTAATGAGTGGTGGACGGGCCAGCCAGGATCGCCTACGTTGAGTCCGGGGTGACGCAGGTCACATCATGATCAACGGGGGTTTGCTTCATGTTTCGTCGTCTGGGTCTAGCCGCAGTCGTCCTTGCCGTCATTCCGACCTTCATCTGGCAACCGGGGGCAGGTGCCGCTGCCGCTCCGTATGTCGCGCTCGGCGATTCGTACTCCTCCGGGGTCGGCACTCGCACGTACATCGACGATGGCACGAGCTGCCAGCGCTCGGTCTACGCGTTCCCGTCCCTGATCGCCTCCGCGAAGGGCTACGCCCTCAACTTCCGGGCCTGCTCGGGCGCCAAGGTTTCCGACGTCACCGGCCAGCTGAGCGCATTGTCGAGCAGCACGAAGTACGTCACGCTCTCGGTCGGCGGCAATGATGCCGGCTTCACCGATGTCATCACCGAGTGCGCGCTGCCGGCCTGGGCCAGCGATTGCGCCGGCAGGGTGACGACAGCCCAGAACTACATCAAGAACACGCTGCCGGGTTCGCTGTCGACGCTCTACGCGAGCATCAAGTCCAAGGCGCCCAACGCCAAGGTCGTCGTGGTCGGCTATCCCCGACTGTTCAACGGGGAGGACTGCAATGCCCTGACGTGGTTCTCACCCGACGACGAGTCGCGTCTCAATGCGACCGCCGATCTGATCGACTCCAAGATCTCTGCGGCAGCGACCGCGAAGGGCTTCACGTTCGTCAGTCCGGTCAGCGCGTTCATCGGGCACGCCGTCTGCGGCAGCCCCGAATGGCTCAACGGGCTCTCCAATCCGGTCTCCGACTCCTACCACCCCAACAAGCTCGGCCACTCCAGCGGATACACCCCGCTGGTCAGCGCCAAGCTGGTCGGAGCGGCGGTTGCCGTGAGTGGGGCAGTCAATGCCCGTGCGGCAGCCTCGACCGAGCAGCTGGCCGCACAGCAACGTACGTACGCGGCGAAGGATGCCAAGATCCGCCCCGAGCGCTTCGTCGCACCCAATCTCAACAGCCCGGCTGTACGCGCCGCGGCCAAGCGAGCCGGCGTCGATCTGACCAGCCGGGCCAGCATCGACCGGGTGGATCGCCAGTACGCGAAGGCCCAGGCGAAAGCTCACCCGTTGCAGTAGGAGGCCGGGTGTGGCGGAGTGTTACTCGGCCGTTCGTCACACCCGCACGGCACAATGGATCCGTGGCCCTCTATCGCGACGCCGGCATCGTGCTGCGCGTGCACAAACTCGGCGAGGCTGACCGCATCATCACGGTCCTGACTCGCGAGCGCGGTCTCGTACGCGCCGTCGCCAAGGGCATCCGCAAGACCACCTCGCGCTTCGGTGGGCGCCTCGAACCCTTCATGCACGTCGACCTGCAGCTGGCTGAGGGCCGCTCGCTCGACATCATCACCCAGGTCGAGACGATCAACGCATTCGCCAAGGATCTCGGCTCCGACTACGCCGCCTACACCGCCGGCACCGCGATGCTCGAGACCGCTGAGCGGCTCGTGCAGGAGGACGGCGAGCCGGCCGTGCCGCAGTTCCAGCTGCTGGTCGGTGCGCTCAGGGCGCTGACCGAAGGGCGTATGACGCCGAGCCTGATCCTCGACTCCTATCAGCTGAGGGCGCTGTCGATCGCCGGCTACGCCCCGACCTTCGACACCTGTGCGAGATGTGGAACCGAAGGACCTCACCGCAACTTCAACGCCGCCTCCGGCGGCATGCTGTGCGACGACTGCCGGGTGCCCGGCTCGGCCGCTCCGTCACCGTTCACCGTCACGCTGCTCGCCGGTCTGCTGAGCGGCG
>JAOPXO010000069.1 GCA_025965115.1 Aeromicrobium sp.
AGTCGAGCAGGGCTCGAAGGGTGAAGCCGAGACCGAGTCCGCCGACCAGGATGTCGCGCGCACCCAGCTCGAGCACGATCTGGGCGAGCGCCAGCTCGGACGTCGTCTCGACATCGTCCATGACGAATACGCCGTCGTCGCGCCGTCGCAGGGTCGCACCCGTCATGCGCAGAGGCTAGCGATCAGGCCGGATAGATCGCGACCTCGCTGGCCTTGACCACCAGGAAGATCTCCTTGCCGGGCATCAGGTCGAGCTCTGCCACGACCGGCACGGTCACATCGGCGCTGAGCTCCTCGGTGCGTACGCGAACCTGCGATCCGTGCGGCTCCAGCTCGAGGACCTTGGTCGCGAACGCGTTGCGCGGGCTTCCGACCGGTCGGGTCAGGTAGACCGCGACCGAGCTCGGATTGAACACCGCCACGGCCGGCTCGTCGTCGGCGATCGGTGGCTCCGACAGCCCTTCGATCGTCGTGCCGGATGGCGTACGTACGGCGCCTCCTGCCGCGAGACCGCGCATCAGGTTGAGTCCGGCGATGCCCGCACCGAACTGGCTGCGTGGCCGAGCCAGCACCTCCTTGGTCGCGCCCTCCTCGACGATTCGTCCGCTCTCCATGACGACCACTCGGTCGGCGAGGAGCACGGCGTCGAGGACGTCGTGGGTCACGATGATCGCGCTGCGATCGGCCAGCACCCGCTTCAGCATCTGCCGCATTGCTGGCACCACCGTGATGTCGAGCGCCGCCATCGGCTCGTCAAGCAGGAGCAGCCGCGGCTCGGCTGCCAAAGCGCGCGCCACCGCAATGCGTTGGGCCTGGCCCCCTGACAGCTGCGAGGGCTTGCGCGCGGCGAGCTCGGACGCGTCGACCTCGGCCAGCCAGTGTCGAGCAAGCTCCCGCGACTCGCGACGACTCTTGCCGAGGCTGCGTGGTCCGAACCCGACATTGTCGAGGACGGTCAGGTGCGGAAACAGCAGCGGATCCTGGGCCATCAGGGCTGTGCCGCGGGCGTGGGCAGGCCGCCATTCCGCCGGCAGGTCGAACAGCGTCTCGCCATCCAGGGACGCCCGCCCCGAGTCCGGGTGCACGATGCCGGCGATCACGCCGAGAGCCGAGGACTTGCCCGCGCCATTGGGGCCGAGGATCGCGAGGGTCTCGCCATCGGCAACGCTGAACGAGATGTCGAGGTCGCGGTTGTCGATTGTCGCGGTCAGCTCAAGGCTCACAGCTGACCACCCCGCGGACGGCGTACGAGCCCGATGACCAGCACGGCGACCACGACGAGCACCAGGGAGAGCGCCACGGCCGCATTCGGATCACCCTCGCGTTGCAGGTAGATCTCCAGGGGGAGTGTGCGGGTCACGCCCTGGAGGCTGCCGGCGAACGTGATGGTGGCGCCGAACTCGCCGAGTGACCTGGCGAAGGCCAGGATTGCGCCGGCCGCGAGGCCGGGGAGCACGAGCGGAAGGGTTACGCGCCGCAACACCGTCGTGGGTCGGGCGCCGAGGGTCGCGGCCACCACCTCATAGCGCTGGCCGGCCGCGCGCAATGTGCCCTCAAGGCTCACCACCATGAAAGGCATGGCGACGAATGCCTGGGCGAGGACGACCGCAGTGGTGGAGAACGCGATCTGGATTCCGAGCACGTCGAGCGTATGGCCGAGCAGACCCTTGCGGCCGAAGGTGTAGAGCAACGCGATGCCGCCGACGACGGGCGGAAGCACCAGCGGAAGGAGGACCAGTGACCGGAGGATCGACTGCCCACGAAATGACGTGCGCGCCAGGACGATCGCCATCGGGACGCCGAAGAGTATGCACAGCAGCGTGCTCAGCGCGGAGGTGCGCAGGCTCAGCTTGAGCGCTGCGACCGACGAGTCCGAGGTGATCAGGCTGAAGAAGTGGCTCCACTCGACCCGCGACGCCAACGCCACGAGCGGGAGCACGATGAACAGTGCTCCCACCGCGGCGGGCACATAGATCCAGCGGGGTATACCGACGCTCGTCGTGGCCGACACGTCAGGGCTTGGCGAATCCTGCCGCAGCCAGCACGGCCTGCCCCTTGGCTCCGGCAACGTACGCGGCGAATGCTGCCGCAGCGGACGCGTGCTTGCTGCCGGCGAGCGCGGCGATTGGGTAGGTGTTGATCGCCTTGGTCGATTCGGGGAAGGTCACGCCGTGCACGGAGGCACCGGCGCCTTTCACGTCGGTGACATAGACCAGACCGGCATCGGCTTCACCCGAGGTGACCTTGCCGAGCACGTCGGTGACCGCCTGCTCCTCGCTCACCGGCTTGATCTTGACGCCGGTGGCATCCTCGATCGCGTGGGCGGCCGATCCGCACGGCACCTCGATCGCGCACAAGACGACCTTGACGCCGGGCTTGGCGAGATCGGCGAGGGACGTGATGTGTGCAGGGTTGTCTGGCGGCGTGGCGATCTCCAGCGTGTTCTTGGCGAAGTTGACCGGGGTGCCGGAGATGAGATTGTCGCTGGTCGCCTTGTCCATGTTCTTGGTGTCGGCCGAGGCGAACACGTCGGCGGGCGCCCCCTGTTGGATCTGTGCGACCAGGTCGGCGGATCCGGCGAAGTTGAACGTCACCGTCACGCCCTTGTGGGTGGCCTCGAACTGCTTGCCGATCTCGGTGAACGTGCCCTTCAGGGAAGCGGCAGCGAAGACCGTCAGTTTGAGGCGCGGGGGCACCGTCGCGGCGCCGTCTGACGAGTCCGAGGACGAGCCGCAGGCGGCGACCGCGGTGAGCAGCAGACCTGCAGCGAGGATTCCGAAAAGACGTTTCATGGTGCTCCTTCGAAGCTTTCGACAATGACATTGGTGGATTTGATGACTGCCACCGCGACGGATCCCGGCTCGAGCTTGAGGTCGTTGACCGCCTCGCTGCTCATCAGCGACACGACCCGGAACGGCCCGCACTGCATCTCGACCTGCGCCATGACGGTGTCGGTCTTGACCGCCGTCACGAGACCGACGAAGCGATTTCGCGCCGAGCTGGCCGAGCCGGAGTCGGGCACGGACTTCGCCTGTTCCTTGGCAAACTCCGCAAGCTCGCGCCCGTCGATCGACATCCGCCCCGAGGAGTCGTCGGTCGATCTCAGCGCCCCGCTGCTGACCCATCGACGTACGGTGTCGTCACTGACGCCAAGGAACTTCGCTGCATCCGAGATCCGTATGTGCGGCATGCCTGTGAGCCTAGGTCATGATCTGCGGAACTGCAGTCCTAGGCGTGCCGTATGTGCGGCATGCGAGGTTTCAGTGCGAAATGGCGCGCTTCGCCGTTCGGTCGATTGCGTCGATGTACGTGCCGTAGAGCGCAGGCGGGAGGTCGTGACCCATGCCGGCGATCTCGAGATGCTCGGCGCCCGGAATGGCATTGGCCGTGGCCCGGCCCCCTGAGCGGTTGACGAGTGGGTCAGCCAGGCCGTGGATCACGGTGACCGGGAGATCGAGCTTGCCGAGGTCCTTGGTGCGATCGGTCTGGGTCAGCACGGCCATCATGTGGCGCGTGACACCGCTGGCGCTCCAGCCACGGTCATACGTCTCGCGGGCTCGAGCTATCGACGTCGCCTGATCGGACGGGTACGCCTTGGAGCCGATGACGGCCGACGTGCGTAGCGAACGCTGGACGTACGAATCGCGGGTCGGACCGGCCGAGGCGAGCATCGCCGGCATGACCCGGGGGTGCTGCCAGCCCACCGTACGCTTGCCGGTCGTCGACATGATCGAGGTCATCGACAACACGCGCTCGGGGTGCCGGATCGCCATGATCTGCGCGATCATGCCGCCCATCGACACCCCGACCAGGTTGGTGCGCTCGATGCCGAGATGGTCGAGGAGCCCGAAGGCGTCGTCGGCCAGATCGCCGAGGCCATAGGGCGCCTTGGCGAGCCCGGCGAACGCCTTGAAGATGTCCGCGCGACCGACCCGGTGCTGGCTCAGCTTGGTCGAGCGGCCGGTGTCACGGTTGTCATAGCGGATGACGAAGTAGCCGCGCTCGGCCAGTTGCTCGCAGAAGTCATTCGACCACCAACCCATCGGGCCGCCGAGTCCCATGACCAGCAGCTGGGCGGGATCGTCGGGGTTGCCGAAGGTCTCGAAGCAGATGTCGATGCCCGAGGGCAGGGAGGCGAACTGTTCACCTGATGCGGTCATACGTCCCTCACGTGGAGTCGGTCTTCGTGCGGCTCAGTGTTCGTAGTCAACAGCGGAGTACGCCTGGAGCTTCCCGAGCTGGTGCTCGCTGGTGATCTTGCGGATCGTGCCACTGCGGGCGCGCATCACGATCGACTCGGTGTACGCCTTGCCGCCGATGTAGCGGACGCCATCCATCAGCTCACCATCGGTGATGCCGGTCGCGACGAAGAAGCAGTCCTCGGCGCTGACCAGGTCATTCGTGTAGAGGACCCGGTCGAGGTCGTGGCCGGCGTCGATCGCGCGTTGCCGCTCGTTGTCATCGGTCGGCCACAGCTTGCCCTGGATCGTGCCGCCGATCGCCTTGATCGCGCACGCCGTGATGATGCCCTCCGGGGTGCCGCCGATGCCGATCAGCAGGTCAACCCCCGTGTCGGGGCGGGCAGCGGTGATGCCACCGGCGACATCGCCGTCGATGATGAACTTCACGCGTGCACCTGTCGCGCGGATCTCGTCGACAATGCCCTGATGCCGGGGGCGGTCGAGTACGCATACGGTCACGTCGCTGATCGAGATGCCCTTGGCCTTGGCGACCAGGCTGATGTTCTCAGCCACGGGCAGGCGGATGTCGACGACATCGGCGGCCTCGGGCCCGGCGATCAGCTTTTGCATGTAGAAGACGGCCGAAGGGTCATACATCGTGCCGCGTGGCGCAACCGCCATGACCGACACCGCATTGGGCAGGCTCTTTGCCGCCAGCGTCGTGCCATCGATCGGGTCGACTGCGACATCACACTCGGGGCCGCTGCCGTCGCCGACGCGCTCGCCGTTGAACAGCATCGGCGCTTCGTCCTTCTCGCCCTCGCCGATCACGACGATGCCCTGCATCGGGACAGTGTTGATCAGGCTGCGCATCGCATTGACGGCCACGCCGTCGGCGCCGTTCTTGTCGCCGCGGCCGACCCAGCGGCCGGCGGCCATCGCGGCGGCCTCGGTCACGCGTACGAGGTCAAGGGCAAGGTTGCGATCGGGGGCCTGGGCTGCGGGCTTGAGGCTGTCCACCCGCGCATCTTACCCAGAGGTAGGCGTGTCAATCGGACGCTGGCTCGCCGCCTCCCCTCCGAGGGCAGGGACGTAGGGTTCCACCGAAGACTTGCGCGCCGGACATTGCACGCCGACCAGAGGAGGTATGCCGATGAGTTCCCCACGTTCGAGCCGCGGCAACCCGTCGATGGGCGACGTCATTCGCTCGATCGCGGTGCTCGCTCTGGTGATCCTGGCGATCTGGGGATTCGGCAGGCTCTTCACCCAGAGGCCTGAAGCGCCGACGCCCGCTGTGGACTACACCACCACGCTCAAGAGCGCGCGTCCTGCCGCGAACTTCGCCCTGCTTGCGCCCCCCACCCTGCCGGCCGGATGGAAGGCGACCTCGGTGCGCTTCAATCCGCAGTCGTGGCACCTCGGAGTGCTGACCGACAAAGGGGACTACATCGGACTCGAACAGGCCAAGATCAGCGTCGACCGTGCAGCCGACCAGTTCGCCGAGGGAAGCAAGTCGGCCGGAACGGCCCGTATCGGGTCGCAGACCTGGAACGTACGCAAGGGTCCGCGCGGCTACATCACCTATGTGCGACGCGAGGCCGGACTGACGACACTCGTCACCGGCGATGCGCCACGCACGACCGTCGAGGACTACGTTTCGTCGCTGTCAGCGTCCTGACCCGAGCTGTCGGGACTCAGCCCCGCGGCCGCCGCAAGTCGTGAGCGAGCGCCGTCGAGCCACTGCTGGCACACTCCGGCGAGGAGCTCGCCGCGCTCCCACAGGGCAAGGGACTCATCGAGACTCGTGCCACCGACCTCAAGCTGCTGGACGACCGCAATGAGTTCGTCGCGAGCCTGCTCATAGGGGATGTCGGGTGTCTCAGTCATGGTCTGTGTCCTTAGGGGGCGGTGTCTTCTCGAGCGGGGTGGCCTTGGTGGTGAGAGTGCGCACGCCGACCGAGCCATCCGACAGTCGCACGGTGAACTCTGTGTCGTCGGCAACCTCGCCGACCGAGGTGATGACCTTGCCATCGGTCAGCTGTGCCACGGCGTAGCCCCGCTCAAGGGTGGCGAGCGGCGACAGGGCCCGCACCCTGGCGAGGTGGTGGCCGATCTCGTCGGTGGCTCGGTCGAGGCGATGGCCCACCGAGCGGCGGGCACGATCGCGGGCGTCGTGGACGAGACCCTGCTGGGCGTCGACGACGGTCAGCGGATTGGCGAGCACCGGTCGCGAACGAATCGCGGCCAGCCCCCGGACCTCCCGCTCCAGGATCGCTCGGATGGCCAGTGACGCCCGCTCCCGCATCGAGGCGACACCGGCGAGCTCCTCGCGAACGTCGGGCACGATGCGCTTGGCTGCATCGGTCGGAGTGGAGGCCCGCAGGTCAGCAACCAGATCGAGCAGGGGGGTGTCGGGCTCGTGGCCGATCGCGCTGACGACTGGGGTCGTGCAGGCGTGGACGGCGCGGATCAGTGCCTCGTCGGAGAATGGCAGCAGGTCTTCGATCGATCCGCCGCCGCGGGCGATCACGATGAGGTCGATCGTGGAGTCACTCGACAGCTCGTGGAGCGCCTGCATGACATCGGTCGCCGACTGATTGCCCTGCATCAGCGCGTGGCGGACCACGAAACGTACGTCGGGCCAGCGCAGCTGGGCGTTCTCGAGGATGTCGCGCTCGGCCGCGGATGCCTTGCCGGTGATCAACCCGATGGCCCGCGGGAGGAGAGGTAGGGGCTTCTTGAAGCGCGGGTCGAACAGGCCCTCGGCCGCCAAGAGCTGCTTGCGACGCTCGAGCTGGGCCAGCAGCTCTCCCTCGCCCTGCGGCCGGATCTCGCGCAGCTCCAGCGACATCGTGCCCCGTGGGGAGTAGAACGACGGCTTGGCATTGACGATGACCCGCGAACCCTCCGTGATGGGCGACGGCGAGGCGTCGAGGATGCTCACGTGGCACGAGGCATCGATCGAGATCATGGCGACGAGGTCGCGCAGCGTGAGGAAGCAGATGCCCTGGCGCCGGGTCAGCTGGGCGATCTCGGCCTCGACCCAGACCGCGCCGAGCCGGCCGACGTAGGCTTCGATCAGTTGCGAGATCTGGCGCAGCGGTGCGGGGGATTCCGCGCTCGTCTCCAGGGCCATACCGACACCCTAGGGTGCCGCAACGACAGCGTGACCCCCCATCGGCGATGAGGGGTCACGTGGTCGATCGGAGGTGGATCAGGGACGTCGTACGACGTACCCGCTCGACCAGATCTTGTGCACGCCGACCCTGGTGCCGGAGCGCTGGGCTTCCCACATCTTGCCGCCGCCGGCGTAGATCGCGGAGTGATAGGCGCCGCTGCTGTTGATGAAGATCATGATGTCGCCCTTCTGCTTCTTGCCCTTGGCGATGTGCCTGCCCCCGAGCTGGGCGCCGGAGGTACGGCCGATCTTCTTGCCGGCCTTCTTGTAGACGTACTGGACGAGGCCGGAGCAGTCGAATGCCTTGGGCCCGGCGGCGCCGTACTTGTACGGCTTGCCCTTCTGCTTGGCCACCACCTGCATGACTTCGGCGGACCGGGTGGACGCGTCCGCCGACAAGGCGATGGGGCCGGCGAGGCCGGCGAGGACGATGGACATGGCGATGCACAGGCTCGCCAGAACACGAGAGGTCGTACGCATGGATTTTTCCTTCGAGCACGCTTGTGAAAGATGACCTGTCGGGTTCAGGCGCGAAGGTTGCCTGTCGAAGATGTCGATTCACCCCAAGGCTCCGAGGAGCCGCACTGCCGGGTCTTCCATGCCCATCACTGAGTGATTCGTTTCTGCGGTCCTGATGGGCCTCAGCGTGGCCGCAGGTTGACCCCGGGAGTAGGGCAACATGTTGACGCTAGCGGCTTTTCCCTGCAATGGCGGCATCGAAGCGTCCGTGTCGGGTGTGAAATTGATCGCAGCGCGGAAGGCGTTTCGGGCCTGGTCGGGCCGCCCGGCCGGCCATGGGCCATCGCCTAGAATGGCGGGTATGTCCTCCTCGATCGAGCTCGGTATGCCTCCCGTCGGCGGCAGCGTGCTGCTCGCCGACCCCCGCGGCTACTGCGCCGGGGTCGACCGCGCCGTCATCACGGTCGAGAAGGCCCTCGACCTGTATGGCGCCCCGGTCTACGTACGCAAGCAGATCGTGCACAACAAGCACGTCGTCAACAACCTCGCCGCGCGCGGTGCGATCTTCGTCGAGGAGCTCGACGAGGTGCCCGAGGGCGCCACCGTCGTGTTCTCCGCCCATGGGGTTTCGCCGATGGTGCACGCCGAGGCGGCCGAACGCAGCCTCAAGACGATCGACGCCACCTGCCCGCTGGTCACCAAGGTGCACCACGAGGCGCGGCGTTTTGCCAACGAGGGCTACCGCATCCTGCTGATCGGACACGAGGGGCACGAAGAGGTCGAGGGGACCGCCGGCGAGGCACCCGAGCACATCACCCTGGTGCAGACTCCCGATGACGTTGCCGCACTCGAGTTCCCCGAAGGCACTCGGCTCTCCTGGCTCTCGCAAACCACGCTGAGCGTCGACGAGACGATGGAGACCGTACGCCGGTTGCGCGAGAAGTTCCCGCAGCTGGAGGATCCGCCGAGCGACGACATCTGCTACGCCACGCAGAACCGTCAGGTCGCGGTCAAGGAGATCGCCAAGAACGCCGATCTGGTGATCGTGGTGGGCTCGGCCAACTCCTCCAACTCTGTGCGTCTTGTCGAGGTCGCCCTCGAGGCAGGCGCCAAGGCGTCCTATCGCATCGACGACATCTCGGAGATCGATGAGGCCTGGCTCGACGGGGTCGAGCGTGTCGGCGTCACCTCAGGCGCCTCGGTGCCCGACGACCTGGTGCAGGAGGTGCTCGGCTATCTCAGCGAGCACGGACATCCCGATGCGGATGCCGTACGCACCGCCGACGAAAGCCTGATCTTCGCCCTGCCGCCCGAACTCCGCAGAGACATGAAAAAAGCGGGAGTCGCTTACTAGCCAGGCCGATCGGGCCGGGCCACCGTGGGTCTCGGACGGGTTCGAGCTAGAACCGGAGTCGGGGCTGGTCATAGATGACCGGCGGCCCCGGACCGAAGTCGACTCCGGCAAATCCGCCCGGAGGCCCGGTGTGCGCGCCGGCGACGAAGCGCAGCATCGTCCCGTCCGGGTCAGCGATGTCCATCGCAATGCCGAAGTCGCCGCGGTCTTGGACGTCGCCATGTTCGACACCGAGCTCGGTGCAGCGATCGATCACCGTCGACATGTCCTCTGCCGTGCGGAGCATGAAGGCACATACGTCGAAGCCGTCCAGGACGGGACGGCTCGCGCAATATTCGCGCTCGCGCAACCCGATCACGAACCCCGCTTCGTGATCGGCGAGGACCACACCCCTGACTGCGCCACCCTCAAAGAACTCGTTGGACAGTTCGAGATCAAAGAGGTCTGCATACCACCGGGCGCTGATCGCCAGGTTGCTCACGGGCAACTTGATCTGGCGGACACCAACGATGGGGAGCTTCACAACCGCAGTATGCCAAACCTCACCCCCACCAGAACGCCGCCGCGATCACCACATAGAGCGCGATCAGGGCAGCCCCTTCGAGCCAGTCGGATTCGCCGTCGATCGTGATGACCGTCGTCAGCACCACCGACAACAACAGGCAGGCGACCAACAACGGGCTGAACACCAGGGTCAACGTGGTCATACCGAAGATGACGCTGATCAGGACCAGGGCCGGTGCCAGCACCAGCGAGATCTGGATCGGGCTGTTGAGGATGACGGCGAACGCATACTCCGACTGGTTCCTGGCCGCGAGCTGCACCCCGACGATGTTCTCGATCGCATTGCCGGCGATCGCCACGACGACGAGTCCGGCGAAGACCTGGGAGATGCCGAGCGAGCTCATCGCCGGCTGGAGGGCGTCGACGAACCAGTCCGACACGAAGGCGGCGAGTCCGCTCGACACGGCCAGCACCGTGATCGCGAGCCAGATCGGCCAGCGAGGGGCTTCGGTGTTGTCGCCGGCATCCGTGGTGGTCCCGCGGCGCAGCGACGCGGGCAGCGAAGCGGCAAACAGGGCCAGCAGGACGATCGACACGATGATCGACAGCGACTTCTCGTGGGCTATCGCGGGCGTATGCAGGCCGTGCGCGAGCGAGGGGATCGCCATCGCGGCGACGGAGAGCACCATCAACGCGGCGATCGTGCGTGCCCGCTGGGAGTCGAGCTTCTGGCGGCCGTGCTTGAGGCCGCCGACGAGGAACGCCAGCCCGAGCACGAGCAGGAGGTTCGCCAGGATCGAGCCGATCAGAGCGGCTTTGACGACGTCGACGAGCCCCGCGCGCAGGGCGAAGATCGAGATGAACAACTCCGGCAGGTTGCCGAGCGCAGACTGCAGCACCCCGGTCGCGCCGGGTCCGAAGCGGTCGCCGAGCTGTTCGACGCTTCGCCCGACCAGCGTGGCCAGCAGCGTCACCGCGATCGCGCAGACCGCGAAGCCGGCCACGGCACCCCATTCGCTGTAGTGCGCGACGCCCGCGAGAGCGACCATCAGCGCACCCCCGCCGAGGACGAGGACGTCGGAGCGGATGAAGGTCGGCGAGGCGGTCGCAGCGGTCATGCCGTCACCTCCGAGAAGAGTCCACGATACGGAGGCTCCGGCACGATCCCGGTCTTGATGATTCGCTCGCTGCGCTCACTCATGCCCACGATCGTGGCAGAGCCCGGCGCGGCGCACGACACCTGCTGTCAGACTTGCCGGGTGGACATTGCCCTGAACCTCGCCGCAATGCTCGCCGTCGTCGTGGCGGTGAGCGCCTTGGCCGGCAAGTACTCGATGTCTCCACCCCTCGTGCTGATCGTGGTCGGGATCATCGGTTCGTACCTGTCTTTCGTGCCCGACTTCGAGCTGACGCCTGACATCGTGCTGATCGGGTTGCTGCCGCCCTTGCTGTATGCCGCCTCGATCCGCACGTCGTTGATCGACGTCCGCAGGTATCGCCGTGCCATCGCCTTGCTCAGCGTTGGGCTCGTGCTGTTCACGACCGTCGGCGTGGGGTTCCTGGTCTGGTGGCTGCTGGACGTACCGCTGGCGGCCGGTTTCGCGCTCGGCGCGGTGGTCGCTCCGCCCGATGCAGTCGCGGCCACCGCGATTGCCCGCAGGGTCGGGCTCCCGCGCCGGGTCATCACGATCCTCGAGGGCGAGAGCCTGGTCAACGATGCGACTGCGATCGTCACCTTGCGCGCCTCGATCGCCGCGATCGCCGGTTCGGTGAGTGTGTGGCAGATCGGAGCCGGCTTCTTCGTCTCGGCGGTTGGCGGCGCGGCGATCGGCCTCGCGGTGGCCTTCGTGGTCGGTCACATCCGCAACCTGATCCAAGACGATGTCACGGACGTTGCGGTCTCGCTCCTGACGCCGTGGATCGCGTACATCCCCGCTGAGGAGATCCACATCCACGGCCTCGACGCGCAACCCTCCGGAGTGCTCGCGGTCGTCGTCGCCGGACTCATCCTGGGTCACAAGTCTCCACGAATCCAGTCGGCGTCGTCGAGGCTCTTCGAGCGCACCAACTGGACCACGATCTCGTACGTCCTGGAGAACTCGATCTTCCTGCTGATCGGCTTGCAGATCCGCTCGATCGTCGACGACCTGAGCCACAGCGACATGTCGACGATGCGCATTGCCTGGTCGTGCGCGGCGGTGCTCGGGACGGTCATCGCGCTCCGGATCATCTGGGTGTTCCCGGCCACCTATCTGCCGCGACTGAATCCCAAGATCGCGGCGAATGAGCCTCGGCCCAGTCCACAATCGGCGTTCCTCGTCGCGTGGACCGGCATGCGCGGAGTGGTGACCCTGGCGGCGGTTTTCCTGCTGCCGAAGGACACGCCGGAGCGCGAAGTGCTGGTGCTGATGGCATTCGTCGTCACGGTGGGCACACTGCTGATCCAAGGACTGACACTGCCCGCCCTGGTGCGCTGGCTCAAGGTCCCCGGTCCCGACGTGCAGGAGGACCACCTGCAGGAGGCAACCGTGCTGCAGTCCGTCACGGATGCCGGCATGGCCTATCTCGATGAGGAGGTCGACGACTCGGTCTCCGAAGCCGTCATGCACCGGCTCCGCGAACGCGCCACGGATCGCACGAACGCGGTGTGGGAGCGGCTCGGCGGCGCCGAGACCCCGAGCGCGCAGTATTCACGCCTCCGCGGCGAGATGATCAAGCGGGAGCGTGCCGAGCTGCTGCGAATCCGCAAGCTCGGGACGGTCGACCAGATCGTGCTCGGGCTCGTGATGAACTCCCTCGATGTCGAGGAGTCCATACTGGACAGCGTGTACGAGGACGAGACGACGGCCGATCGGGAGACCGATCTGCGGCCCTTGACTGATCCGGATGCCGCGTGCGAGCACCTGGCCGCGGCGGTCAACGTACCCAACCCGATCACGCCGACGGGGTGCGAGGAGTGCCTCGCCGCAGGTGGCGACTGGGTACATCTGCGGCTGTGCATGGAGTGCGGACACGTCGGGTGCTGCGACTCGTCGAAGGGCAAGCACGGCACCAAGCACTTCGAGCAGACCCATCATCCGGTGATGCGGAGCTTCGAGCCCGGCGAGGCGTGGCGCTGGTGCTTCATCGACCAGGCCAACGGCTAGCCGAGCTCAGCGGTCGGGGGCGGTGAGTATGCGCAGGGCGATGATGCCCAGCGCCAGCCCGTGACCGATGATCAGCGTTGCGCCGCGGTCGATCACGCCAGCGATGAGGCGACCGACGAATCCCGCGTGAGCCGAGAGCCCATGCACCTGGATCGCGTCCGGCCAGAACATCGACACGATCGCCATCGTCCCGATCAGCAGCGCCGGCGGCAGCACGCCGGCCTGGAACAGCGAGTCGAGGTCGACGCTCATGGCGACCGTGATGACGACCAGCACGAAGCCGAGCGAGAACAGGAAGCCGAGCCGCCCGTCGGAGCGATCGAGCAGGGTGATCAGCGCCATTGCTGCGCAGGCCGCATAGATGGCTTGGCGGGCTGTCAGATCACGCCGCGCAAACGCCGCTGGTGTGCGCGTCGCCGTCGACGACATACCCAAAACGGTAGTTCATCAGGATGCTCGAGAGCCGTCAATCAGTGAGGTGTCGACGCCTGATAGGAACGACTCGTGACCTCCATCGAGACCGAGCGACTGATCCTGCGCCCCTTCATCGACAGTGACGCCGAGCGGGTGCTCGACATCCACAGTCGCCTCGACGTCATCCGGTGGCTGAGTGATCCGCCATACGTACCGATGGCCGATCTCGACGAGGCGCGTACGTGGCTCGCCAACTGGGCCAGCCTCCCCGAGGGCGGGCCGTACGACGTGGGCCTGGCGATCGAGGTCAAGGAGACCGGCGCAATGGTCGGAGCCTTGATGATCGTGCCGGAACCCAACGCCAACTACGACGAACGCCAGATCGGCTGGCATCTGCACCCTGACGCGGTCGGCTATGGATATGCGACCGAGGCCGCAGCCGCCTTGCTCGACGATGCCTTCGGCAGGGGGCTCGACGAGATCTGGTGCGGGATGTTCCCCGACAACGCGCCCTCGGCGGCCGTGGCCGAGCGGCTCGGGCTTCGTCCACTCGGAGTCGTGCCCGATCCCTGGTACGAAGGCGAGGGCCGACTTTTTTTCGCGACGCGTGAGGAGTGGCTCAACCGATGATCGAGACCGAGCGCCTGATCCTGCGGCCATGGACTCATGACGACGCCGACCGGCTCTTCGACATGATGAGCCGCATCGAGGTGGCCAGGTGGAGTGGCAACGGTGTGCCGATGGCGTCGATCGATGAAGCGCACACCCGCATCGATCGGATGCCGACCCGCGCCGGCGACCACCCCGCCGCTGGCCTCTGCGCAGCCGAGATCAAGGCCACCGGCGTCGTCGCCGGCATGGCAGTGCTCGTACCCATTCCAGCCAGCCAAGGCATTGACCGCGACGACATGGAAATCGGCTGGCATCTGCACCCGGACTCTTGGCACCAGGGCTACGCCACCGAGGCGGCGAGTGCGCTCGTGACGCACGGTTTCGCGGCAGGCCTACCCGCGTTGTATGCCGTCACATTTCCCGACAACGAGCCCTCCCAGGCGGTGTGCCTCCGGCTGGGGATGACCGACCTCGGCTTGAGCACCGACTGGTACGACCGAGAGCTCCGCGCCTTCCGTCTGGCTCCGCCGGCGAAGCCCGTAGGCTAGTCCCTCGTGGCTCTCTCCATCGGCATCGTCGGACTCCCCAATGCGGGCAAGTCGACCCTTTTCAATGCCCTCACCAAGAATGACGTCCTGGCCGCGAACTACCCGTTCGCGACGATCGAGCCCAATGTCGGTGT
>JAOPXO010000107.1 GCA_025965115.1 Aeromicrobium sp.
CCGATCGCGGCGACCGTGACACCGAACTCCTCCTTGACCAGCAGCAGTGGCAGCGACCACAGCACCACCGCAGCGAAGCGGCGGTCAACATACGCGGCACCGGCGAGAGCGAGCAGTGGCGCCGCAAACGCCACCTCGTGGAAATCGACCTCCACCGCGGACTGGATCCCGAACGACAGCCCATACGCCACGCCGATCGCGATGCCGGCGACCGTGCCGAGCCGGCGCATCGCGAGCGTGGCGATGATCGCGACCGAGATCGAGATCAGCACGGCCTGGGCGATCAGGATCGTCTGCGCCGACGGAAACAATCGATAGAACGGCGCGATCAGCACCAGGATCGGCGAGAAGTGGTCGCCGAGCTGGTTGAAGCCGGGTCCTCGGACATCGATCGTCGGCGCACCGAAATGGGCATAGCCGCGGACGGCCTGCTCGAAGATCGCGTTGTCCCACGACGACAGCGTGAACCGGCGAAACCTCACCAACGTCAGTGCGGTGTACGCCGATCCGAAGACGATCGCCAACGCCGCGGCGATCACGCGGCGCTGCGTCGTCGGCATGGCCTCAGGCACTCGGGAGCGTGAGATTCTCGCCCGTCTCGGGATCGAAGACGTGCACCTTGCCGCGTGGGACGACGACGCGGATCGACATGCCCGGGCGTAGCGCGCTCGCAGCGGCGAGCTCCGCCACCAGGAAGCTCTGGAACAAGTCGAAGTCGAGCAGATCCTCGACTTCCTCGAGGCGCTCCTCGACGTCCGGTTCGATCTCGTAGCCGAGGTAGGCCAGCTGCGTGCTGCCGCGCCACTCGACATCGTCGATGCGGGTGGTGAACTCGACCCGGTCACTGATGCTCGCGGCCGCCGGGCTCATTGCCTCGTGGCAGTCCTCTGGACGTATGCCCGCAACGACGAGGTCACGGTCACCGATCCGGTCTCGCAGCTCGTCATCAAGCAGCATCGTCGCCAACGGCATGACGAGCTGGCTGCCCTTCGGCACCGCGGGCACGAGATTCATCGGCGGCGAGCCGAGATATCCGGCAACGAACATGTCCTTCGGCGACTCGTACAGCTCCCGAGGAGTGCCGACCTGGTGGACGAATCCCTGGTGCATCACCGCAACAAGATCGGCGAGCGACAGGGCCTCCGCGACGTCGGATGTCGTGAAGATCGAGGTGCGATCGTTCTCGGCCTGCCACTGCGTGGTCACCGACCGCACGTGAGTACGAACGCGAGTCGCCTGGGCCGAGAACGGTGCATCGAACAGGTAGGCCGCGGCATCGCGTACGAGCGACCGTCCGAGTGCGACGCGCTGGCGTTGGGCATCATCGAGCTCGCTCGGCCTGCTCTCGAGCAGATCGGCGATGGCAAGGAACTCGGCGACCTCACGTACGCGGTCGGCCAGCGCCGCCTTGTCGAAGCCTCGGCGAAGCGTCGACGAGAACGCCAGATTGTCGAACACGTCGAGCTGGGGGTGCAGCTCGTAGTCCTGGAACACCATCGCGAGATCGCGCGCCCGCGGGCCGGCCGCGTTGACCACCGCATCGTCGAACAGGATCTCGCCAGAGGTTTGATCCTCGAGTCCCACGAGGACACGAAGGAGCAGGCTCTTGCCGGCGCCGGATGGCCCGGTGATGGCGAGGGTTGAACCCGAGGGAACGGTCAGACTCACGTCGTCGAGCAGCGGACGATCGCCGCGGTGGGCCACCGTCAGGTTGCGGAGTTCGATCGAGGTCATCGATAAGACCTTCCCAGAAGTTGGCTGATCTTGCGCGGTGCCACGACCAGCAGGAGGAACGGTGGCACCAGCCAGAGCAATCCGGTCGCAGCCACCGTGGCGGACACGCCCGTGGAGGCACTGGTGTCGAGCTCACCGGTGGCGAGCAGCAGCGTCGCCGGGAGTGGCCGGGACGCATCACCGGCCGAGAGCGCGGCACCCAGCACGAAGTCCTGACACCCGACGATGATCACCAGGAGAGCGATCAACCCGACGCCCGGCCCGAGCGCCGGCACCGCGAACCGCAGGAATGCCTGCCAGACCGTCGCACCGTCAGCCCGCACCGCGTCGCGCAATGACCACGACACCGTGCCGAACAGCGTGACGCACAGCCAGATCGACAGCGGCAGCGTGATGATCAGCTCCGGAGGTACGAGCGCGAGGCGCGAGTTGTCGCGGCCGGCGGCGATCAGCTGATCCGCGAGGGGTCCGGTCAACGCGACCAGTGGCAGCAACAGCGCAGCCAGCACGAAGAGATAGACGATCCGGCGGCCGCGCGCCTTGAGGCGTACGAGAGCGTAGGCCGCACCGAGCGCCAGGGGCAGCGATATCGCCGTGGCGATGACCGAGACCATGACCGACGTCAGGGCGGCATGGCGCAGCGGGTCCGAGCCGAGCACATCGTGGAATGTGCTCCATGAGATGTCCTTGGGCCACAGCGCCCTGGCGGTGAACCCGTCCCGCGTCGTGGCAACCGTGAACGTCCACAGCAGCGGCACGGCAGTGAAGATCGCGAACAGCTCAACGCCCAGGAGCGACCAGATCGACACGGCCCGGCCGGTATCGGCGAACAGGATGCCGATCGCGCCGGTCAGCATCAACACCACCGCCGCCGCGAGCCACAGCCACTGATCGGGTCGGGCGATCATCAGGACGCCGTAGTTGGCGAGACCGAAGCCGAGCGCGAACGAGACGCCGGACGCCCACAGCCTCGAACGTACGGTCGGGATCACGGCGAAGGCGGTCATATGACCCTCCTGACCCGGAACATCTGCAGCAGCACAACACCCAGCGCACCGACGATCACCAGCAGCACGATCGACATCGCCGCGCCGAGTCCGAACTCGAACGACGAGAACGTGGTGCGCCAGATCAGCAGCGGCGCCGTCCGGAGTGAGGACCCTGGCCGGTCGACGAGCAGCGGTCCTTCGAGAGTGCGGAACGTGTCCAGGGCCCGGTAGGTGGCGGCGACCGCGAACGCCGGCCCCATGACCGGGAGGATGACCCGGCGGAACCGCTGCCATCCGGTTGCCCCGTCGGCGATCGACGACGCGAGCAGCGACGGCGAAACCCGGCTGAGGCCGGCCAGCAGGATGACACTGACGATGCCGGTGCCGCGCCATACCTCGCCCAGCGTCACCGCCAGCAGCGAACCGGGCTGGCCTGTGCCGTCCTTGCCACCAAGGCGGAACCAGCTGTCGAGATATCCGGTCGTCACGGCATCGCGCCACATGACCGCCGACACGACGGCGAGCAGGGCGAACGGCACCAGCAGGAAGATCCGACTGACCGGCCAGAGCACCGTCATTCGCCGGAGTGCCACGGCGAATGCAAAGCCAAGCAGCAACTGCATCGACACGACGAACACCACAATGGCGAGGCTCAGCGCGACGGCGAGCCACCAAGTCCGACTGGTGAGGACGTGGGTGTAGTTGTCGACGCCCACGAGCTTGCGAGCGTCGGGGTTGGTCAGAGAGGAGGTGTGCAGCGACATCCATACTCCGCGCGCGATCGGCCAGACCGTGACGGCCAACAGGACGGTGACGGCCGGAGCGAGCCAGCGCCACGCCTTCACGTCAGTTGCATTCATGGCAGCTCACCCGCGAGCTGTGCGCGCACGATCTTCTCGGACCGACCCGGGGTGTCGCCGGCCGTCACCCTCTTGAGCGGGTTCCACGAGTCGTCGATGCCGGCGCGGATGAGGTACCAGTAGGGCGTGACCGGCACCGACTGACCTGAGGCGACCGCGGCCTTGGTGACCGCCGCCATCGGGTAGGCCGTCCGGACAGCCGGATCGTCGTACGTCGTCAGGCGGCTCGCGCTGTGGCCGGAGCTCGTCATGACGGCGCGCATCGCGGTGGCCGAGGTGAGACAGCTGATGGCGCGATAGGACAGGACCGAGTGCGGCGCATACAGCGGCACGGCAAGCTCGACTCCCGACAACGGTGCCACGCTTGACGTGCCGACCGCCGGATAAGGTGCCCAGCCCATGTCGGCGGCGACCGCGGCCAGCGCCGGGTCGGAGATCACCGAAGCAGGTGCAAGCAGGAATCCACCCTTGATGCCCGCGAAGCCGGCCAGCGCGTCCTTGGACGGTCCGGGGCCGACATGGGAGCCCCGATAGAACTCTGCGATCCCAGCGGCGGCCTTGCCGGCGGAGGAGTCGAGGCCGACCTTCGCGTGCCTGCCGGTGCCGTCGACAATCGAACCGCCGCCACTGGTCACCAGCGCGTTGACCCAATCGGCCAATCCGGTGCCATCGAGGTCCTCGATCTGGACCGTGACGCCGAGCCGGTGTGCGCCGGCGATCACGTCGTCCCAGCTCGACGCCTTCGTGGTGTCGAGCCCGGCACGCTCGGCGGTGTTGCCCCGGAACCACAGCAGCTGCGGGTCGAACCACCACGGAACCGCCACGAGCGCGCCGTGATAGGTCGCGGCGGCCAACGCGGTCGGCGCGATGCCCTTGCTGTAGATCGGCGCCAGGTCATCGGGCACCGGCGCCAGGAACTGCGCCGCGGCGAATTCGGCCGTGAACTCCGAGTCCAGGCTCAGCACATCGATCGACGTGTCCTTGGCGGCCAATCGGCGTACGAGAGCAGAGTGCCGATCGTTGATGTCGGTGGGCAGCCGCTTGACCGTGATCGTGTAGGCAGCCGTGGTGCAGGACTTCGCCAGCGCGGCAGCATCGACCCGATCGGGCCCGACATACCAGTTGAGCGTCGGGCCGGCGCCCGCCTTGGGCTCGCTCGAACCGCAGGCCGCAAGCGTCGCCAGCCCAAGGGCGAGCGCGACCGCAGCAGCGAATCGTCTCCCTCGAACGCTCACGCCTCAGCCTCCGTTGAAAAGGCACGATAGGGAAGCCGAGACGTGATCACCTCATGGTTCACTCGCTGGCGCTCCCTCACGCCTCACTCTCCCACAGAGCAGGGGCGCTCTCAGGCGCTACAGCGAGACATCCTCGAGCATTTCAGTCACCAGAGCCGCCACCGGCGATCGCTCCGAGCGGGTCAGCGTGACGTGGGCGAACAACGGGTGGCCCTTGAGCTTCTCGACGACCGCGACGACACCGTCGTGGCGACCGACCCGCAGGTTGTCACGCTGGGCGACATCGTGGGTGAGCACAACCTTGGAGTTCGCGCCGATCCGCGACAGCACCGTCAGCAACACATTGCGCTCCAACGACTGCGCCTCGTCGACGATGACGTACGAGTCGTGCAGTGACCGTCCGCGGATGTGCGTCAGCGGCAGCACCTCGAGCATCCCGCGATCGAGGATCTCCTCGATCACCGATGTCGAGGTGACCGCGCCGAGCGTGTCGAACACGGCCTGCGCCCACGGCCCCATCTTCTCGGACTCGCTGCCCGGGAGGTAGCCCAGCTCCTGGCCGCCGACGGCGTAGAGCGGGCGGAAGATCACGACCTTCTTGTGGTGGCCCCGCTCCATCGTGGCCTCGAGCCCTGCGCAGATCGCGAGCGCCGACTTGCCGGTGCCGGCACGGCCGCCGAGGGAGACGATGCCGATCTCTGGGTCGAGCAAAAGGTCGAGGGCAACGCGCTGTTCGGCGGAGCGGCCGTGGATGCCGAACGCCTCACGGTCACCGCGTACGAGCTGCACCTGCTTCTCGGGGGTCACCCGACCGAGACCGCTGCCCTTGTCGGACACCAGCACCATGCCGGTGTGGCAGGGCAGGTCGCGGGCCTCATCGAGGTCGAGCACGCCCGACTCATACAGCGTGTCGAGGTCGACACTGTCGACATCGACCTCGGTCATGCCGGTCCAACCGGACTCGAGCGCGAGCTCAGCGCGATACTCCTCGGCGACGAGGCCGACTGCGGACGCCTTGACCCGCATCGGCAGGTCCTTGGACACGATCGTGACGTCGAAGCCCTCGTTGGCGAGATTGCGGGCCACCGAGAGGATGCGGGTGTCGTTGTCGCCGAGGCGGAACCCGGCCGGCAGGGACGCCGGATCGGTGTGATTGAGCTCGACGCGGATCGTGCCACCCTCCGTGCCGATCGGCAGGGGTTTGTCGAGCATCCCGTGGGCGACGCGTAGGTCATCGAGGAATCGCAGTGCGCTGCGCGCGAAGTAGCCGAGCTCGGGATGGTGCCGTTTGCCCTCGAGCTCAGTGATCACCACGATGGGAATCACGACCTCGTGCTCATGGAACCGGTTGACCGCGTTGGGATCGGCCAGCAACACGCTGGTGTCCAGGACATATGTGCGGCGGTCGGGGCTCGTGCTCTTCTTAGCAGCCACAGCTGTACTCCTCAACGAGCCCGCGCGCACCCCGCGCCGGCCCTACTCGGCGGGATGGGCCAGAACAAGTTGCTCAGGGGCGAGCGTCAACACCTTTCGAACGTACGACCGGCAGGCACCGATCGGCCGACGACACGCCCGACCCCGTGAGACAACGACGTAAACACTTGAAACCGCGCGGGTCTCGCTGGGTCGAGGAGCATCGGAAATTCCCTGAATCCACAGGGTTTTCCACTGGTACTCGAACAAACGTTCGAGTATGATTCAGGTATGGACTCGGGGCCCACACTTCACGCGACGCGGACCGCTGCGCGGGTGTTGAAGTGCGACGATGTGCGCGAGAAGCTGCATGCGGTCCAATCAGCTCAGAACGCGTTGGATGCTGCCAAGGCAATGCTGTTGGCCGAGCTCGACATGTCTAAGGACTATGAGCTGGACGGTGCGTCGACCCTGAACGCGTGGGTCCGCGCCCAGTTGCGGATGAACACTCGGCAAGGTTCGGCACTTGTGCGCAGCGCGGTGGTTTTGCGAGACCTTCCCCGCGTGGCCGAGGCCGCTATTGCCGGCCGGATCAGCGCCGCACACGTCCAGGTGTTCGCTTATGGGCTCAAGCACATCGGCCTCGAACCGATGTCGCAGTTCGAGGAGCCTTTCGTCGACGTCGCGTTCAACTGCGGCCCGGGTGACCTGTTCGAAGCCGTCAAGCACCTCAAGGACAAGATCCATCCCGAAGAACTCGATCAGGCATGGCACGACGGCATGGACAAGGAGGACTTCCAGATCGACGCCCTGCCTGACGGCTGGCATGTCACCGGATTCTTGAACACCGTGACCGGGGCGAAGCTCAAGAGGGTCCTCGACGCGATCTCCGCCCCGCGCGACGCCGACGACACCAGGACCGGGTCTCAGCGTCGGGTCCAGGGCATCGACGACCTTGCGTCGTCAGTGCTGGCCAACGGTCTCCCGTCGGACAAAGGCATCCGCCCCCACCTGTCCGTCATCGTCGACGCCGACACCGTCGCTGCTGCCGCCAAGCAGGTCGAACAGACCATCACCGACCCTCACTCCGCCCTCATACCTGCGCCCACTACCCAGCCCGCAAAGCTCGCCGGGCATGGCGCCATCGGACCCAACCTGTTGATGTACTTCCTGTGCGTCTCCGACCTGACCGCCTTCGTCATGAAACAAGGCGGCGGGACGCGTCAGGACCAGATCCTCAACCTCGGCACCACCCGCCACGACCCCTCGTTGAAGCAACGTCGTGCCGTCCTGGTCCGCCAACAGGGCGTCTGCGCCACACCGGGCTGCAACCACACCCACCTTGAGATCCACCACACCATCTGGTGGTCACTCGGCGGCCCGACTGACCTCGATCTGTTGATCGGCTTGTGCGTCAGATGCCACCACCTGTTGCATCGCGGACTACTCCACGTCACCGGCAATGCCGTCGACGGATTCGAGTTCACCAACCGAGCCGATCGCCCACTCCGCAAACGACGAAGAAGCAACTTCCGCCGAGCCGCCTGACCACACGTCCGGCGGCCATCAGGCCTGCCGACGCACGGGCACCAGGTGCACACAAGCCGGCTTGGCCACGAAGTCGGAGATGTGGCCTTAGACGCAACAGTGTTGCCACGGTCGGTCTCGGCGCTACGCTCACGCACATGAGCGTTCGGCATTCCAAGATGTTCGTGATCGCATTCGTTGCGACGTTGGCCGTTCTCGCCGCCTCCGGGTTTGCCGTAGTTGACTCCCACGTGCACAGCGCACCCATCTGCGGGTGCGGCGGGTAGATCGGCTCCGATCCCGACCAGGCGTATCGAGAGTTTGGGGCTTGACGATAGTCCCGACGCAGCCCGGCTACGCGCCGAAACGGCGTTGCCGCAGCGCGTACGAACGCATCGCACGCAGAAAGTCGACATGGCGGAACGCCGGCCACAGGGCGTCGCTGAAGTAGAACTCCGAATGCACGCTCTGCCACAGCAGGAAGCCCGACAGTCGCTGCTCGCCGGACGTGCGGATGACGAGATCGGGGTCCGGCTGGCCTTTGGTGTAGAGGTGTTCGGCGATGTCGTCGACCTCAAGGGTGGACGCGACATCTTCGAGCGAACGACCGTTTGCGGCCTGGTCCAGCAGCAGCGAACGCATCGCGTCGGTGAGCTCCTGGCGGCCGCCGTAGCCGACGCATATGTTGACCCGCATGCCCACGATGTCCGACGTCGACTCGGCCGCGCGCTTGAGCCGCGCCGCGGACTCAGCCGGCAGCATGTCGAGGTTGCCGATCACTGCGATCTGCCAGCGCCGCTCGGCCGCGAGGCGGTCCATGAGGTTCTCAACCGCCGCCAGGATGCTCGCAACCTCTTCGGGCGAGCGCTGCAGGTTGTCCGTCGACAGCAACCACAGCGTGACGATCTCCACACCCAGCGAGTCGCACCACTCGGCAAACTCCGAGATCTTGTCGGCGCCGGCCTGGTAACCGAGCTCGTAGTTGGCGCCTGCTCCCTTCGCCCACCGCCGGTTGCCGTCGACAATGGCTCCGACATGGTGCGGGAGCTTGGCCGGATCCAGGCGCTTGACGAGCCGTCGCTCGTACACGCCGTAGGCGAGGTCGCTTACTCCCATGCCGATAGGCTAACTGCATGAGCAATCGCAAACCTGAAGGCATCCTTCGAGAGGTCAGCGAGCGCTTCCCCCTCACCGTTGAGGAGATCAAGCCACGACTCCGAGGCTGGCTCCATGCGGCGACCTGGCCGCTCGCGTTCTTCGGCTTCCTGGTGATGCTCGTGGTCGCCGACAGCGTCAAAGTACGCGCCGGCGTGGCGGTCTTCATGGTCAGCGCGTTGCTGCTGTTCGGCGTCAGCGCGGTCTATCACGCCGGTCACTGGTCGGACGTGGCGAAGGCGCGCTGGAAGCGGTTCGACCACGCCAACATCTTCGTGCTGATTGCCGGCTCCTACACGCCGTTCGCACTGTTGCTGCTCGACACTAAGAACGCCTGGATCCTGCTCTCCCTGGTCTGGGGCGGCGCGATCATGGGCCTGTTGTTCCGGGTGTTCTGGATTGGTGCACCTCGCTGGCTCTACGTTCCGATCTACATCGCGCTCGGATGGGCGGCCGTGTTCTGGCTCCCGCAGTTCCGCGAAAACGCGTCGACCGCGGTCATCGTGCTGCTCGCCACCGGTGGCCTGCTCTACACGCTCGGCGCAATCGTCTACGGCTTCAAGAAGCCCGACCCGTGGCCCAGCTGGTACGGCTTCCACGAGGTCTTCCACACCCTGACGATCGCGGCGTTCATCGTCCACTACGTCGGCGTCTCGCTGCTCGCGTACCAGCAGTACTAGCGACCCCGCAGCTCCTCGACGGTGGTCACCGGCCGCTCGCACACAAAGCCTCGACATACGTACGCGGCGGGCTTCCCGTCGACAAGCCCGCGTTGCTCGAACAGTGGCACAGCCATCCCCACATCGCCGGCGACCACCACGGCACCCGGTGAGGTGAGACCGAGCGCGGCGCGGTGCAGATCAGCACGTGCCGCCGCCGGTCCG
>JAOPXO010000140.1 GCA_025965115.1 Aeromicrobium sp.
GCCCGCCTCGTGACTCGCGACGGGCCAGTGCGCTCGTCATGACGGCCCGCGCGACGACGAGCAGATTGGCATCCTCCGCCGACTTCGCATCATTGACGACAGGAGCCTTCGACCGTTTGAGCTCGGCAAGAGCAGCTTCGAGATCGGGACCGTTTCGCGAAAGGCCCGCGGCGTCCCACATCAGCCGCTGGAGATCGGTGCGATTGACGTCATCGGCTTCGGGATCATCGCTGATGTCAATGCCGATCGGGGCGAGCCACTCCGAATCGAAGGACAGCAACGGCTGCGGATCGGCAAGACCCTCGATGACCCTGGTGCCATAGACGGCACCCTCGAGCAGCGAGTTGGAGGCCAGCCGATTGGCGCCGTGCAGACCGTTGCAGGCGGCCTCACCCACGGCATACAGCCCCGGGAGCGACGTGCGTCCCCACTCATCGGCGCGGATACCGCCCATGTAGTAGTGCGCCGCGGGCGTGACCGGGATTGGCGTGACACCCCAGTCGAACCCCTGCGCCCGGCAGGCGGCGTCGATGTTGGGGAACCGCTTCGCGAGGAACTCCGCACCGAGCGCGGTGGCATCGAGGCGTACGGGCACGCCCGGCTGCTTGAGCATCTGGGCGGCGATGCCACGGGCCACGACATCGCGCGGCGCCAGCTCGGCATCCGGGTGCACGTCGAGCATGAAGCGCGTGCCCTCGGCATCGATCAGTACGGCGCCTTCACCGCGAACGGCCTCGGACACCAGGAAATTGCCGGGAGCGTCGAGCGACGTCGGGTGGAACTGATAGAACTCCAGGTCAGCGGCCACCACTCCCGCTCGGAGCGCCATGCCGAGTCCGTCGGCGGTCGCGACCTCGGGATTGGTCGTGTAGGGGTAGAGCTGGCCGGCTCCCCCGGTCGCCAGAATCACGACATCGGCCCGGAGCTCTTCGCCGTCGAGAAGCTTGACCCCAACGCACCTGCCCGCCTCGATGATCAGGTCAACCACCGTGGTCTGCGCGCGTACGGTCACAGCACTCTCGCGAAGCCGGTCGATCAATGCGTACGCAATGCCCGCCCCGGTCGCGTCTCCGCCGGCGTGCAGGATGCGGGCGTAGGCGTGGGCGGCCTCGAGCCCGTGCGAGAGCTCGCCGTCGTGACGGTCGAACTTCACCCCGCGCTCGATCAGCTCGTCGATCGCCGCCGGACCCTCGGCGCACAGAATGCCGACCGTGTCGGAGTCGCTCAGTCCGGCTCCGGCGACCAGGGTGTCGTTGACGTGCGACTCGATCGTGTCGCCCAGCTTGGGAGCTCCCGGATCGCTCATCTCGTCGATGACGACGGCGACGCCACCCTGGGCGTAGCGCGTGTTGCTCTGCGCCAGCTCGGCCTTCGTCAGCAGCGTGACCTCATGGGTGCCGACCGCCTCGAGTGCCGCGGTCATACCGGCGACTCCGCTGCCGACCACGATGATGCTTGACATCTCAGTCTCCGATCACGGGCGCGGACTTGGGGAGCGCCGCGAGCATGCGCTCGAGCGCGACCTTGGCTTCGGTGGCGATCTCCTGCGGCACGATGATCTCGTTGCGGATCTCGCCCTCGACGAGCCCATCGAGCGTCCAGGCGAGATAACCAGGATGGATGCGATACATCGTCGAGCACGGGCACACGACGGGGTCGAGGCAGAAGATCGTACGGTCGGGGAACTCGGCCGCGAGCCGATTGACCATGTTGACCTCGGTGCCGATCGCGATGACATCGCCCGGCGAGGCGGCCTCGACGAACTTGCGGATCGCGTCGGTGGACCCTGAGGCGTCAGCCGCGTCGACGACCGGCATAGGGCTCTCGGGGTGCACGATCACCTTGACACCGGGGAAGTCGGCGCGAGCCTTGTCGATCTGTGCCACGGTGAACCGCTTGTGCACCGAGCAGAAGCCGTGCCACAGCAGCACCTTTGCCTGCTCGAGCTCCTCGGCGGTGTGGCCGCCGAGCGGTTTGCGGGGGTTCCACATGGGCATCTGCTCGAGCGGAATGCCCATCGCCTTGGCGGTGTTGCGGCCGAGGTGCTGATCGGGGAAGAACAACACCCGCTGGCCACGCTCGAACGCCCACTCCAGCACGGTCGAGGCATTCGACGACGTGCACACGATGCCGCCGTTGCGGCCGCAGAACGCCTTGAGCGCGGCCGATGAGTTCATGTACGTCACCGGGATGACCGGCTGCTTGCCCTCGGCGTCGAGGTCACTGCCGTAGATCTCGGTGAGCTCCTCCCAGCAGGCCTCGACCGAGTCTTCGTCGGCCATGTCGGCCATCGAGCAGCCGGCCGCGAGATTGGGCAGGATGACGTGCTGCTCGGGACGGGCCAGGATGTCGGCGGTCTCGGCCATGAAGTGCACTCCGCAGAACACGATGTTGTCAGCGTCCGGCTTGGTCAGCGCCGCATTGGCCAGCTGGAACGAGTCGCCCACGAAGTCGGCGTGCTGGATGACCTCATCGCGCTGATAGAAGTGCCCGAGGATCACCAGCTTGCTGCCGAGTGTTTCCTTGGCGGCCCGGATGCGGGCGTGCAGCTCGTCATCGCTCATGCGTTGGTATGCGGCGGGCAGCTGTCCCGGACGGACGACCGGCTCGGGGATGACGTCATCTTCGGAGCAACCGGGACCGTAGCCAGGGATCGTGTCGAACTCCCACGGTCCCTTGACCAGCTCGATGTCACAGCTCGCGGCCGGCTGGGCCACGATCCGGTCGTTGATGGATGCCGTGTCGACGGAGGTCATCTGCGCTCCTTGGTGGTGGATGTCGGGGGCCCGGCCTCGAACCGGAACAATGCCGGCGGTCGGTGACTCGTGCCCTGGAGGCAGTTGCCGGTGGGTATGAGGGTCTTGCTCGCGAGCGCCTGACGGCGGAAGTTGGCGGGGTCGAGAACGGTGCGGAGCACGGCTTCGTGCACCTCCCGCAGCTCGGTCAGGGTGAACTCCGGTGGCAGGAATCCGTGGGCGATCGGCGTGTAGGTGATCTTGGCGCGGAGTCGGGCCAGCGCGTAGTCGACGATCTCGGTGTGGTCGAACGCCAGCGGCGGCAGGTCGTCAGCCACGAACCATTCGACGTTGTCACCGTCGACCGCGCGGGCGACCTCGTCGGGCCGGACCAGGGCCCAGTAGACGATCGAGACGACCCGGTCGCTCGGCTGATGATCGGCCAAGGCGTGCGATCGCTCGGGGTTGCCGAAGGCGTACAACTGCTCAAGGTATCTCGGTTCGAGTCCAGTGGTTCGCTGCAAGGTGTGCGAGGCGGAGCTTGCGAGGTCGTCCTCACTCTCCAAGGGACCACCGGGCAAGGCCCACTGCCCTTCATAGGGCTCACGGATGCGGCGTACGAGCGGCAGCCACAGCGTCATGAGCCCGGAGTCCGGGTGCGGCCGCAGGGCGAAGATCACGGTGGAGACGGCCAGCGAGACTCGCTGGTCGATCGCGGACTCGATCGTCATGCCATGCCTCCCGACTTAGTGTCGGTTCGACTCTAAGTCGCCCTTAAAGTCATGTCAACCCTAAGTAGCTGAATCTTTGCCCAATCATGGGAATCGAGTCATTGGAAGTCACGCCCTCGATGCTTCGCCGGGATCGCCGCGGCAGCCTGTGGGTAGACGCTCTCGATGCGCTCCAGCTTGTCGGCGACGAGATTGGTCACCCCGTCATAGCGCTCCAGCGTGCCGCGGATGATCATGCCGGCGGCATTGCGGCCGACCCGCCGATAACGCCGCCACAACGCCTCGGAACACACGATGTTGAGCATTCCGGTCTCGTCCTCGATGTTGAGGAATGTCACCCCCACTGCGGTGGCCGGTCGCTGGCGATGTGTGATGAGACCGCCGACCTTGACCCGCCTGCCCGGCTCGGCATCGGCCAGCCCGGCGACCGAGTAGATCCCTTCACTCTGCATCAGGGACCGCAGGTGCTCCATCGGATGTGTCTCCGGTGAGATGCGCGTCGCCCACAGGTCGGCCATCGTCAGCTCGACATCGCTCATGCCCGGCAGCATCGGCGGCGGCGTGGAGACCGAGGTGCCCTCCAGCTGGTCGGTGCGCTCGACATATCCGGCGTTCCAGAGGGCCTGTCGGCGCGAGATGCCGAAGCCGTCGAAGGCGCCGGCCGTCGCCAAGGACTCCATCTGCGCCACGCTGAGCTCGGCCCGCCGGGCCACATCGGCCATGTCCTTGAACGGCTGCTCGGACCGTACGGCCACAATGCGCTCGGCGACCTCGAGGCCGAGCCCCTGGACCTCATCGAGCCCCAGGCGTACGGCGAATCCGCCATCCCGGCGGTGCTCAGGGGTCGGATCGGGACAACCGCGTACGAACTTCTCGACCGGAGCCTGCACCCGCTGGAGGCAGCTGGGGTGTCCGGTGGCCTCGGCAGAGTCCACCAACTCCAGGTCAGCCTGCGCCGGCGAGTGCATGATGTCAGGCCGCAGCACCGTGACTCCGTGCCGCCGCGCATCGGTGACGAGCGACTGCGGTGAATAGAAGCCCATCGGCTGATTGCGCAGCAGCGCGGCGAGGAACGCGCCCGGATAGTGCAGCTTGAGCCATGAGCTGGCATAGACCAGCAGGGCAAAGCTCAGCGCATGGCTCTCGGCGAAGCCGAAGTTGGCGAAGGACTGGATCTTGACGTAGATCGCGTCGGACTCCTCGAGGCTGAGCCCGTGCTTGGCCATCCCGTCATACAACTTGGCACGCAGCGACTCGATGCGTTCGATACCGCGCTTGGAGCCCATCGCCCGCCGCAACAGGTCGGCCTCATCGCCGGTGCAGTCACCGATCGCGATCGCCATCTGCATCAGCTGCTCCTGGAACAGCGGCACCCCGAGCGTGCGCTCCAGCACCTTCTCGAGGATCGGATGCGGATAGGTCACCCCCTCCTTGCCAGTTGCGCGCCGGATGTACGGGTGCACCGCCCCACCCTGGATCGGCCCGGGACGGATCAGCGCGATCTCGATCGCCAGGTCATAGTAGGAGCGCGGCTGGAGCCGGGGCAGCGTGCCGATCTGGGCCCGGCTCTCCACCTGGAATACGCCGATCGAATCGGCCCGGCACAGCATGTCGTAGACCGCCGCCTCCTCCTTGGGGATCGAGGCGAGATCCCATTCCTCCCCCAGGTGCTCAGCGACGATCCGCATCGTGTGGTCGAGAGCGCCAAGCATGCCGAGACCCAGCAGGTCGAACTTGACCAGCCCCATCCACTCGCAGGCGTCCTTGTCCCACTGCAGCACAGTGCGGTCCTTCATACGTCCGCGCTCGATGGGGCACACCTCCCCGATTGGGCGCTCGGTCAGCACCATGCCGCCGGAGTGGATACCCAGATGCCTCGGCGCCTTGAGCAGCTGATTGGCCACGTCGAGCACCTGCGCGGGCACCCCGCCGGCCTCATCGGCCGAGATCGAGGTCCAGGCGTCGATCTGCTTGGACCAGGCATCCTGCTGTCCGGGCGAATAGCCGAGCGCCTTGGCGGCATCGCGGATCGCCGAGCGGGGACGATAGCTGATGACATTGGCGACCTGGGCGGCGTTGTGTCGGCCATACGTGTCATAGACCCACTGGATGATCTCCTCACGTCGGTCGGAGTCGAAGTCGACATCGATGTCGGGCTCCTCCTCACGCGTCGTGGCGAGGAAGCGTTCGAACGGCAGGTCGTACTTGATCGAGTCGACGGCGGTGATGCCCAGGGCGTAGCAGAGTGCCGAGTTGGCCGAGGAGCCCCGGCCCTGACACAGGATCTTGCGCTTTCTTGCCTCGTGGACGATGTCGTGGACGATCAGGAAGTAGCCCGGGAAGTCCTTCTCCTCGATGACCGTGAGCTCGCGCTCGATGCGGGCACGAGCCTCCTCGGGGTTGTGGGCATAGCGCGTGCGGATGCCCCGCTCGGCCAGCTCACGAAGCCAGCTCATGGCCGTATGACCTGCGGGTATGCCGCGGCGGGGCAGTTTGGGGGTGGCCGCGCGCAGGTCGAAGGCCACTTCGTCCGCAATCGCGACGCTGCGCTGGACGGCGCCCGGGAACCTCGCAAACCGAGCCAACATCTCTGCGCCGGAACGCAGATGCGCCGAGCTCGATGTCGGCAACCAACCATCCATGTCGGACAGGCTGCGTCGCGCGCGTACGGCCGCAATCGCCGCCGCGAGCTGGTGCGTCGCCGGTTTGGCGTAGTGGACGTTGTTGGTCGCGACGATCGGCAGCCCGTGATCGGCGGCCAGTGCAGCGAGTGCATCGTTGTCGACGCTGTCGGTCGGGAATCCGTGATCGATCAGCTCGACGGCGACACCGTCATGTCCGAACATCGCGGTGAGCCGATCGAGCTCGGCCGCCGCCGCCAGCGGGCCACCGCTGGCGAGTGCCTGACGCACCAGACCCTTGCGACACCCGGTCAGCACCAGCCAGTGACCGCGACCGCGTTCGGCGAGCTCATCGAGGTCATAGACCGGGCGACCCTTCTCGTCGCCCCGGAAGTGCGCATTGGTCATCGCCGCGGCGAGCCGGTGATAGCCCTCGACGCCACGGGCCAGCGCCAGCAGGTGGCTACCTTCAGGGTCGGCGACACCGTTCTGCGGACCACTGAGGTCAAGCGACAGCTCGGCACCGTAGATCGTCTTGATACCTCCGCCCTTTTCTTGGTGATACTTCTGGGCGATCTCGGCAAACAGCGGGGCGCCATAGAAGCCGTCGTGATCGGTGATAGCCAGGCCGTGCAGCCCCAGAGCGATCGCCTCCTCGACCAGCGCATCCGGCCCGCTCGCCCCGTCGAGGACGCTGAAGTTGCTGTGACAGTGCAGCTCGGCATAGGGCACGACCGGGCCTTCGGGACGCACGATCTGCTCGGGTTCGTACGTCGGACGCTTGCGCGAGTAGCCCGGAGAGTCGCCGCCGTCAGGCGTCGGACGACCTGACAATCGTCGCTCGAGCTCGCGCCACGGCATGTCGGGATTGCTCCAACCCATGCTCAGCCCGGCCTAGTCATAGCGCGCCTCTGTCCACCACTGGCCGTTCTCGACCAACATCAGCCAGGCGCTGCCGTCGACCCCGACGACCTGGAAGCGGGCGAGCCGGCGTGACGCAGCCTCGTCCCACCACTGCTCATCGACGGGCCACGGCCCCGCCCACGAGGCGACCGGTTGCCAGTCAGAACCCACCGCAGCCCGAAACCGCGCCGGCTCCCCCGTGATCACTCCGCGTCCGGTGACCCCGATCGGCTGCCCCTCGGCGCCGACGACGAGTGCCTCCTGCGGCTCGAGATAGACCGTCGCCGGCGCCGGCGGTGGCAGGCTGCCGGGCCAGGGCTGACCGGACGGACGCCTGGCCACCGCGCGCTCACCCCACGGCACCAGGAGTCGGCGATCGGCCGGACCACGCCCGCCCTGCACCGAAGCCGACACCACGGACTCGTGCCCGACGATGCTCTGCACCCGTGCCACCCCGCGCTCGACCCGCTCGTCGGGGCCACCGCCGAACAAGCTGTCGGCGTGATCGCCCAG
>JAOPXO010000048.1 GCA_025965115.1 Aeromicrobium sp.
CGGTCGGCCAGGTGACCTTCGGGTTGACGTATGCCGGGTTGTCGGACTTGCCTTCGACATTGGGCCAGCCGTAGTTGCCGCCACGCGTGATCAGGTTGAGCTCGTCAGCGCTCTTGTCGCCGAACTCACTCGCCCAGAGACGCCCCGCAGCGTCGAACGACAGGCCCTCGATGTTGCGGTGACCGTAGGACCAGGTGCGGTTGCCGAAGGGATTGCCGGCCGCGGCCTTCCCATCCTGGTCGATCCGCATGATCTTGCCGGCGAGGGACCCTTTGTTCTGGGCCAGCTCCCGCTGCTCGGCGTCGCCGGCAGACACGTACAGGCGGCCCTGCGGGTCGAACAGCAGGCGTCCGCCGTGATGATGCAGGCTCGTCGGAATGCCGGGCAGGATCGCCTTGGGCGTGCCCAGCGAGCTCGGCGTGAGATCCATCTTGACGACCCGGTTGTCCGAGGCGGTCGTGATGTACGCGAACAGGGTGGACTCATCGCCCGGCGCAATCGCAATGCCCAGCAGACCGCCCTCGCCCTGCCCGGTGGACCCGACAACACCCTTCACGGCTCCGACGGTGCTGACCTTGCCAGTCGTCGAGATGCGTACGACCGTGCCCTTGTCGCGCTGCGACACGAGAGCGTCACCGTTGGCGAGGAAGACAATGCCCCACGG
Source organism: Aeromicrobium sp. (assembly GCA_025965115.1). Lineage (GTDB taxonomy): Bacteria > Actinomycetota > Actinomycetes > Propionibacteriales > Nocardioidaceae > Aeromicrobium. The sequence goes on from JAOPXO010000048.1 coordinate 665, forward strand.
CACGTTGAGGCCCGAGGCGATCGTGGTGCCGACCTTCGGGTGTGGATCCGCGCCAGCCGTCGTCTTCGTCGCGCTCGGTGTGGTCGGCGTGGCGCTCGGCTTCTTGGTGTCCTTGTCGTTGCTGCAGCCCGCCAGCGTCAGAGCACCGGCCGCGGCAAGCCCGCTGAGGAACGTACGCCGTTCAACCATGGATCGATCATGCCCCGACGTGCCCAAGATGGCGACAGGTTGCCCGCATGTGCCCGACAGGAATAGTCAGGCAATCGCCGCTAGCGTGTGGGGATGCCTTTGATACTCGGCGGGCGCTATCGCCTGGACACGCTGGTTGGTGGAGGCGGCATGGGCGAGGTGTGGAGCGCTCACGACGATGTGCTGAACCGCACGGTCGCCATCAAGATCATTCGTTCGCACCTGGCCGATGACGAGAGCATCCGCGCACGTCTCCAGGTCGAGGCGCGGCTCGCCGGTTCGCTCAGCCACCCCGGCATCGTCGACGTCTTCGACTACGGCGAGGACGAGATCGACGGACGCACAGTGCCGTACCTCGTGATGCCGTATGTCGAGGGTTCGCCGCTGTCGCAGATCCTGCGCGAGCGCGGCGTGCTCACCCTCGGCGAGACGATGGCGATCGTTGCGGAGGTGGCTGACGCGCTCGAGACGGCTCATGTCGCGGGTATCGTGCATCGCGACCTGAAGCCGGCCAACATCCTGCTGACCAGCACGGGTCGGGTGATGCTCGTCGATTTCGGCATCGCACGATCCGTCGGCGGCGAATCACTGACCCAGACCGGAGCGCTGATCGGCACCGCCGACTACCTGAGCCCCGAACAGTCGAGCGGGCGGTCGGCCACCCACATCTCGGACCTGTACGCACTCGGCGTCGTCGCGTACGCCTGCCTGACCGGGTCGCCGCCATTTCACCGCGACAGCGACATCGCCACCGCCCTCGCTCATATTCAGGAACCACTTCCCGACCTGCCGCCCGAGGTGGTGGAGGCGGGTGCCGGGCCATTGCTCGAAGGTCTGCTGTCGAAGGACCCCGCCGATCGACCGCAGTCGGCTGCGGAGGTCGCCGTGGCCGCCCGCCGTTTTGCCACCGCCGCTCCCCTGCCCGTCGACCCGGGCGGCGAGACCGCGGGCACGCAGGTGGTCAATGCGTCGCCCCTGCTCCAAGAGACTCAGCCCGGCACCTCGGGGATCGCACCAACCGACACCGTGCCCGGCATCGTGCCGGGCACCGCCGAGACCGTCCCCGTTGCCGCCAGCACAGTGCCCGGCACCGCCGAGACCGTCCCTGTTACCGCCAGCACTGTCCCAGTTGCCGCCAGCACCTCCGTGTTTGACGCAGCCCCGGCGATCGCGGCAGACGGCACCAGCGAAATTGCTGCATCACACGCCGGCGAGCGTCGCGGCCGCCGACGGGTCGTGATGCTGAGCTCCGCGATCGTCCTGCTCGCCATCGTGGCCGTTTTCCTCCTGCTCAACGGAGGAAAACAGATCACCGTGCCCGATGTGCGCGGCATGACCACAGCCGACGCCACCGCCAAGCTGAAGGCCGACGGCCTGAAGATCACGACGACCACAGCCGACGTGGCTCATCACAAGGCTGGAGAGGTCGCCGCACAGTCGCCCTCGCCAGGTGACCAGGTCGACAAGGGCAGCGTCGTCAAGCTCACCGTGGCGACCGGGAGGATTGCGATCCCGCGCAGCCTGATCGGTATGACATACGAGGATGCGGCGGCCGCGCTGACGAAGCTGGGGTTGCGTGCGACTCGCGTCGACGTGGCCTCCACGAAATCGGCCGGCACGGTGATCTCCGTGTCGCCAACCACGACCGCTCTTCCCGGCACCACGATCACCCTGGCAGTCGCCCTCGGATCCGACGACAACGGCAAGTCGGGCACATCGGACAAGGGCAACGGCAAGGGCAACGACAAGTCCAAGCCGAAGAAGCCCAAGGGAAGCACGACGCCATCGCCCGGACCGACCACGACCACGAGTCCGGCACCGACCGACACCGCAACCTCGGCAGGACCGTGAGCGGTTGGGAATCACCACCCGGTGCGTAGGGTTGAACACTTCGAACGGAGTTTTCTAGGAAAGGTCATCATGAGCACCGTCACCCTGACCAAGGACAGCATCGACGAAGTCATCGCCGGCGAGGGCATCACGCTCGTCGACTGGTGGGCCGAGTGGTGTGGTCCGTGCAAGCAGTTCGGACCGGTCTTCGAGGCCGCCAGCGAGCAGCACTCCGACGTCGTGTTCGGCAAGATCGACACCGACGCCGAGCAGGAGCTCGCCGGTGCGGCGCAGATCAGCTCGATCCCGACACTGATGGCGTTCCGCGACGGCATCCTGGTGTTCTCGCAGCCCGGCGCGCTTCCGGCCGCCGCGCTTGAGCAGGTCATCACGGCCGTCAAAGAGCTCGACATGGACGACGTACGCCGCCAGGTCGCCGCAGCCGAAGCCGCGGAAGAGGCCCCGCCCGCCGAAGCCTGAGGGTCAGATCTCTTCGGCGGAGATCAGAATGGGCAAGGTGCCCTTGACGTAGAAGCACCGGTAGTTGACGCCATTGACGAAGCCGCTGTACTTCTTGCCGTTCAAGGGAAATTTCACCTTGCCGACCTTCACGCGATAGACCGCCATCGGCACCAGCATCATGTTGTCCGTCACGTTGCCGCGCACCTTGGCGCTTATGCGCGCTGGTCCCTCGACCGACAGGACGGCACTGGTCGCGATATTGCCCATGCCGCGGCGACCTCTCAGCACCGACGCGAGCACGATCAGCGCCACGACGGCGAGGACGGCAAAGATGATCCCCGGGGGCACCGCCGATGAGCTGCCGGTGGTCGAGTCTGTCGAGTTGGAGTTCATCTTCGGCAGCACCACGGTGATGATGATGATGACAAAGACGACGAAGACCCCGCCCATGCCGAGGATGAACGCCTTGCCCTTTTTGCTCTCCTTGTCCATGAAGGTCTGTTGAGTGTCGGACAACCGGCCGGCTCGGTTGGATTCCAGGTCAGCAGGCGTGAAGTCGAGCGCTGCCTGCAATTTTTCGGCGGTCACGGGGTTCCCTCGATTCGTTGCAACATGCACCACATGATCCCGGCGGTCGGTGCGACGGTCAATATGCAAAAGTGGGCCAAATGATCTTCATTGTGGTGAAATTTCAGACCAAACCAGACTGGACCGATCGGTGGCTGGAGCTTGTCGGCCCATTCACCGAGGCCACCAGGGCGGAGCCGGGCAACAAGTGGTTCGACTGGTCACGCAGCGTCGACGACGCCAATGAGTTCGTGCTCGTCGAGGCCTTCGAGGACGACGCGGCCGGCGCGCACGTCAACAGTGAGCACTTCAAGACCGCCGTACAGACGATGCCGCAGGCGCTCGCCTGCACTCCGCTGATCGTCAGCCAGAGCGTCGACCAGGACGGCTGGAACCCGATGGGCGAAATGCAAGTCGACTGAGTCAGACCGGGAGGGTCGCAGACTCTCCTGGGTCCAGCCAGTGGATGCGATCGGCGTACGGCGAGGCCGCCAGCACCTGCTCGGCCGAATCGCGACCCTGCTGGAAGTGCGACCACCCCTCGTAGTGCACCGGGACGACATTGGTGGGCTTGACCAGGTCGAGCAGCTCCGCGCCTTCGCGGGCGTCCATCGTGTAGCGGAACCAGCCGGACAGATAGCGGAACCGCACCGAGCCGAGGTGCATCAGGATCGTGCCGATCTTGAGCCTGGCGGCGACATCGCGCAGGCCCGCGTACAGGACCGTGTCGCCGGTGATCCAGAGCTCGCCATTCGCCTGATCGGCCCATCGCAGCGAGAAGCCGATCACCGGACCGGTGATGGGTTCGCTGCCGGCCGGGCCGTGCCGACATGGCGTCGCCGTGAGGGTGATCGTCTCCTTGCCGGAAGCCTCAAGCGTCGCGGTGTCCCACGCGGTGAGCCCCACGGAGTTGCCGCCAAGCTTCCTGGAGGCTTTCAGCGTCGTGTACGTCGTGCCCCACGTCGGCAGCAGCGCCTTGGCGCTCGGGTCGAGGTTGTCGCCGTGGTGGTGATGACTGACGAGCACCGCATCGATCCGGCCTAGGTCCTTCGCCTGGATCGATGGGCCGGCGAGCTTGCGCGACATCGTCCCCCAGCCGAAGAAGTAGCGCTTGCCCGGCGGATCAAATGTCGGGTCGGTCAGGATGCGCCAGCCGCCGACCTCGATGAGCGCCGTAGGCCCTCCAATGTGGGTGATTTTCGCATCGGTCATCCGCAGAACGTACGCGAAATCCTGCCGCCGCGGAGGGTTTCCACGGACTGGTCATTCGCCCACAAGACCTGCCCCTGTCGGGCCCGCTTGGGGCGTGCGAGACAATGGAGGGATGCCTACGACCACGGATTTGCGCCTGCTCTTGCGCTATCCGGTCGATTTCGAACCACACGACAATCCCTCGGAGTCACGGTTCGTGTTTCACACCCCTGAGGGCGAGCAACGAGCCACCGCCAGCGAGTCGATCGGACCGCTGAGCCAGGGCATCCGCGCGATGTCGGCCGACGCTTCCGTGCGCGCGTGGGCGACTCCGGCGATCCTCGCTTTGCGCATCATGGCACGTGGCAATCTCGGTTCGCCCGACGGTGCGGAGCTTGCCCAGCTGCAGCAGGCTGCATTGGCGATCGACAGCAATCCCGGCCGTGGTCAGGTCAAGATCAACGCGTTCCTCAAGGCGCTCGCGGTCGACGCTCCGGCGGCGGCCTCGACGCCACAGCGCCAGGCCTACGTCTCTCCGCGTGCCGTCCAGCCACGCGAGCGCGAGCGGACGTTCTCGTACATCTTCGGCGTCAGCTTCATCAACCAGCCCGAGGGCAACCTCGTGGCCGACGTCGAGCTGCGGATCAAGCCGCAGGACAGCTCATTCGGCGCCGCGCGCGCCTCCGAGGTCTGGGCGCAGGACAATCACCACCTCGGCCCGGGCGTACGCCAGGCAACCCGCTCGATGCTGGCCCGCATCGCGGACGCGTGGCCGCCGGCGACCCGGCTGCTGGCCGAGATCTCGACCGGCACCGTCGCGGTCACCGCTGATGAGCTCGCGCTGCTCGGCGACGGGCGTACGGTCACGCATCTGCTCGCGTCGCGCATCGACGTACGTTGGCCGCCCGATCTCGTACGTACGCTCGAGACCAAGGCCGTCGTCGGCCGGATGGAGGCGCCGGGGTCGGACCGGGCCAAGGCGTTCGCCGCCGATCAGCTGTTCAGCTTCG
>JAOPXO010000101.1 GCA_025965115.1 Aeromicrobium sp.
TCGCCGAGCCGGCCGAGGGCACCGGGAGGAGTGGCGAGTCCGGCCAGCCGCTCGACGGCCTGCGCGCGTACGGCCGCGGACGGCGGCTTGACGGCGTTCACAGGCTCGCCGCCAGCTGCTTGCGCGCGGCCGTGAGGGACTCGCGTTCATACAATTTGCCGATCAGCCCGGTGAGGACGATTCCGATCACGGCCCACGTCGTGGTGATCGTCATGAGGGAGGCTCGGCGGAAGTACCAGAGGGTGTCGGCGGGGAAGCTGCCGATCTCGTTGACGGTCGGGAGCAGGAGACCTGCAATCAGCACGACAACGAGATAGCTGCCGGCCGCGATCAGCACGGTGCGGTAGACGCCGAGATTGCCGAGCAGGCGGCGGGCCAGCAGCACGGCTCCGATCGCAGCTAGCAGCGAGATGCCCAGCATCGAGAAGTACTCGATCGTCCGGTCGCTGATCGTGTCGGGATTGCCGACGGCTGGTGGCGTCGCCGGATATTTCAGGAAGGGTACGAGAGCGATCGACACGAAGCCGATGAGTGCGACCAGCGCAGTCGACTGGCCCGGCCGTAGCCGTCCGATGCGACCGACGGCGAACGCGGAGACGAGGCCGACGATGCCGCCGAGGGCGAGCGAGAGTCCCATCGTGCCGGTCGCGAGACCCCAGGTCGATTGGTTCTCGCGGCTGACGACGGTGCCGTTCTCCGCGTGGTGGTCGTGCTTGGCGGCGGGTTCGGCGGCGGCGTGCGCATTCTCGACCGCGATTGCGGCGTTGATCTGAGGCTCGCCCCAGGTGTGGGCGACGCCGAACGTGAAGAGTCCGGCGATGAATCCGGCCAGGAGGCCCCGGATCAGGAAGTTGCTGGGTGTCATCGAGAAGTCCTTGGGTAGCGCGAGGAGACCGACGGCCGTGGGCGCGTCGGTGTCAGGGGAGGTGGATCAGTGGCAGGGGAAGCCCTGAAGGTGGCGTCCATCGTGGACCCACTCATGGATGGCGTTGCCTGACGGGATCGCCACGATGCCCTGATCGGCGCTGATGAAGAACACGACGATGGCGGCGATGAGGAAGACGAAGAATGCCCAAGGCGCGATCTGGCCGATGGGAATCGACGGGATCTCCAGCTCGGGTGTGGCGGCAATCTGTGACATGTGTGCTCCTGACGGGATGAGTGCGTCCCTTGGAATGGATGTGACCACCACACCCCTGGGTCTGGCTTCGCCGCGAACGGCGTCACAGTAGCGCTACTGCGCCGGAGTTTCACCGGCTTCCTTGGGTGTGGTGGTCACATCCTAGGGACGGGCGTCGTCAACGGTCAATGAGGGTTGGGTGACGCTCACCGTACGGGTCGTCGGATCGACTCGGGTGATCGAACCGTTGCCAGGGAGTTCGGGCCTCTGGCCGCTCAGCAAGCCGACGGCGAGCGCGATCGTGTCGCCGTGACTGACGGCGATCGTGTGCTCGGGAAGGTCGATCGACAGCAGCTCCTGCACCCGCCCGAGGACCGACCCGATGTCCTCCTCGATGCCCTTCTCCAGCAGGAGTGGCTCCTCCTCGACGGCCAGTCCCAGGCGGTCGCCGATGATCGTCGCGGTCTCCAGAGCGCGCACGGCGGGCGAGCTCAGCAGGCGTATGGCCCCGGCGTCCGCGAGCTGGTCCGCGGCGGCGGATGCCTGCTCACGACCGATCTCGGTCACGGGCGGGCTCAGCTCGTGCCCTTGCATCCGATCGAGGACGTTCCACGTCGACTGGCCGTGGCGAACCCACAAGATCATGCGAGCCCGGGGACGTCGGCCACCTCGCCGATCACGGCGACCGCGGGGGCGCCGATCCCGGCTGTGCTGGCCGCATCGTCGATCGTGGCGACGGTGGCCCTGACAACCTTCTGGCTCGGCATCGCGCCGTCTGCGACGACGGCAGCGGGTGTCGTGGGGTCGAGTCCGCCCTCGACAAGCGCTGCGCAGATCGCGCTCAGCGTGCGTACGCCCATCAGCACCACGATCGTGGTGCCCGAGGCGGCGAGGGCGGCGTAGTCGAGAGTGCTCTCGGGATGCCCGGGAGGCACGTGCCCGGAGATGACGGTGAACCCTTGGGTCATCCCTCGATGCGTGATGGGTATGCCCGCCATCGCCGGCGCAGCGATCGCCGAAGAGACGCCGGGGACGACGCGCGTACGGATGCCGGCGTCGGCGCAGGCGAGGATCTCCTCGCCACCGCGACCGAACACGAAGTTGTCGCCACCCTTGAACCGCACCACGTGTCGCCCGGACTTGGCGTGCTCGATCAGCAGTCGGTTGATCTCGTCCTGGCTGGTGGAGCGGCCGCCGGGGATCTTGGCGACGTCGATGATCTCGGCGTCGGACCGGGCCCAGGCGAGGGCGGCAAGTGGCACGAGGCGGTCGGTCACGATGACATCGGCGGACTCGATCGCCTCGCGGCCGGCAATCGTCACCAGGCCTGGATCTCCTGGGCCACCTCCGACCAGAGTGACCAGCCCCTGGGTGAGGATCCGATCCTCCGTCGCGCCCTGCGCCTGCGCCTTGATGACCAGATCAGCATCTCGGAGGTCATCGGGAGCAACGTCTCGGTGCAGCCAGGTGATGAGTCCGCGGTCTGCGAGGTCCTCGATCGTCGCGGTCGCGGAAGGTGCGATGACCGTGACGATGGCACCAGAGTCGAGCAGTGAGGCGACCTGGATGGCGGCGCGGGTGTCACCACCGAGCACGACGGTGTCCATACCGCGAACGTTCAGGTCCATGGTCCCTCGATCCGCAGGGTCGCCAACAGCTTGCGGGTCGTGTCGGGTCGACGTACGGCGATGCGGACCCAGTTGTCGTCGAGGCCCGGGAAGGTGTCGGCCCGCCTGAGCGCGTAGCCCACAGAGCGCAGGCGATCGTGCGCCCCAGCGGCGCGGGCGAGCACGAATGGCGCCGACGACGGGATGTGGTCGATGCCGAGCTCGGTGAGCCCGTCGACCAGCACGGCGCGGTGCTGGGCGATCGTGGCGGATCGCCTGGCCGCCTCGGCGCGCCCTTGGTCGGAGGCGGTGGCCACGATCGCGGCGATCGCCTGCGTCGATAGGGACCAGGGCGATTGCTGGTGGCGCAGAGCCGCCAGGAGTTCGGCCGGCCCAACTACGTACCCGGCGCGGATGCCAGGGATGGCCCACAGCTTGGTGAGACTGCGGACGACCAGAAGACCCGGAAGGGGTGTGCCGGCGAGTGAGTGTCGTTCGCCGGGTACCGAGTCCATGAACGCCTCGTCGACGACCACGACTCGACCGGGGCGCAGGAGTTGGCGCACGGTCTGCTCGGGGTGCAGGATGCCGGTCGGATTGGTCGGGTTGCCGATCATCACAAGGTCCGCGTCGGCCGGCAAGAGCTCGGGGTCGATGACGAATCCCTGCGCCGGATCGCACATCACGTGCTCGGGTTGGTGCCCGGCGGCGGCCAGCGCCACATCGGGTTCGGTGAACTGTGGGTGGATGACGACCGGCCGTTGCCAGGGTCGGGCCCGGGCGATGAGGCTGAACGCTTCGGCCGCTCCAGCGGTCGCGAGCACCTCGTCCGTACGGCGCCCGTGCCGACGCGCGATGGCGGCCTCGGCCGCACCCGGCTGGGGGTAGCAGTCGATGTCGGCGAGGCTCGCCCGGAGGGCGGCGTCCAACCACTCGGGACGCGGCCCGTCGTAAGTGTTGACCGCGAAGTCGACGAGACCTGGGGCCAGCTCCTGGTCTCCGTGGTACGTCAGCGCCTCCGGCGCCGTGTGCCGCTTCGCGTCACCCGGGCTTCGCCCGGACGTGTGGCCACGCTCCGCGCGGCCTTTCATCCCGCCTGTCGACGTGGTCACCTCTGGGACGTACGCGTGGACCGCTTCGGCGAAGCGTTGGGCCACCTGGGGGTGGCCGGCCCAGTGCGTGTGCAGATAGGAGGCATGCAGCGTTGCTGAGCCGAAGCCATGGGGCTGTCCGTCGACAAGCCACGCCGGCTCACCGCCCGCGAAAGGCGACACCGTCGTGCGATGGAACTCGTGGCCCGTGACGCGGGTACCGGCGGGACCGGTCAGCTGATCCGCGGGCACGATGGCCGTTCGGTACGACAGCGTCAGGCGTGGCGACATGACGGCGTCGGCGTCGATCGCGTCGACCATCGGCATGCCGTCGACCGATCGGCAGAGGTAGAGCAGTCCCGCGCACTCGGCATAGGTCGGCATACCGGAGTCGACCGCCGCGCGGAGCGCCTCACGAAGGGGCGCGTTGGCGGACAGGCCAGCGGCGTGCACCTCGGGGAACCCGCCACCGAGGTACAGGCCGGCGGTGCCTTGCGGCAAGGCGTCGTCGACGAGCGGATCGAACGTCACGACATCGCAGCCTGCGGCGAGAAGCAGTTCCTCGGTCTCGGCATAGCGGAATGTGAAGGCGCGTCCGCCGGCCATCGCGACCACGGGCCGGCTTGGTGTTGCCGGCCCAGTGACCTCGGCCGACGGATCCCACGGTTCTCCGTCAAGGTCCGGAGCGCTCCGCGCGAGCTCCAGCAACTGGTCGAGGTCGAGCTTCTCGGCGATCTGGGCAGCCAGACGGTCCAGCGCGTGTGCGGCGTCGGCGCGCTCCGCGGCAGGTACGAGCCCGAGGTGGCGCGAGGGTGCGACGATGCCGTCATCGCGCTGCAGCACGCCGAGTACCGGGACGCCGGTCGATTCGAGGGCGCTGATGACCTCGCCGGCATGCCGCGGCGAGCCGGCCTTGTTGAGGATCACGCCGACGACGCGTACGGACGGGTCGAATGCGATCATGCCCTGCACCAGTGCGGCGATCGAGCGAGACGCGTGCGAGATGTCGACGACGAGGACAACGGGGGTACGTGTGACTGTCGCGACGTGCGCGGTCGAAGCGAATCCCTCGCCACCGATCTGTCCGTCGTACAGGCCCATCACGCCCTCGATGATGGCCAGGTCCGCTCCGCGAGCGCCGTGCAGGAGCAGCGGGACGAGGCGTTCCTCGCCGACCAGGTGCGGGTCGAGGTTGCGGCCGGGTTTGCCGGTCGCGAGCGCGTGATAGCCCGGGTCGATGTAGTCGGGCCCGACCTTGTGGCCCGACACGTCGTGGCCGGCACGAGCCAGCGCCGCCATGAGGCCGGTGGCGACCGTCGTCTTGCCATGTCCCGAGGCAGGCGCGGCGATGACGAGTCGGGGAAGGCTCACCATTCGATTCCCCGCTGACCTTTCTGGCCGTTGTCGAAGGGATGCTTGACGTGCTGCATCTCGGTCACCAGATCGGCGATCTCGACCAGCCGGGGATCGGCGCCGCGGCCAGTGATCACGACGTACTGGCGTCCCGGCCGGTTGGCGAGTGTCTCGACGACCTCGTCGACGTCGACCCAGCCCCATTTCATCGGGTAGGTGAACTCGTCGAGGACATACAGGTCATGCGTCTCGGCAGCGATGCGGCGCTTGACCTCGGCCCAACCCTCCGCGGCGTCCGCGGCGTGGTCCTCGTCGGTGCCCTCCTTGCGGGACCACGACCAGCCCGAACCCATCTTGTGCCACTCGACGGGTCCGCCCTCGCCGGTCTCGTCGTGGAGCCGGCCGAGGCGTTCGAGCACGGTCTGTTCACCGATGCGCCATTTGGCGGACTTCACGAACTGGAAGACGCCGATGTTCCAGCCCTGGTTCCAGGAGCGGATCGCGAGGCCGAAGGCGGCAGTCGACTTGCCCTTGCCGTCGCCGGTGTGGACCATCAACAGCGGCCGGTTGCGGCGCTCTCTCGTCGTGAGGCCATCGTCGGGGACGGCGACCGGCTGACCCTTGGGCATCAGGCGGCCCCCCGAACGGCGTCGGTGAGTGCCGAGGCGCTGACTTCGCCGAGGGGTACGTACTCAGCCATCAGGTGATCGGCCAGCTGGTGCGCCAACCCCATGCGGAACGTGCCGGTCTCGCAGTCGATCACGAGGCTCGCGACGCCGGTGGCGCCGAGGTGCTTCGCGACCTGGTGGGCACGTCCGAGGGCGTTGTCGCCGTACGTGGCCCGGCCGTCGGTGATGACGACGAGGAGCGGTCGGCGACGTGGATCGCGTACGCGCTCGAGTCGCAGCACGTCAGCGCACTTGAGCAGTGCCTCGGCGAGTGGAGTGCGGCCACCGGCGGGCAGCTCACCCAGGCGGGTCGCTGCGATGTCGATCGAGCCGGTCGGCGGCAGCGCGAGCTCGGCGCCGTCCTGGCGGAAGGTGATGAGTCCGACCTTGTCGCGGCGCTGATAGGCATCCATCAGCAGCGAGAGGATTGCGGTCTTGACCTGTTCCATACGCTTGCGCGCCGCCATCGAACCAGAGGCGTCGACGCAGAACAGGATCAGATTGGACTCGTGTCCCTCCTTGATCGCCAGGCGCAGGTCGTCGGCCCGGAACTGCAGGCTGTCGACCCGGCCGCGCGCGTGCTGGTGTGGGGCCGCGGCGCGGATCGTCTCGATCAGGTGGATCGAGCCACCCTGGCCCGTACGCCGTTGAGCACCGATGCGTCGTCCGGTCTCGGTGATCGCCCTCGACCGCTTGCCGGACTCTCCCGCGCCGGTGCCGCCGACCGTGAACAGCCGGGGGCGATAGGGCTGCTGCGGGGCGGCAACCGTGACGTCGTTGGTGCCGGTCTGCGGCTCTTGCTCGCGCTGGGCCTGAGCCTCTGATGGCGTCTCGCTGCGATCCGGGGCCGAAACGTCTGGCTCACTGGCGTCGTGACCCGGATCGGAGGTTGCTTCGGACTCGGACTCTTCGGTCTCGAGCTTGTCTGTGCCGTCACCCTCGGGCTCCGGCGGGGGTTCGTCGTCGCCGAGGATCTGGTCCAGAAGGTCTTCGTCGATGCCGGGAGCGTCGAACGGGTTGCGCCGACGACGGTGCGGAAGTGCCAGCCGAGCCGCGGCGCGGATGTCCTCGCGCTCGACCACGGTGCGACCGTGCCACGCGGCGTGGGCGGTGGCGGCTCGCGCGGTCACGATGTCGGCGCGCATGCCATCGACCTCGAATGCTGCACACACCTCGGCGATCTTGAGCATGGCCCAGTCGCTGAGCTCGACCTGGACCACGAGCTTCTGGGCCGACTGGATGCGGTCGGTCAGGGCGGCCTCGTCCTCGGCGAAGCGCTCGGCAAACCCATCAGGGTCGGACTCGTAGGCGAGCCTTCGTCGTACGACCTCGACCCGCTCGGCAGGGTCACGTGGTGCCGCGACCTCGACCGTGAGGCCGAAGCGGTCGAGCAGCTGGGGTCGGAGCTCGCCCTCTTCGGGGTTCATCGTGCCGACCAGGACGAAGCGGGCTGCGTGCTCGACGGAGACGCCATCACGCTCGACGGTTGAGCGGCCCATCGCGGCCGCATCGAGCAGGAGGTCGACAAGGTGATCGTGCAGCAGATTGACCTCGTCGACGTACAGGATGCCGCGGTGCGCGCGGGCGAGCAGGCCGGGCTCGTACTCGGTCACGCCCTCGGACAGAGCCTTCTCGAGGTGCAGCGAGCCGAGCACACGATCCTCGGTGGCGCCGACCGGCAGCTCGACGAGGCGCACCGGCCGGGTCTCGACGAGCGCGTCGACGGCGAACGGTCCGTCGGGGGACAGGGGATTGGACTCCAGCGGGTCGGTGGAGAACCGGTCACCGGCGATGACGTCGATGGGCGGCAGCACCGACGCGAGGGCGCGCACCATGGTCGACTTCGCGGTGCCCTTCTCGCCGCGTACGAGCACGCCACCGATGGCAGGCGAGATCGTGGAGAGGGTGAGTGCAAGCGCCATGTCGTCGGAGCCGACGACCGCGCTGAAGGGGTAGTGCTGTGGCATATGGGGCTCCCGCTCGTCTGCCGACGTACGGCGAGCGCGGCTGCGCCCACCTGTCAGGCACGAGGCCGGTCTTCGGACTTCCCAGGTCGAACCTGGGTCACCGCAGCGGGCCCTGTGCCGGATTCTCACCGGCTTCCCGATTCTCCCCGCACGCCTGGGCGTATGGGGCACCTCGAGCCTTGTCCCGCAAGGGTAGTCGCCGCCAACCGTTGCTGTCAGACCCGCCCGGGATCCGGTTGCATGCTGGGCAGATATCGTCATTCGACATGGGCACTCACGTCACGGTCGTCGGAATCGGCGCGGATGGCTGGGCCGGACTGCCCGATGCCTCGAAGGCCTTGCTGGAGGCTGCCGATGTGATCCTCGGAGGTTCGCGCCACCTGTCGATGCTGCCGGCTGCACCTGCCCAGGTCCGGGAGCCGTGGCCGTCACCGCTGCGAGAGGGTCTTCCGGCGCTGCTGGAGAAGTTCGACGGCCAGACCGTGGTTGCGCTCGCCTCAGGGGACCCGCTCGTGTCGGGCATCGCCACGACGCTCGTCGACCTGATCGGGTCCGACGCCGTCACGGTCGTCCCCGCGCTCTCCTCGGTGGCCCTGGCGAGGGCGCGTATGCGCTGGTCGGCGGAGTCCACCGAAGTGGTGACCCTGGTCGGCCGCGATCCGCACCTCGTCGCGCGTTCCCTCGCCCCCGGTCTGCGCCTCCTCGTGCTGTCGTCGGATGGCACGACCCCTGCGGTCGTCGCCGGGCTGCTGAGCGAAGCCGGCTACGGCGCGAGCCCGATGTCGGTCCTGGCAGATCTCGGATCGGATCACGAGAGTCGCACCGACGGCGTTGCCGCTTCCTGGGGTCAGGCCGAGTCGCCGGCGCTCAACGTCGTCGCGGTCGAGCTGATCAGCGACGGCGCACGCCTGCTCGGCTTCACCGCTGGTCTGCCCGATGACACCTTCGACCACGATGGTCAGCTCACCAAGCGCGATGTGCGAGCCTCGGCGCTCGCTCGCCTTGCTCCGATGCCCGGGCAGCTCCTGTGGGATGTCGGCGCCGGTGCTGGCTCCGTCGCGATCGAGTGGATGCGGGCACATCCGGCCTGTCGGGCGATTGCCATCGAGGCTCGCGACGACCGGGTCGTACGCATTGCCGCAAATGCGGGTTCGCTCGGAGTCCCCGGGCTGGCGATCGTGACCGGCCATGCCCCCGAGGCGTTGTCCGGGCTCGAGGACCCCGACGCGATCTTCGTCGGTGGGGGTGCGAATGAGCCCGGACTGCTCGATGCGTGTTGGGCGGCGCTCCGTCCCGGCGGACGGTTGGTCGTTCACGGTGTCACGCTGGAGACCGAGACGACGTTGGCCCGGCGCTACGCAGAGCTGGGCGGCGAGCTGACTCGTCTGCGCATTGAACACGCGGCACCGATCGGCTCGTTCACCGGATGGACGCCATCGCGCACGATCACCCAGTGGGCCGTGACGAAGGATGGCTCGTGACGATCCACTTCGTCGGAGCTGGGCCTGGTGCCGCTGATCTCCTGACGTTGCGTGCCGTCGCACTCCTCAACGCCGCCGATGTCTGTGTCTACGCCGGCACCTACATCGACGAGGCGATCCTCGCCCACTGCCCTGATGGCGTCGAGCTCGTTGACACGCAGGATCTCGACCTCGACCAGATCACCGCGCGTTTGGTTGACTCGCACGCTGCGGGGCTGGAGGTTGTCCGACTCTGCTCGGGCGATCCGTCGGTCTACTCCGCACTTCACGAGCAGTCCAAGCGGCTCGATGCCCACGGCGTGCCATGGGATGTGACTCCCGGAGTGCCGGCGTACGCCGCGGCGGCGGCCCTGCTCGGCGCCGAGCTGACCGTCCCCGAGGTCGTGCAGTCGGTGGTCCTCACACGTACGCAGGCGCGGTCGACGGCCATGCCTGAGGGCGAAGCACTCGCCAACTTCGCGGCGACCGGCTCGACGCTCGTCCTGCACCTGGCGATCACCCGCACGCGCGTCATCGCCGCGGAGCTGGCCGAGTCATACGGCGCAGACTGCCCGGTTGCGGTCGTTGCCAATGCCTCCCAGCCCAGCGAGGTGGTGCTGCGCGGCACCCTCGGCGGCATCGCCGATCAGGTCGAGGCCGCCGGTCTGAAACAGGCCGCCGTAATTCTGGTCGGGAAGGCACTCGCCACAGACGTACGCGGAGCGGAGTCCTATCTCTATGACTCGGCGCGCGACCGTTCGGCGAAGCGTGGCGTCCAGACCTGACCGCTGGCTGTCGTGCGCGTGCTGCTCGCGCCGATCAGAAGCAGGCATTTCATGTCGATCGTCGCGGGATCGAGCTCTCCCAGTGTGGTCACCGTCAGTGACTCCTCGTCGCGCCCGATGTCTCGCCCGATGACCACGACGGTGTCGGGTTGGCGGTGCTCGAGCAGGATCGCCTGCGCCTCGGCCACCTGGGTCGTGCGCGATCGGGAGGCCGGGTTGTAGATCGCCAGGACGAGATCGGCCTCGGCGACGGCGCGCAACCGCTGCTCGATCAGCGACCACGGCTTCAGACGGTCGGACAGGCTCATCACGGCGAAGTCGCCGCCGATCGGTGCACCCGCGCGGGCTGCCACGGCCTGCACCGCCGAGACACCGGGCAGAACGCGGATCGGCACCTCGGCGTACACCTCGTCCTCGGCCGCCTCGAACACAGCCGCCGCCATCCCGAAGATGCCCGCGTCTCCGCCAGAGACGACCGCGACGCGCTCTCCGGCGAGGGCAAGATCGAGTGCCACCCGGGCGCGGTCGACCTCGACGGTGTTCCCGGACGCGTGGCGGGTCAGGCCTTCGCGCTGAGGGACCCGATTGACGTACGGCGCGTAGCCCACGACGTGCTGGACACCGTCCAGGGCGGCACTGACCTCAGGGGTGATCCAGCGATCCGGGCCAGGTCCGAGCCCGATGATCAGCACCTCTGCCGCCTCGCTCGTTGAGCTTGTCGAAACCTCTACTGCAGCGGGCTTGGTGTCTCCGGGGACGACGATCAGCGAGAAGTACGGCACCGACGCGGGGTCTACGTCCGCGACGGGAAGCCACCGTTCCTCTGCCATCGAGGCACGCTCGACATACAGCGCACCCTCGAGCCGGCCCGCTTGGCGCAAGGCCGAGACGACGGTGGGGAATGTGCGTCCGAGCTTCATGATGATCGCGCCATCGGTATCGGCAAGACGCCGGGCCAGCTCGGCCTCGGGCAGCGTGCCCGGGAGGATCGTGAGGACGTCGGTCTGGCGCACCAGCGGCGACGCGACGGCTGCGGTCGCGGCGGCGAACGATGTGACTCCCGGGACCACCTCGGTCTCGAACCGGTCGGAGAGCCGATCGTGCATGTACATGTAGGAGCCGTAGAACAGCGGATCGCCCTCGGCGAGGACGACGACCGTACGGCCGGCCTCGAGATGGGCGGCGAGGCGGGCCGCGGACTCTTCGTAGAACTCGGCCATTGCTCCGGCATAGCCGCCGGGGTGCGCGGTCTCCCCGGTCGTCACGGGATAGCGGAGCTCTTCCTCGATGGCTCCGGCCGGGATCAGGGAGTCTGCGATGCGTCGGGCATTCGACTGCTTGCCGACGCCTGCGTGGAACGCGATGACATCCGCCGAGGCGATCAGGCGCGCCGCCTTGAGGGTGATCAGCTCGGGATCGCCGGGGCCGAGACCGACGCCCCAGAGTCGTCCAGGGCTGGGCTTGCCGGTCACTCGCGCTCCTGGGCCAGCGCGTTGAGCGCCGAGGCGGCCATCGCCGAGCCGCCTCGTCGGCCGTGGACCGTGAGGTAGGGGATGTCGAGTGAGAACGATGCCAGTGCCTGTTTGGACTCGGCGGCCCCGATGAAGCCGACCGGCGTGCCGATGATCGCCGCAGGTCGGGGGGCTCCGTCGAGCAGCATCTCGAGGAGATGGAACAACGCTGTCGGGGCATTGCCGAATGCGACGACCGCGCCCTCGAGCCGGTCCTCCCACAGCGAGACCGCGGCCGCCGACCGGGTGGTCCGCCACTCCTTCGCCAGATCTGGCACGCGCTCGTCGCGCAAGAAGCACAGGACGTCATTGTCCTTGGGCAGCCGGGCGCGCGTGACACCCGAGGCAACCATCGTCGCGTCGGTCAGGATCGGCGCACCGTTCTGCAGGGCACCACGGGCCGCGGTGACCAGCCCCGGATGGATGTCGAGATCACGGGTCAGGTCGACCTGTCCGCAGGCGTGCACCATGCGTACGGCGACCTTCTCGGCATCGGCAGGGACGTGTGAGAGATCGGCCTCGTCGCGAATCGTCGCGAAGGAGTCGACATAGATCGCCGGACCGTCGTCGACGTAGTCGAAGTGGCGCGTGGGTCGCTTTGGCGAGGTCATGCGACCTCCAGGTCGGGGATGACGATGCTGCGCCACGGCGTCACGATCACCTGGCTGCCAGCACGATCCAGGATCGTACGGGCCTGCTCCGGGGTGAGGAGACCGTCCGGGACGGCAAGGTGCTCGGCAGTGAGCCCGTCGTCCTGGGTGATGATCCCGTACGGGAGCGGGAGTGCGCTGACGTGAGTGCGCAGATCGCGCGCGTGATGCGGCCGGAACAGCTCTGCACCACCC
>JAOPXO010000106.1 GCA_025965115.1 Aeromicrobium sp.
CGCGGTTGACGGAGTTGACGGTTCAGCGGAGAGCGACCGTTCGCAGTCGACACAACCGTGTCACCGTCCCTTTCTGATGCTCAGCGGGTAGGCCTCGGCGACGTACCGGTGGCTACTCTAATCCCAATGCACGTTCTGGACGGGGAGTCGGAAGAGGCTGCCGGAGGACCGCAGCCCATCTCGCGACCGAGCTCGGTGTTCGTGATCAGCATCACCCCGTTCACCGCGGACGGCGGCTTCGACGAGGATGCCTACCGGCTCCACCTGCGGCGGATGGCTGCCGGCGGTGTCGGCGTCTACGTCGGCGGCGGTGGCAGCGGCGAGGGCTACACGCTGGATGACGCCGAGGCCGAACGCGTCGTCGGCATCGCCGTCGAGGAGCTGCGCGGCAAGGTTCCGGTGCGTGCGATGGGCGTCGAGCCACGGCTCGCCGGCGACATGATCCGCTACATCCAGATGGCCGATTCGCTCGGCATCGATGCATGCCAGGTGTACTCGCTCGACCAGGGCCACGGCCACCGTCCGAACGAGGACGAGGTCGAGGCGTACTTCACGGACATCCTCAGCGCCGTCTCCTCACCATGTGTCATCTCGACCCACCAGAGCGTCGGATACCAGGTGCGCATCCCCCTCCTGACCCGCCTCGTCGAGCGCTTCGATCACGTGATCGGCATCAACTCCAGCCATCAGGACCACGGTTACCTGGCCCGGATCATCGACGCCGTCGGCGATCGGGTCACCGTCCACGTCGGCGGTCCGGCGCAGGGGTTGCTCAACCTGTCGCTCGGCGGACAGGGCTTCTTGACCTCCGAGGCCAACCTGGCCCCGGCCCTGTGCGCATCCGTCGCCACCGCGTACGACGCCGGCGACCAGGCCACCGTCTTCTCGTCCTTCGGCAAGGTCGTGCGGTTGTCCGACACGCTGTACCGCAACGGCGGCATCCGGGTCACCAAAGCCGTGCTGAACAGCCTCGGCCTGCCCGGCGGCTCCCCACGCAAGCCGCAGCTGCCGGTGAGCGAGCAGGTGCTGACCAAGGTGCGCAGCGAGGTCGATCGTCTCGACATCGCCGGCATCGAGGGCTGGTAGCGCCGACTCTCTTCGTCTCACATCGTTCATGTCACCAGACATCATCAACGTTGATGATGTCTGGTGACATGAACGAGTGGTTGGTCGGGCTTGGTTACAGCGATGACTGCTCAGATCTCGACGGTGCCGGTCACGCACGTCACCGCATCGCCGGCGATCCACACCTGGCCGTCATCGTCCGCGCTCACGTACACACGGCCGGCCCGGCCGAGCACCGTGCCCTGGGTGGCGACGTACGGCGGCGCGAACCGGCCGGTGGCGATCAGCCACTGCGCGGCCGATGCGTTGAGGCTGCCGGTGACCGGATCCTCCCCCGTCACGCCGTCCGCCGGGAAGAACGCGCGCACCTCGTACGCGGCCGGCGAACCGGCCGGGTGGGCGCCGATCACGCCGATCTTGAGGTCCGTGTTCCCCGGGCGGATGGCCAACACCTCATCGGCAGAAGCCAGCAGCACGCCCAACCATCCGGGGCCGTTGTCGATCCACGCGGTGTCCAGCACGGCGGCACGGTCGATGCCGAGGGCGTCCACGGCCGCCTCCAGTGTCGCCTGGTCCAACGCTCCGCCGCGCAGCAACGGCGGTGCGGCGAACGCGAGCCGGCCGTCATCGCCGGAGCGGATCGTGACCAGCCCGACGCCGCACTCCTGCACGATCATCCCGGCGTGCTTCGCCACCCCGCCGTTGGCGAGCCAGGTGTGGCACGAGCCGATCGTCGGGTGCCCGGCGAACGGCAGCTCGGAGGTCGTCGTGAAGATGCGCACCCGGTAGTCGGCCGATGCGTCGGTCGGCGGCTGGATGAACGTCGTCTCGGAGAAGTTGGTCCAGTTCGCGAACCGTTGCATCTCTGCGTCCGACAGCCCGTCGCCGTCGATCACGACGGCGAGTGGGTTCCCGAAGTACGGGCGATCGGTGAACACATCGACTTCGGCGAACGCATGCTGCATCCGGCAAGTGTGGCAGCGCCGCGCTCGACGCCTCGGCTCAATATCCGGGGCTGCCAGGCCTGCGCACTCCGGCCGACGCACCGCCGTCGGCGACGAACTCGGCGCCGGTGCAGTAGCTGCTCTCGTCGCTCGCCAGGAACAGCGCAAGTGACGCGATGTCGTCGGGCCGGCCGATCCGCTGGATCGGCAGCTCGGCGAAGTTGGCGTCGATGAGGGACAGGTCGCCCAGCGCTGCTGCGCCGAGCACGCCTTCTGTCGCGATCGCGCCGGGATGGATCGAGTTGACCCGGATGCCGTGTCGTCCGAGCTCGAGCGCGGCGACCTTGGTCATCCCGCGCACCGCGAACTTCGTCGCGGTGTAGGCCAGGAGGCCGTTCGCGCCCGTCAGGCCGCGCACCGAGGAGATGTTCACGATCGACCCGGCTCCCGCCGCAGTCATCGGGGCGGCCACGGCCTGCATGCCGAGGAACGGGCCGATCTGGTTGACGCGGACCACACGTTCGTAGTCCGCGAGCGTGGTGTCCGCCAGCGATGCGTGGTGCACGAGCCCGGCGTTGTTGACGAGGATGTCCACGCCACCGAGCTCGCCGACGGCCATCTCGACTGCGGCGGCCCAGTCCCGCGGGTTGCCGACGTCGACGTGCGCGAAAACTGCACCCGCCAGTTCACCGGCCAGGTCTTGCCCGCGGTCGTCGGCGATGTCGGCCACCACCACGCGTGCGCCTTCCGCGGCGAACCGGGCCGCGATCGCCCGGCCCTGCCCCTGGGCAGCACCGGTGACGATCGCGACCCGACCGGCCAACCTCACTTCTGCGGCAGCGCTTGCTTGCCGTTGGTGCTGTAGATGCCGCGGAACATCTCCGGGCTGATGTCGGTGTCGGCGAACCCACGGGTGACGCCGCCGACGTAGGCCTCGTAGCCGAGGATGGCTGGCTCGTTGAACACCGGGATGATCGCGTAGACGCCCTCGACCTGGATCTTGGAGATCGCCTGGTAGTAGCCCTTGGCCTCTTCCGAGGTCTTCGCCGTCGCCGCCTTGTCGAGCAGATCGCGCACCCCGGGCACCTCGATCTTGCCGGCGTTGAGACCACCGTCGTTGAGCAGCGAGAGGCGGATGATCGTGTCGGCCACACCGCCGCTCGTCGCGATCGGTGCCGACGCGACCGTGCCGGCGCCGTAGAGGCTGCTGATGACCGTCGACGTGTCGACGAGCTGCAGGTTCATGTCGATGCCGGCCTTCTTCAGGTTGGCCTGCAGGAACTGACCGAACGCCACGTAGGGCGCCGCCGTCGAACCAATGATGGAGTCGAACTTGATCCCGTCGGGGAAGCCGGCCTCGGCCAACAGCGACTTCGCCTTCTCCACGTCGTACTTGTAGTAGCCCTCGAGGTCGGGGTTGTACGCCACGGATTCCTGGTTGAACATCTGATAGGCGGGCCGTCCGTAGCCGAACGTCAGCGCCTGCACCGCTGCATCACGATCGATTGCATATGCAATTGCCTGCCGCACCTTCGGGTTGTCGAAGGGCGCGATGTTGATGTTGATGACGAGGCCCTTGATCAGCGGGGCATAGCCGACGGTGAGACGGAGGTTGTCCTGACCCTTGATCGAGTCGGCATCGGCGCCCTGGTAGCTGCCCATGTCCTCCTCGCCGGAGCGCAGGGCGTTGAGCTGGGCGGCCATCGCGACCTCGGTGAAGTCGATGCCGCCGAGCAGCGCAGCTTCCTTGTCCCAGTACCCGTCCCATGCGCGCACGGACATGCTCTCGCGTGGGAGCCAATCGCCCTCGACCTTGTACATGCCGGCACCGACCGGCTTGAGGCTGAAGTTCTGGCTGCCACCGGCGGCCTGCACGGCCGTCGGGGACACGATCATTCCCGTGCGGTCGGCGAGCTGCAGCATGAGCGGAACGGGCTGCGGCTGGGAGAGGATGAGATCGACCGTCTTCGGGTCGACGACCTCGACGCTGCCGAGCATCGGCACGCGGGTGGTGATGTTCGACTCCGGATCGCTGACGGTGCGGTCGATGCTGAACTTGACGGCGTCCGCGTCCAGCGGCGTGCCGTCCTGGAAGGTGACGCCGTCGCGCAATGTGAAGCGGATCCGGTCATCCATGATCTCCCACGACGTGGCGATGCGAGGCAGGAACTCGTTGGTGATCGGGTCGGTCGAGATGAGCGTGTCGAAGATGACGTTCAGCTGCGGGTACTCGGTCTGCGTGCCGACCACCATCGGGTCGTAGCTCGTGCCGCGCATCGCGCCGAACTTCAAGATCGCAGTGATGTCGTTGTCGATCGCCGCAGCTGCCGTCGTCGTCGTCTCGGCGATCGTGGTGTCCACCGCACTCCCTGCCGTGGTGGTGTCGGGTGCGGCCGTGCCGGCGGTGGTGGCCGTGGTGTCCGCGGGAGCCGTGCTGCCCGTGGTGCTGCCGGTGGTGTCCGCCGGAGCGGAGGTCGTCGACGCCGAGGTCGTCGACGGGCTCGTCGACTTGGACGAGGAATCGCTGCTGCACGCGGCGAGCCACATCGCACCGAGCGCACCGGCGCCGTACTGCAGCATCCGCCGCCGGTTGAAGCTGGTGCCGAGCCAGGGGCCGGTCACCCCCGACATCCCGAGTCCGTGCTCAGCATTCGATGCGCCGTCGTTCGTCACGTCATCCACTCGATGGTTCCCCCTTGGTCGGTGAGGCACAGGCGCCTCACGGTTCGGTTGCCCTGATCCCCCAGGGCCGTGCAACATCTAACAGTGTAATCTTAGCGAGAACAGACCCCGGCGGAAGAACTGATGAGCGACCCACGATTGTCCCAGCGTTCGGCATCGATGCGCCCGTCCGCCCTGCGCGAGATGTTGTCCTCGGGCGATCCGCCGCGTCTGTCGCTCGCCGGAGGGCTTCCACCGGCCGAAGCGTTCCCGTTCGAGGCCCTGGCCGGGATCGCCGCCGAGCTGCTCGGTGGGCACGACGTCCGCTCGCTCCAGTACACGTCCGCTGAGGGTGATCCCGTGCTGCGCGCTCAGGTGGCGGCCCTTGTCAGCACCGTTCACCGGCGCGAGGTCCCGCCGGGCCGGGTGGTCATCACCACCGGCTCGCAGCAGGGCATCGATCTCGTCGGCCGCGTGCTGCTCGACCCTGGCGACATCGCGATCGTCGAGGACCCGACGTACGTCGGTGCCCTGCGCGCGCTCGTGCCGACCGGGGCGAGGATCGTCGGCATCGCATGCGACGGCGAGGGGATGCGCACCGAGCAACTCGAAGCGCACCTCGCGGCCGGCATGCGGCCGAAGCTCGCCTACCTGTGCGCGAACTTCTCCAACCCGAGCGGCGCGACCCTGAGTGCCGCGCGGCGAGTGCACCTGGCGGAGCTGTCCAGCCGGTACGGGTTCGTGGTGGTCGAGGACGATCAGTACGGCCGCCTCCGGTTCCGCGGCCAGCACCTCGATCCGATCGCCTCGCTGGCGGACGACGTCGTCTACCTCAGTGGCTTCAGCAAGGTCGTCGCGCCGGGGTTGCGGGTCGGCTACCTGGTCGCGCCGCAGTGGTTGGTCCGGCCGATCGTGCTCGCCAAGCAGGCCGCTGATCTGGCCGCCTCATCGCTCGGGCAACGCATGGTCAGCCGGCTCCTCGATCGACCGGACTGGTGGGACGAGCACCTCGCTGCGCTGCGCGACATCTACGCGACGCGAGCCGATGCGCTCTGCGCCGCCATCGACGATCGGCTCGTCGGTCGGCTGCGCGTGCGACCGCCGGAGGGCGGGATGTTCGTTTGGGCCGAGATCGTCGACCCGGCGGTCACCGCGACCGCGCTCATCGCGGCGTCACGTGCGCGCGGCCTCGCGCTGGTGCCGGGCAGCGAGTTCTCGACCACGAACACCTACGACCACGCCCTCCGGCTGTCGTACTCGACGCTCACGCCTGCCCAGCTGGCTGAAGCGGTCGGGCTGATGGCCGATGCCTTCGACTCGTTGACGTCATCGAGCCGGTAGGTTCGCCGGCGATGTCGACCCACCCGCGCGCCGCGATCGTCACCGGAGCATCGAGCGGCATCGGCCTCGCCGTGACCACGGCGCTCTGCGAGGACGGATTCGCCGTCACGATGTCCGCACGTCGCGAGGCACGCCTGCTCGAGGCTGCCGCGACGCTGCGAGCCAGCGGGTTCGCAGTCGAGACCGTCACGGCGGACGCCGCGGGCGAGGGTGCGGCCGAGGCGTTGGTCGCCGCCCACGTCGCTCGCTTCGAACGGCTCGACGTCGTCGTGGCCAACGCCGGCTGGGGCAACGGCGGTTCGGTCGCCGACGCAAGCGCCAAGGACCTCGACCGGATGTTGGCGATCAACGTCGCTGCACCGTTCGCGCTCGCCAAGGCTGCGATCCCCGTGCTGCGGCGACACGCCGAGGACGTGGAGGGTGCGGGCGAGGGCGGCGACCCGTCCAGCTGGTTCGTGATCACGTCCTCGATCGCCGGCGAGTGGCCCACTGCGGGGTTCGCCGCCTACGCAGCATCGAAGGCCGCATCGGTCTCACTCGCCCGCTCGATCGCCGCAGAAGAAGCCGCCAACGGAGTCCGGGCGTGCGCGATCATGCCGGCGTTCGTCGCCACCGACATGACGGCCTGGCTCGGCGACACCTTGCCCGCAGCCGAGATGCTGGACGCAGCCGACGTCGCCGAGACCATCCGCTTCCTCCTCCGCCTCTCCCCCGGTGCGTCCGTCACCGAGCTCGTCCTCCGCCGCGCCACCGCACCACATCCCCACGCCCCCTGATGTTCTCCTCGCCGCGGCCGGCGAACCCCGCACCGAACGGGGGCGGTGCTGCTGCGTTGACGGCTGCGGCGGCCAGTCCCACGCTCAGATGCGCGCCACGGTGTGGGGTCGAGCGAACAGGTCGCGCATCTCCGCACCGCGGTGCGATTCTGGGCGGAAGTGGCCCGCTGCACCGGCCCCCGCAGCCGCAACCCAGCCGAAGCACCGCCCCCGCTTGGGTGCATGGGTTCCGGCCGCAGGCCGGGTCAGTTCGGCCGCAGGCCGGCGTGACGCTCTAGCGCGGGATGTCCTTGAAGGGGACGTCCTTGTCGGCACGGACGTCGCCGGGCAGGCCGAGGATGCGCTCACCGACGATGTTGCGCTGCACCTGATCGGTGCCGCCGCCGAGCTTGCTGCTCCACTGGTTGAGGAACTGCTGGGCGCGGCGATGGGTGCCAGGATCGTCGTCGGCGCCGAGCATGCCGGCGGCCCCGGCCAGCGACATCGCGAAGTCGTTGAACTCGGTCTGCAGCTTGGTGTAGCCGAGCTTGAGCACCGAGCTGACGGCGCCGGCCGCCGTGCCCTGGCTGATCGAGGTCTGCACCCGCAGGCCCATGTACTTGAGGATCTCCATCTGGGTGATGATCCCGGCAGCCCGGTCGCGCACGACCGGATCGTGCTCGCCACCCCAGCGCTTGACGAGCTTGATCACGTCGGCCGAGGTGATGGCCGCGTTGCCGCCGATCAACGTTCGCTCACTGGTGAGCGTCGTCATCGTGACGCCCCACCCGCGGTTGAGATCTCCGACCATGTTCTCCGCCGGGATGCGCACGTCGGTGAGGAACACCTCGTTGAAGTGGGCGATGCCGGTTATCTGGTGCAGCGGGCGGATGTCGATGCCGGGCGAACGCATGTCGACCAGGAAGTAGGTGATGCCCTGGTGCTTGGGCACGTCGATGTTGGTGCGGGTCAGCAGGATGCCCCAGTCGCAGTAGTGCGCGCTGGACGTCCACACCTTCTGACCGTTGACGACCCATTCGTCGCCGTCCTGCACCGCCTTCGTGCTGAGCGCGGCGAGGTCGCTGCCGGCGCCGGGCTCACTGAACAGCTGGCACCACAGCTCGTCGCCGCGCAGCATCGGTCCGAGGAAGCGCGCCTTCTGGGCGTCGGTGCCGTGCTTGATCAACGTCGGCCCGGCCATGCCGATGCCTTGCGCGAACACGCCCGGCGCGGCGTCGAACTTGGCCAGCTCCTGGTTCCAGATCATCTGCTGCACGGAGGTGCCGCCGCGACCGCCGTACTCCTTCGGCCAGGTGATGCCCGCCCAGCCGTTGTCGTACAGCAGGGCCTGCCACTGCTGCGCCTCGCGGACATGTTGCTTCTCCGCGTCCGAACCTGCCACGAGACCGCCGCCGTGGCCGACGGACTCGGCGTCCTTCGGCTTGGCGTGGGCCTCCAGGAAGGCGCGAGCTTCGAGGCGGAAGGCGGCTTCCGCTGGGGAATCGTCGAAGTCCATCTGCGTCAGAGCATCGTGCCGCGAGCGGACTTCAGCAATGCCTCGTTGGGGTGCTCGGGCAGCTCGGTCAACGGCTGGTCGAGCTCTTCGATCGTCGGGCAGTGCGCCTCTGCGTATCCGGCCAGCTGGTCGAGGTCGAACCCGTAGAGCGACGCGGCATTGCCACCGAGGATCTTCTTCATCTCGTCGCTCGGCACGCCGTGGAAGACCTGGCGGAGGTGCTCACGCGTGTACGGGTACGTGCCTTCGTCATGCGGGTAGTCGCTGCCCCACATGAACCGGTCGTTGCCGATGAGGCCGCGCACCGCAGCGTCGGCGGGGCCGGGCTGGCTGACACCGACCCAGCAGTTCTGGGCGAAGTACTCGCTGGCCACCCGAGGCAGCACAACGTCCTTGGAGTAGCGGATCTCGCCGGTGGCACCGGTGTCGCGGATGCGCGACATGACCTGGTCGAGCCGCTCCAGCAGCGGGGGGATCCATGACCCGCCGGTCTCGGTGATCACGAACTTCAGCCGGGGGAAGCGCTCGAAGATGCCGGAGAGGATCATCTGCACCAGCGGTCGCTGTGAGTAGAAGCCGACCTCGTTGATGTACAGCAGCTGTGCGACGGGGTACTTGCCGTAGTCGGGAGCGCCGGTGCCGCCGTGGACGTTGATCGGCATGTCGAGGTCCTGGATGACCTGCCACAGCCGATCGAACTCGGGGTCGTAGATCGGCTTGAGCCAGGTGACGTCGGGGGCGATGTTCGGGATCAGCACGCCGCCGCGCAGGCCATGCTCCTTGATCCAGTGGAGGTCTTCGATCGCGTCGTCGATGTTGTTGGTGAAGATCTGGCCGATGCCGGCCCGGCGCTCGGGGCATTCGGCCACGAAGTCGGCCATCCACCGGTTGTGGGCGCGGATCCCCGCCAGGCGGTGCTCGTAGTCCTCGGGCTTTGGCGGCTGCGCGAACAGCACGAAGCTGGGGAAGAAGGGCGGCACCGTGTTCGGGAAGATGACCTCCGCGATGACGCCGTCGGCCTCCTGCTCGCGCCAGCGGCGATCGCTGTCCCAGTTGCGCTCGCGGCGGTCGTCCTTGAGGTCCTTGAACGGGTTGCGGTACTTGCCCCGCCAGGCGTCGAAGTCGTCGCGGTACTTCGGGTCGAGGTACTCGCGGTACTGGGCGTGGCTGCCGCCGGCGTGGCTGTCGGCGGTGA
>JAOPXO010000114.1 GCA_025965115.1 Aeromicrobium sp.
GGACGTCCGTCGAGGGTTGCGGCGAGTCCGTCGGCGTCGATCGCATAGGACGTCACCTCGGCGTGGGAGCCGTCTCTGAGCGGGAAGCTGTCGTCGAGCAGCCGCCGTCCGAACGCAATGACCTCGGCGCCTCGCAGCGGGTTGTACAACTTCTCCCTCGCCAGCTCGCCATGCTCGGGGATCACATCGGTGCCGTAGACGGCGTCGTACAGCGAACCCCACCGGGCATTGGCGGCGTTGATGGCGAAGCGGGCATTGAGCAGCGGTACGACGAGCTGCGGTCCGGCCTGGTCGGTGATCTCGAAGTCGGCTCCGCTCGTGCTGATCTCGAAGTCGTCAGGCTCGGGCACGAGATAGCCGATGTCCTGCAGGAAGGTCTTGTACGCCACCGGTTCCGGCTCGCCCGGGGTGGCGCGGTGATAGTCGTCCATCAAGTTCTGCAGCTCGTCGCGACGAGCCAGCAGCTCGCAGTTGCGCGGTGCCAGATCGGCGAAAATCGCCTCGGCCCCGGCCCAGAACGCCCCGGGGGCGATGCCGGTGCCGGGCAGGGCCTCCGACTCGACGAAGTTGTGCAGGGTTGCCGCCACGCTGAGACCCCCGACCTGCACGCGTGGTGTCATTGCCGCGACCCCTTGGGATAGTTTCGGATGTGCCGGGAGCAGCCTAACCGTGCGCTCTCACCGCCCTCCTGAAAAACAGGGCCCCCGACCGACGGAGTCTCGACGTGCACGCTGAACCAGCCGACCAGACGTCCTTCGACATCGCCGACCTGGTGGCCGCTCTTCCTGAGGGCGGGGTGGTGACCGATCAGACCAAGATGGATTCCTATCGGTGGGATCGCGCCAATGACCCCGATGCTGGGCTCCCACTGGCGGTCGTACGTGTCGGCACGACCGAAGACGTCCAGGTCGCCATGCGGTTCGCCGCCGAGCACGGCATTCCGGTGGTGCCTCGCGGCGCCGGCACAGGGCTGTCCGGCGGTGCGTCGGCCGTTGACGGCTGCCTCGTGATCTCGACAGAACGTATGAGAGCGATCGAGGTCGACCCCGCCACCCGCGCCGTGGTGGTCGAACCCGGCGTCCTCAATGCCGAGGTCAAGGCGGCTGCCGCCGAGTACGGGCTCTGGTATCCGCCGGACCCGTCATCATTCGAGATCTGCTCGATCGGCGGCAACATCGCCACCAACGCCGGCGGCCTCTGCTGCGTGAAGTACGGCGTCACGACCGACTACGTCCTCGGTCTCACCGTGGTGCTCGCCGACGGCACAGCAGTCGAGCTCGGTGGCCCTCGACTCAAGGATGTGGCCGGCCTCTCGCTGGTCAAGCTGTTCGTCGGCAGCGAGGGCACGCTCGGCGTGATCACCCGCATCGTGCTGCGCCTCATACCCGCCCAGCGCGCCGCATCCACGCTGGTCGCGTCGTTCCCATCGCTCGATGACGCGACCCAGACGGTGCTCGACATCACCCGGCAGATGCGGCCCTCGATGCTCGAGCTGATGGACAAGGCGAGCATCAACGCCGTCGAGGACGTCACCAAGATGGGCCTGGACCGGACCGTCGAGGCGATGCTGATCGTGCAGTCCGACGAGGCTGACGCTGCTGGTGCGGCAGAGATTGCCGAGATCACCGCGATCGCGGAGCTCAATCGCGCGACGGACATCTTCACGACCGACGATCCCGACACCGGCGAGTCATTCATCGTGGCTCGTCGCATGGTCATCACTGCGATGGAGACGAAGGGTTCGCTGCTGCTCGAGGATGTCGGCGTGCCCGTGCCGGAGCTCGGTGCCCTGGTCCGCGGCATCACCGCAATCTCGGAGAATCGTGACGTCGTCATCGCGCTGGTCGCACACGCCGGCGACGGCAACACGCATCCGCTGATCGTGTTCGATGCCACGAATTCCGACGAGTCGGCCCGCGCTCAGCTCGCGTACGGCGAGATCATGGAGCTGGCCATCGCCCTGGGCGGCACGATTACGGGCGAGCACGGCGTCGGTCGGCTCAAGAAGCGCTGGCTGCCCGACTACCTCAGCCCCGAGGCGCTGGCCCTCAACCACACGATCAAGACAGCACTGGACCCCCAGGGAATCCTCAACCCGGGGGCCGTGCTCTAGGCGAGCAGTCAGCGGATGTCGAACTGCTGCTTGCCGCTTTCGAGGGAGTGCGTCCACGCACCGATCGCGGCGATCGCGGCGATCAGGCCGGCCATGACGACGAAGTAGGTCGACGCGGAGCTTCCTGACATCGCACCGAGGGCGTTCGAGGTCTTGGACCAGCCGTCGGCGACAACGAAGGCGACAACGGCGAGAGTGGCGACGCTGGTTGCGGCGACCTTGCGGATGACGTTCGAGCTGATCTGGATGGTGCGGGTGGGAAGGTTCTGGATGAGCGCCATGATGATTCTCCTGGTGTCGTGGAGCTCGGTGTTGAGCTCGTGAGATCACCATCTCGACCGACCCTTGAGAGATCCTTGAGATCTCTTTGAGGCGGCAAATCTCTCCTTGCGTGCAGGCAGAAACGAGGAACGGCCGAACCCTTGTCAGAGTTCGGCCGTCCACCATAAAAATTGTCGGGATGACAGGATTTGAACCTGCGGCCCTCCGCCCCCAAAACGGATGCGCTACCAAGCTGCGCTACATCCCGTAGCCCTCCCACTCTACGGGACACTGTCGGGGTGAACCGCATCCGGTACGACGAGCTGGCCACGTTGATCGCGAGGCGACAGCCCGCCTGCGGCAGCACCACCGTGATCGCGGTTGACGGCCCAAGCGGATCGGGCAAGACCGGCCTTTCGAATGGGCTTGCCGCGGTCACCGGTGCGGCGATCCTGCACCTGGAGGACATCTATCCCGGCTGGACCGGCCTTGCCGCGACTCCCCCGCTGGTCCGGGGCGTGCTCGACCAGATCGCCGTCGGAGAGCCCGGACTGGTCCATCGCTGGGACTGGGAAGCCGGGCAGGACGGCCCGCTCCTTCGCGTACTGCCGGCACCCCTGCTGATTCTCGACGGAGTCGGCAGCGGCGCGGCGATCATTCGCCCGTACCTCAGCCACGTTTTGTGGGTGGATGCGCCTCTCGAGGTGCGCAAACGCCGTGCGCTCGCCCGAGACGGCGATGTCTATGCGGAGTTCTGGGACACCTGGGCCGCACAGGAGGCGGAGCATTTCGCCGTCGAACAGACCCGGATACACGCCGACCTGCTGATCGACACGGGTGACTGAGTCAGCGCCTCGATATGGCAGAATGAACGTCGTTGCCGCAAGGCTCCGCGGACGTAACTCAATTGGCTAGAGTCTCTGCCTTCCAAGCAGAATGTTGCGAGTTCGAGTCTCGTCGTCCGCTCCACCACAGCCTCGCTGTCCGCCCGAGCGGACGGCGAGGCTCATGGGCCCCATCAACGCGGCGAAGCCGCCACACGAGGGATCGTCGTCCGCTCAGCGAGCCGCAGGCTCAGCGGCGCGCGCGCCTGGGACGCGGCGATGAAGCCGCAGTTCCCGCAGCCGAAGTAGTCGGCATCGCGACCCGGTGGACGATCAGCACAGCCCGATCGTCATCACCGGACTCAACCTGCGCGAGTATGCGTCGCGGAGCCTGATCGAAGCCGGCGGAGACGATCTTCGCCGCCACACCACGCAGCCACTCGATGCCGACGGTGAAGTCCTTGACCCGCGTCTCGACGACTCCGTCGGTATAGAACATCAGCGCGTCACCCGGAGCGAGCTTGCCGGTCGTCTGGTGGAACTCGGCGTGCTTGGTGATGCCCAGTGCCGTGCCGCGCGCACCGTCGATGTCCCACTGCTTGGCAATCGCATTCCACCGCAGTGCGGGCGGATGCCCGGCGTTGATGATCGAATAGTCACCGGTCTTGAGATTGATCAGGACGTGGACGGCGGTCGCGAAACCCTCGTCCCAGTCCTGGCGAAGCAAGAAGTCATTGCCGGCAGCGAACAACCCTTGCGGCGGCAGCGCACCGATGAGCCCGCCCAGCGCCCCGGCAAAGTGCAGCGACTGCGTGCCGGCGCTGACGCCCTTGCCGCACACGTCCACCAGCACCATCTCGAGGGTCGACTCATCATCGGCCAGATTGGCCACGAGGAAGTCGCCGGCGAACTTCACGCCACCGGCCGACAGCATCGCCGACTGCGAGGTCCAGCCCGCGGGCAGTTGTGGCACGACGCCCTGCGCCTGCAGCCGGTCACGCAGATCGACCAACATCGCCTCACCCAGCGGGCCGGGCAGCCCACTGCGCCGGCGACTCGAGTCGTACAGCACGATCGCCACCACGATCGTCATGACGACCAGGGTGCTGACCCGTCCGGGGGTCATCCCGGCCGACACGGTCTCCTTCGTCACGGTGATCGCCAGGCACAAGACCGTGAACAGCACCAGGGCCAGGAGCGGTCGGTATCGCAGTGCAAGTGAGCCGAGCAGGATCGGGATGATGAAGCTCGCGGCCGGGAACGCGTTGTAGCTCAACAGTGAGAACAGGGCGATGACGCCCGACAGGCCGATCAACGCCGACAGGACCAGCAGCTGACCCTCGGTCGTCCCGGTGCGCCACCGGACGATGCGCTCGTCGAGATATCTGGCCACGGTGGGCAGCTCTCGGCGGAACCTGTTCGTCACCTCATCGAGCCTATCCACCCGTTTGACACTGCGGACACCAAAAGAGGTTTCTCCCGGCCAGCACCCGCCGCCGAATCGGCGTGCCACACACCAGGCACGGCAGCTCGGCGCGTCGATAGACATAGACCTCTCCACCGTGGTCGTCCACGCGGGGCTCTCGACCCATTGCCTCGGGCTCGTGCTCGGGTCGCACGGTGTCGATGCGGCCGGTACGTTCGCCGGCGCGCATCAGCGCGATCAGATCGGCCCACATCGCGGACCAGACCAGGTGATCAAGCTCGCGGCCGGGAGTTTCCGGATCGACACGGTGCCTGAACAACAGTTCGGCGCGATAGACATTGCCCACACCGGCCAGCACCCGCTGGTCCATCAAGAGTGCGGCAATCGACGTACGCGAGGCGCTGAGGCGCTGCCAGGCCCGGGCGGGGTCAGCGTCGGCGCGGAGCGGATCAGGTCCGAGCCGAGCCAGCAGCGCCTCGACCGCTCCCGGATCGAGGAATTCGCACGCCGTCGGACCCCTCAGGTCGGCTGCGGCGGTGGCACTGGCGAGGCGCCAGCGCACCTGGCCGACGACCGGTCGCGCTGGGCCGACGACCCAGGAGCCGTACAGGCCGAGGTGCACATGCACTTGGTCGGTCAGGCCGTCAAAGGCCACGAGGAGGTGCTTGCCCCAGGCCTCCGCGCCAGTGAGGACTCGACCATCGGCGCGAGCCGCACCGACCCGGAAACGTCCCTGTGGGCTGGACGACACCACGCCCTGACCACCGAATGCCGTGGACAGTTCCGACGCAAGTCGGTGGAGGGTGTGTCCCTCAGGCAAACTCGCCGGTCTCCTCATAGGTGAGCAACAGGTCGATGCGTCGTTGGTGACGCTCGGCATGGCTCCACGGCGTTGTCAGGAACGCTTCGATGATCGAGGTCACCTCGTCGGGCGTATGCATCCGCGCCCCGATCGAGACGATCTGCGCATCGTTGTGCTGGCGCGCGAGCGAGGCCGTCTCGACGCTCCACGCAAGCGCCGCCCGCGCACCCTTGACCTTGTTGGCGGCAATCTGCTCGCCATTGCCCGAACCGCCGATCACGATGGCCAGCGATCCCGGCTCGTCAACGGCGGCCTGAGCAGCGGCAACGCAGAACGGCGGATAGTCGTCGTCCTCGTCAAGCTCGTGGGCTCCGTGATCGACCGGCTCGTAGCCGTTGTCGGTGAGCCACGTGGTCAGGTGGGCTTTGAGCTCAAAGCCGGCATGGTCGGAGCCGAGGTGGACGCGCATGAAGGAAGTCTCCCAGCCCGACGGTTGCTGGACCAGCCACCCCTCGAAGTGGGGCCGACGAACCGGTCGGCCGGTCAGCGCGCCCGGGAGCGGCGGGCGTCGAGCGTTGCGCCGACCATGGTGACCATCGAGCGAGACGCGTCGAAGATCTCGTGGTGGCGCCAGAACGAGTGCACCATTCCGAGCGCGCGAACCGCCGTCACCTCGACGCCCGCATCGCTGAGGCGTGCGGCATATGCCTCGCCCTGCTCGCGGAGGAGGTCATGTTCGTTCGTCACGATCAGCGCAGGCGGGTGATCAGCAAGGTTGTCGGCGCGGAGCACGGCAACCTCGGGGTGATCTGCGAGGTCGCCTGGGGCATACACATCCCAGAACCAGCGCATCGTCTTGGCGTCGAGCGCCGCATTGGACTCTGGGCCGTCGAGATCACCGCGCGGATCGACCGGCGGATACAGAAGCACCTGGAAGTCGACCACGTCGGGCTCGCGTACGCACAAGCCGGCGATCAGGTTGGCACCCGATGAGTCACCGATTGCCGGAATGAAGGACGTGTCGACCCGCTCGGCTCGCCCGTGCTCACGCAGCCAGTGGGCAGCGGTCTGTATGTCATCCAGCGGGGCCGGATGGGGGTGTTCGGGCGCGCGTCGGTAGTCGACGGCGAACAGCGCCCAACCCGTCTCGTGGGCGAGGAATCGGCAGAACGCATCGTGGGTCTCGAGATCGTGCAACACCCAGCCACCGCCGTGCACGTACAGCGCGACCGGGGCACCGGCACGCGGACGGTAGAGCCGGCACGGCACTCCGTCTGCGTCGATGTCGACGATGTGGTCGAGGCCGATCTTGGTCTCGTCCGCCAGAGCCGCCTCACGCGCCGCGGCGCGGATCCCGTCGATGTCCTCGCCGGGCTCCTGCGCGGGCAGCGCGGCGAGCGACTCCAACAGCTCACGCGACTGAGGATGCAATGCCATGCCCGCGAGCCTAAGACCTAGCTGAAGTCGAGGTCTCCGGTACGGGTGCGCTTGAGCTCGAAGAAGTAGTCGAAGCCGGCCAACTGGCGGGTCGCGTCGAACACCAGACCGGCCTCCTCGCCACGCGGGACGCGGGTCAGCACCGGGCCGAAGAAGGCCGTGCCGCCGATCGAGATGACCGGGGTGCCGACCTCTTCACCGACGCGATCGATGCCGTCCTTGTGGGAAGCACGCACGGCATCGTCGAGCGACGTGTCATCTGCCGCATCGGCGAGCTCCGCCGGCAGTCCGGCCTCGGCGAGCGCCTCCACGTACAGCTCGCGCTCGAAGTCGCGACCCTCGTTGTGGCGCTTGGAGCCGAGGGCCGTGTAGAGCGCGTGCAGTGCGCCCGTCCCGTGAGCCTGCTCGGCGGCGATCGCAATACGCACGGGACCCCAGCCCCGCTCGAGCATGTCCTTGTAGCGCTGATCAACGTCCTTGTCGGCGTTGAGCACCGAAAGGCTCATGACGTGGAACTTCGTCTCGACGTTGCGAACCTTCTCGACCTCGAGCATCCAGCGGGAGGTGATCCAGGCAAATGGGCAGAGCGGGTCGAACCAGAAGTCGACGGTCTCCTTGGCGGTGGCGGTCGTGTCGCTGGCGAGGGTTTCAGTGGCAGTCATGATGGTTGCAACACCGGACGACCCGCGCGCATTTCCTCGACGAGAAGTTGCGCGACGGCATCGAGGTCGCCGCCGCGCTGGGCTGCCGCCCTCTGACGCTGGTAGGAGGCCCCGGACGTCATGATCGACTCGACCCCGGCCAGCTCATCGGCGCAGCCCAGCCGCTCCGCAACCGGCGCGAGCCGCTCCAGCAGGCGGGCCAGATCGGTCGTGACGAGCTCTTCCTCGGCGCCTTTGTCGAGGATCAGGATCGCGTCCATGCCGTAGCGGGCCGAGCGCCACTTGTTCTCCTGGGCGAACCACGGAGGGACGCTGGGGAGCTCCCGTCCGGCGTCGAGCTCGCTGGAGAAGTGCTCGACCAGGCAGTGGGTCAACGCCGAGATGCTGAGCAGCTCTGACAGCGTCGGTATGCCGTCACAGATGCGCACCTCGAGCGTCCCGAACTTCGGCGACGGTCGCAGATCCCAACGAATCTCATCGAAGACATCGATGACCCCGGTCTTCATCATGTCGGCGACATAGCCCTCGAGCTGGCTCCATCGCTCGAACTGGAACGGCAGGCCCGCGGTCGGCAGTTGCTGGAACATCAGGGCCCGATTGGAGGCGTAGCCGGTGTCGCTGCCACCCCAGAACGGCGAGGACGCGCTCAGCGCCTGCAGGTGGCCGTAGTAGGTCAGCATCGCCCGGCTGATCGGCAGCACCTTCTCGCGATCCTCGATGCCGACGTGCACGTGGACGCCGTAGATCAGCATCTGGCGCCCCCACCACTGGGTTCGATCGATCAAGGTGGCGTACCGCTCCTTGTCGGTGACCTTCTGGTGATCCCATCGCGCGAACGGATGCGTGCCCGCGCACATCAGCTCGACCCGCAGCGGATCGGTGACCACCCGGATCTCCTCGATTGCCCGCTCGAGGTCGGCGCCGGCCTCGGCGACCGTCTTGCACACCCCGGTCACAACTTCAACGGTGTTGAGCAACAGCTCCTGGCGGATGTGCGGGTGCTCTCCGCCACCGGCAGGCGCCACCGCGTCCAGCACGGTCTGCGCGACCTGCCGCAGGTCGCCGGAATCGGCATCGACCAGCGCCAACTCCCACTCGATGCCGATCGTTGATCGCTCCGAGGTCGCGAACGGTATGTCCATGGAGTCATCCTGCACGAGATATGCGTTCAGCCCGGGTCGTCCTGTGAACTGGTACGTGAAAGCATGGCGACATGCCTGGTACCAACCTCACCCGCGAAGAAGCCAGCGAGCGCGCCGCGATCGTCTCCACCGAGACGTACGACGTCGAGCTCGACCTCACCCTCGACTCCGAGACCCGTTTCGGATCGACCACGACGATCACGTTCGGCGCCACACCCGGCTCCTCGACGTTCGCCGATCTGGTCGACGGCGAGATCTCCGAGATCACCCTCAATGGCGTGGCAATCGACCCGTCTGTGTATGCCGACAGCCGCATCCCGCTCACCGACCTGGCCGAGACCAACCAGCTCGTCGTCAGTGCGACGCTGCCCTATTCGCGCTCCGGCGAGGGCTTGCACCGCTTCGTCGATCCCGTCGACCAGCGCGTCTACCTCTACACGCAGTTCGAGGTGCCTGACGCTCGCCGGGTCTTCACCACATTCGAGCAGCCCAATCTCAAGGCCGTCTTCACGTTCCATGTGACCGCGCCGTCCGCCTGGCAGGTCGTGTCCAACTCCCCGACGCCCGAGCCAGTCGCCGCCGCTGAGGGCACCGCCACATGGCACTTCGCGCCGACCAAGCGCATGTCGACGTACATCACGGCCCTGATCGCCGGCGAATATCACGAGGTCACCGACATCTATCGCGGCGCGTATGAGGAGATCCCACTCGGCATCTTCTGTCGCCAGTCCCTCGTCGAGCACCTCGATGCCGACGACATCTTCCTGATCACCAAGCAGGGCTTCGAGTTCTTCGAGGGTGCTTTCGAGATGGGCTACCCATTCGGCAAGTACGACCAGCTGTTCGTGCCCGAATACAACATGGGCGCGATGGAGAACGCCGGCGCGGTCACATTCCGCGACGAGATGATCTTCCACAGCCGCCAGACCGTGTCGGCGTATGAGCAGCGCGCCAACACGATCCTGCACGAGATGGCCCACATGTGGTTCGGCGACCTCGTGACGATGAACTGGTGGGACGACCTGTGGCTCAACGAGTCATTTGCCGAGTTCGCCGCCCACCACTCCTCGGTCAACGCGACCCGATTCACCGAGGCGTGGACCGGATTCACCAACAGCCGCAAGAACTGGGCCTATCGCCAGGACCAGTTGCCATCGACGCACCCGATCGCGGCCGACAACTATGACCTGCATGCGGTCGAGGCCAACTTCGACGGCATCACCTACGCCAAGGGCGCTTCGGCGCTCAAGCAGCTCGTGGCATGGGTCGGCGAGAAGGACTTCTTCGCCGGACTCCGCACGTACTTCACCAAGCACGCCTACGGCAACACCGAGCTGTCCGATCTGCTCCACGAGCTCGAGGTCGCCTCGGGCCGTGAGCTCGGCGACTGGTCCAAGGAATGGCTCGAGACGGCCGGCGTCAACACTCTTCGGGCAGCCTTCGAGACGGACGCAGATGGCGGATTCACTTCGTTCTCGATCGAGCAGAGCGCGATCGAGGCCTATCCGACGCTCCGCCGTCACCGCATCGCGATCGGTCTGTACGACCAGGTCGATGGCCGCCTCGTGCGCACTGAGCGCATCGAGACCGACATCCGCGGCGCCTCGACGTCGATCGTCGAGCTGCTCGACCACAAGCAGCCCGATCTGATCCTGCTCAACGACGACGACCTGACGTACGCCAAGATCCGCCTCGACGAGCGGTCGTTCACAACACTCGTGGAGAGCATCGCGACATTCGAGGACTCGCTCCCCCGCGCGCTGTGCTGGGGATCTGCTTGGGACATGGCCCGTGATGGCGATCTGTCATCGGCCGATCTGGTCACGCTTATCCTGGCCGGGGTCGGCTCGGAGACGGATCTGACCGCGGTGTCCGCGCTGCTGCGGCAGGGTCAGACCGCCGTCAACATCTACACGTCCGACGTCGCGCGGCCCGAGCTTGCCGAGCGATGGGAGTCAGGGGTGCGTGCCCTCGTCGAAGCGGCCGAGGCGGGCAGCGATCACCAGCTCGCACTCGTACGCGCCTATGCCGGTGCGGCTTCGAACGCCGGTTTCCTCAACGAGATCGCCGAGGGCGCCCTTGACGGCCTCGCGGTCGACACCGACCTGCGGTGGACCCTCGTGACCGCATTGGCCCGGCTGGGCGAGGCCGACGAAGCCCGCATCGCCGCCGAGCTCGAGCGCGACAACACGATCTCCGGTCAGGAGAACGCCGCCGCCGCGCGCGCCATCCGCCCGCTTGCCGACGCCAAGGCCGAGGCATGGGACATCGTCACGGTGCGCACCGACGTGCCCAATGAGACCCGTCGATCAGTGGCCCACGCATTCCAGGTCTCCGGCCAGGCAGATGTGGTCGCGCCCTACGTCGATCGCTATCTCGAGATGGCCGAGACGGTGCTGGAGGAGAAGGGCGTATGGATGGCGCAGGTGGCACTCACCCCGCTGTTCCCGCTCGCCAATCCATCGCAGGCAACCCTCGACAAGGTCGATGCCTGGCTGGCACAGACGAAGGCCGGCGCAGCGACGGTTCGCTACGTCTCAGAGGGTCGCGACGACCTCGCTCGAGCACTCCGGGCCCAGCAGGCGTTCTGAGCCGGCG
>JAOPXO010000131.1 GCA_025965115.1 Aeromicrobium sp.
GCGTTGGCGATCGCGGTGACCATGGCGGTGCCAAGGGGGCCCGCCCGGTCGAAGACCTCGACCGTTCCGACCGCGATGCCGTCAACCTCGACGCGGTCGGTGGCGGACAGCCCGATCTCTCGCCCGACCGGCGGGCGAGCCAGCGCCAGGGTGATGTCGGTGTTGATGAACTGGACACCTTCGGTGCCCCAGTTGACCACCATGCTGGTGGCATCGGCGACGCTCGCGACCGACTGGAACGGTGTGCCGACCTCACCCTCGACAACCTCGAGTCCGGCCTGCCAGGTCTGCTTGCGCCCGGCGTTCTGATGCTCGGGGAAGGACTGCGACCACGCGGCATCGCTGGTGAAGAACGGGACCCGGGGCTCCTCGCTCGGCGGGACCAGATCGGTCGGAGGCGCCTCGGGGTGGTCAGGCGGAGTCCAGACGACTCCGCTCGGCGATGCCGTCGGCAGCAGGAAGATGCAGCTGGCTCGGGCGACGCGGTTGCCGTCCTGGAGGAGCGTCGCATCGATCAGGCAGAGGCGTCGGCCCTCCCTGACCACCTCGGTCGCCACGGTGCACGGCGCCATCTTGGCGGGCTGGAACAGGTCGACGGTGTAGCGAGCCGGCACCAGATCGGTCCGGCCGAGCTCGGCCAGCCGCATCTCGAGACCACGTGCCAGCGCGCCACTGACGGCAACACCATGCATCTGGTCGGCGCTCCACATACTGCGGGCGATCGGGGAGGGTACGAGTTGGTCGTCCTCAAGGGTGAACATGGCCAGGGGCATGGACGAAGCCTTTCAGTCGCAAGCGCGAGGGAGTCAGGCGGCTAGTCCGTGCGGTCCCAGATGATCTCCTCGGTGAGCTCACGGCTGCGCCAGCCGTCGGGCGTACGGACGAGTTGGTGCAGGTACGAGCCGCCAACTTCCATGCGCCAGGCACTGCCATCGGGCTGGGTGATCACCATGGGGTTGAAGAGGTAGATCCGTGCGACGGCGGTGTCGCCGTCGATCGTGACCTCCTTCTGGCACACGTAGTGCTGCATCTTGGAGAACATCGGCAGCGTCTCGGCCAACCAGTCCCGCATCTCGTCACGGGTGCCCTTCTGGCCTCCGCTCCCGGTGTAGTCAATCGTCGCGTCCGGCGTGAAGACGGTGTCGAACCGGGCCCAGTCCTGCGTGTCGACGGCGCGCGTGTAGGTCGTGATCAGGTCGTCGATCTCGATGCGGTCAGAGATGGTCTGTAGGTCAAGCATGGTCCGACGGTAGCCGGAAACTGAAACACGTTCTAGTATTCAGGCCATGCGATTCACGTACGCCGAGGCGATGACCGACTCCAGGTTCTATGCTCCACTCGCCCAGGCAGCCGAGGCTGCCGGCTATCACTCGATGACGGTGGCCGACTCGGTGATCTATCCGAGCGACTCCAATGCGAGCTATCCCTACACCGATGACGGCAACCGCGAGTTCCTCGAGGGCAAGGAGTTCATCGAGACGATGACGCTCTGCGCGATGCTCGGCGCGGTCACGACGACGCTCCGGTTCACGCCCTTCGTCCTTAAGCTGCCGATCCGGCCGCCGGTCCTGGTCGCCAAGCAGGCGTCGTCGATCGCGTACCTGACCAACAACCGGCTCGGCCTCGGCGTCGGTCTCTCACCGTGGCCCGAGGACTATGCGGTGATGGGCGTGCCGTGGGCGCGGCGCGGCAAGCGGTTCGACGAGTGCATCGACATCCTTCGTGGATTGACCACGGGCAAGGAGTTCGAGTTCCACGGCGAGTTCTACGACATCCAGCCGATCACCCAGACACCCGCGCCCACCGAGCCGATCCCGATCCTGATCGGCGGGCACTCCGATGCTGCGCTGCGTCGGGCCGCGATCCGCGGGGACGGCTGGATGCACGGAGGCGGCCCCAACGAGGACCTCGACACCCTGCTCGACCGCCTCGACGAGATCCGCAAAGAAGAGGGCGTGCAGGACAAGCCGTTCGAGATCCATGTCATCTCCCTGGACGCCTACTCGATCGACGGCGTCAAGAAGCTGGAGGACCGCGGTGTGACCGATGTGATCGTCGGATTCCGCGTGCCGTACGTCAAGGGTCCCGACTCGGAGCCGCTCGACAAGAAGATCGAGCACCTCAACTGGTTCGCTGAGAACATCATCGCGAAGGTCTCTGCGTGAGCGGCGTGCTGGAGCGGTTCAAGCTCGATGGCCGGGTCGCGATCGTCACCGGAGCCGGTCGGGGGATCGGTGCGGCCAGCGCGCTCGCACTCGCTGAAGCCGGTGCGGATGTCGTGCTCGCGGCACGTACGGAGGACCAGCTCAAGGACGTCGCCGCCCAGGTGGAGGCGCTCGGTCGCAAGGCGCTGATCGTCGCCGCTGACCTGCAGGACCTCGATCAGGTGGCCGCGCTTGCGCAGACCGCGGTCGACTCCTTCGGGCGGCTCGACATCGTGGTCAACAACGTCGGGGGCTCGATGCCCAAGGAGTTCATCAAGACCAACGCGGCCGCACTCGAGGGTGCGTTCCACTTCAACGTCACGACCGCTCACGTGCTGACCCGTGCCGCCGTCCCGCACCTGCTGAAGAGCGATGGTGCGGCCGTCGTCAACATCTCGTCGGTCATGGGTCGGGTCAGCGGACGCGGCTACCTCGCGTACGGCACAGCCAAGGCGGCTCTCGCCCATTGGACGCGCCTCGCCGCCCGCGACCTGGCACCCCGCGTACGGGTCAACGCAATCGCGGTCGGATCGGTCGCCACCTCAGCGCTGGAGCTCGTCACTGGCGACGAAGGGCTCACCGCGCAGATGGAGGCCAACACCCCGCTGCGCCGCATCGGTGACCCCGACGACATTGCCGCCACCGTCCTGTTCCTCGCCAGCCCCGCAGGGGCGTACCTCACCGGCAAGGTGCTGGAGGTCGACGGCGGCATCGACCAGCCCAACCTCGACATGAACCTGCCTGACCTAGGAGTACCCGAATGACGCTTCGCGTCGTCCAATGGAGCACCGGCAATGTCGGTCGCCACGCCATCGCGGGAATCGACGCCCGCCCCGACCTGGATCTCGTCGGTCTCTGGGTCTCCAACCCCGACAAGGTCGGCAAGGATGCCGGTCAGCTCGCCGGCCTCGGCCGCGACCTCGGCGTGCTCGCCACGAATGACGTCGACGAGATCCTCGGGCTCAAGCCCGACTGCGTCGTCAACTGCGCGATGGCCGATGACCGTCTATTCGAGGCGATCGCCGATCTCGAGCGGCTGCTCGCTGCCGGCATCAATGTCGTGTCGAGCGGACCCGTGTTCCTGCAGTTCCCGGCCGGTCCGGCGCTCGACATGGCCAAGGGAGTCCAGGAGGCAGCGGTCGAAGGCGGCGTCTCGTTGTACGTCAACGGTGTCGACCCTGGTTTCGCCAACGACGTGCTCCCGCTGGTGTTGACGAGCGTCAGCGAGCGCATCGACGAGGTGCGCTGCTCGGAGGTGCTGAACTACAACACGTACAACCAAAAGATGATCGTGTTCGACGTCATGGGCTTTGGTCTGCCGATGGACCACATCCCGATGCTGCTCCAGCCGGGCATCCTCTCGATGGCCTGGGGGAGTGTCGTGCACCAGATCGCCGCCGGACTCGGGCTCGAGCTCGACAGCGTCGAGGAGTTCTATGAGCGGCTCCCGGCGACCGAGACGTTCGACATCGACTGCGGCACGGTCGAGAAGGGGACCGTCGCGGGTCTGCACTTCGAGGTACGCGGCATCGTCAACGGCAAGGCGGTCGTCGTGCTCGAGCACGTGACGCGTGTCCACGACGACATCGGTCCCGACTGGCCACAGCCGGCCGGACTCGGCTGCTACCGCGTCGAGATCAAGGGCGAGCCCAACTACACCCTTGACCTGCAGCTGCTCGGCACCGACGGTGATCACAACACTGCTGGCCTCAAGGCCACCGCGATGCGCCTGGTCAACTCCGTGCCCGCGGTAGTCGGCGCCAAGCCCGGACTCGTCACGGCACTCGACCTGCCGCTCGTCACCGGCAAGGGATTGGTAAACACATGAGCGAGCGAAGCGAGCGAACATACGGGCTGTCAAGCCGTAGCCTCCGTACCGTGTCCTTTTCAACGGAGGCGAAGGCATGAGCAAACGAATCGTCGTCTGGGGCACCGGCTTCGTCGGCAAGCTCGTGCTGAACGAGGTATTCGACCACCCCGAGTTCGAGCTCGTCGGTGTCGGCGTGAGCAATCCCGAGAAGGTCGGCGTCGATGTTGGTGTCCTCTGCGGGCGTGACCCCGTGGGCATCCTGTGCACCGACGACCTCGATGCCCTTGTCGCTCTCAAGCCTGATGCCCTGGTCCACTACGGCCCCACCGCGCAGTACGCCGACGAGAACATCCGGGTGATGACCGCGTTCCTGCGCGCGGGAGTCGACGTCTGCTCGACGGCAATGACGCCCTGGGTCTGGCCGGGCATGAAGCAGAACCCCGACGTCTGGATCGACCCGGTCACCGAGGCCTGCGAGGCCGGCGGCTCATCGTGCTTCACCACCGGTATCGATCCCGGCTTCGCCAACGACCTGTTCCCCATGACGCTGATGGGCCTGACCTCTGAGGTGCGGGTAGTCCGCGCGATGGAGATCCTCGACTACTCCAACTACCTCGGTGACTACGAGGACGAGATGGGCATTGGCCGCGAGCCTGAGCACAAGGCGTTGCTCGAGCACACAGACATCCTCGTCATGGCTTGGGGTGCAACCGTCCCGATGATGGCCGAGGCCGTCGGTATCGAACTCGACGAGATCACGACGACGTACGACAAGTGGGTCACCGATGTCGAGGTGCCCAGTGCCAAGGGTCCGATCCAGCCCGGCCACGTCTCCGCGGTGAACTTCACGATCAACGGCATCTACAAGGGCGAGACCCGCATCCAGCTCCGGCACATCAACCGGGTCGGTGAGGACTCGGCTCCTGACTGGCCGCGCGGAGCCGAGGATGACGTCTATCGGGTCGAGCTGGAGGGCACGCCCTCGATCACCCAGGAGACCGCATTCCGCTTCGATGACGGCAGCGGCCGCGACGCAGCGACGGCAGGCTGTCTGGCGACGGGTATGCGTGCACTGAACGCCGTGGCGGCCGTGAACGACCTCCCGCCGGGCTGGGTGACGGCACTCGACCTTCCACTGATCGCCGGTCGGGGAACCATCCGATAGCGCTCAACCACTCCCAGAGAATTGGTGCACACATGAACTCCCGCATCGTCCGACATCTCGTCGGGCTGACCGCAATCGTCAGCTCGTTCGTCGTCGCGGCTCCCGCCGCCGCACAGGCCGACACCGGCTGCTCGCAGGCGAATTCGCAGGCCGCTTCGCAGAAGTACCTCGACGCGCTGGTCGATCGCAATGCCGCTTGGTCGATCCCGCTCGACCCGTTCGTGCTGCGCATCGAGGACGGTCTGCCGACCGCAGTGTCCGCACTCGACCTGAGGCTCGACCTCTATGCCCACGTGCAGTATTCGGTCTTCCAGTCGATCCAGAACGTCGTGTGGACGTGGCAGCCGGGTGGACGCGCCAATGTCATCAACGCGACGTACGGCATCCCAGTCGGACTTCAGGGCGTGCCGCTGGCCAGCTCGGCTGTCACCGAGGACTTCACGCTGACCGCCGACTGCAAGATCAAGAAGATCGTCGCGACCTTCACGATCGATCCGCCCGCCTAGCGGGGTCCGCTGATGAACGCGCGATACATACCGAGCTCAGGGCCTTCGTGGCGTGAGCCATGGCCGATGTACGCGG
Organism: Aeromicrobium sp.; assembly: GCA_025965115.1. Taxonomy (GTDB): domain Bacteria; phylum Actinomycetota; class Actinomycetes; order Propionibacteriales; family Nocardioidaceae; genus Aeromicrobium. The sequence continues at coordinate 5,762 of JAOPXO010000131.1, forward strand.
CACTCAGGGAGCAGGACCCCATCCACCGGGTCGTGCCGCACGGCAACCCGACCGCCGACTACTGGGTCCTGTCGCGTCACGAAGACGTGTACGAGGCAGCGCGTGACACCGAGACCTTCTCGTCGGCCAGCGGCTTGACTGTCGAGTACGACGAGCTGGACAAGATCGGGCTGCGCGACAACCCGCCGTTCGTGATGCAGGATCCTCCCGGCCACACCGACTTCCGCCGGACGGTCTCACGAGGGTTTACCCCCCGTCAGGTCGAGAGCGTCGAACCTGCCGTCCGGGCCTTCGTCGTCGACCGGCTGGATCATCTGGCCGAAGCCGGCGAGGGCGACATCGTGGCTGAGCTTTTCAAGCCGCTGCCGACGATGGTGGTCGCCCACTACCTCGGCGTACCCCCGGAGGACCGCGACCGGTTCGATGCCTGGACGCATGCGATCGTGGCCGCCAGCTCTGCCGGTCATCCACTCGAAGCTTCTGAGGCGGTGGGCGAGCTGATGACGTACTTCACCGAGCTCGCCGAACGCCGCCGCCATGATCCCCAGGACGACACGATCTCGCACCTGGTGGCGGCCGGCGCAGCCGATGACGTGGACGGACTGCTGTCGATCCTCGGCTTCGCATTCACGATGGTCACCGGCGGGAATGACACGACGACCGGGATGCTCGGCGGCTCGGTCCAGCTGCTGACCAGCCGGCCGGACCAGCGCGAGCTGCTGGTGGCCGACCCCGGCCTGATCCCGGACGCGGTCGAGGAGCTGCTGCGACTCACGTCCCCCGTGCAGGGGCTCGCCCGCACCACGACCAGGGACGTCGAGATCGACAACACCACGATTCCGGAGGGGCGCAAGGTGTTGCTGCTCTATGGGTCTGCCAACCGTGACGCGCTCAAGTACGGCCCGGATGCCGAGGAGCTCGACGTCACCCGCAAGCCGACGCACATCATGACGTTCAGCCACGGCAACCACCACTGCCTGGGAGCTGCGGCCGCCCGCATGCAGGCCCGGGTTGCCCTTGAGGAGCTGCTCAGCCGGTTCCCGCGCTTCGAGGTCGACCTCGACGGTGTCGAGTGGGCGCCTGGGCCGTACGTACGTCGTCCGACTCTGGTGCCGTTCCGGGCGGGCGCCTCGTGACGCCCGATCGAGCCAAGGTGCTTGCACTCGTGCGTTCCTCCCCGGCGTACGTGGCCGCTCACGACAAGACCGGCTGGATCGGGATCTTCGGTGACACCTATGTCATCGAGGACCCAGTGGGTTCGCGTCCGGTCGGATCGGAGGACGCCGGTGCCATCGAAAGGTTCTGGGACACCTTCATCGCGCCGAATGAGATCGAGTTCCGGGTCGCCCAGGACTGGGTGGATGGATTCGACGTCGTCCGCGATGTGACGATCGTGACCACTCTGCGGCCCGGTGTGGTCGTACGGACCCCGGCTCACCTGATCTACCAGACCGAGTACGAGGACGGAATTCTGAGCGTCCGGCGGATGGCGGCCCACTGGGAACCGGCCCCCGTCTATCTGCAGCTCATGCGACCGACGTTGGGGCACGTCCGGGCCGCATTCTCGCAGTTCGTGCACATGTTCCGCACCCTCGGCGCCCGGTCGTCGTTGCAGTTCGTCGGTGCGGCTCGGCACGTCGGATGGCGTCACAAGCGGGTCGTGCGCAGCGATCTGGCCGCGAAGGGCATCACTCAGGTTTCCAAGCTCATCGCATCGGGGCGCAGCGTCACCGCCTCATGCACGGTCGACGGTGCGCCGGCCGCGGTCATTGCCTGGTTCGGACCGCGATCCCGCACACTTCGGGACCTGACGATCTATGCAGACCCGGCGTGACGTCAGTCGCGCAACAGCAGGCGTACGGCGACGTCCACGGACTTCGTGACGTCCGCCGCCGTCGTGCGGCCGGTGACCCAGCCCATGAGCGCTGTGAACCAGACGTCACTGATCACTCGGACGATTGCGGTGTCTTCCTCGGTGGGCTCGCGGGTCTCGTCCGTGCCGTCGATCGCGTGCGTGATCATCGCGGTCAACTTCATGCCGACGAAGTGGATCTCGTCGGCGACCGA
>JAOPXO010000145.1 GCA_025965115.1 Aeromicrobium sp.
TAGAGCCAGTAGCTGAACATGTTGAGGCGCGGGAACGCGACATCGGGCGCGCCGATCTGCAGGGGCATGATCGCGTTGCCGAAGCCGAAGAACAGCGGCGTCGCGAACAACAGCAGCATGATCGTGCCGTGCATCGTGAAGAGCTGGTTATAGATCTCGTCATCGAAGAACTGGGTGCCCGGCTGCGCCAGCTCCGCACGGATCATCAGGGCGAGGATGCCGCCGAAGATGAAGAACGCGAATGAGGTGACGAGGTACATGTTGCCGATCACCTTGTGATCGGTCGTGGTGATGACGACGACGATCTTCTGTCCGAGCGTGCGCTCGCGTGTCACAGCGCGATCGGACGCGTCATCGAAGTTTGCGGTTGCGTCGACCATCAGGAACCTGACCCGTCTCCCTGAACGCGTTCAACGTTCCCGGGCTTTTCTTTGCCGTCGAGGCCGGCGATCGTGTCGGCTTCCGCGGCGCCCTTGGGCGCACCGATCTGGCCAGCATTCTTGAGCTTGGTGAGGTGAGCGTCGTAATCGGCGCGCGACACGACGTGGACCTTGAAGATCATCCGCGAGTGGTAGAGCCCACACAGCTCGGCGCAACGGCCAGTGAACACACCCTCACGCGTCGGCGTCATGTCGAAGGTGTTGACCTTGCCCGGGATGACATCCATCTTGAAGTAGAACTCCGGCACCCAGAACGAGTGGATGACATCCGGGGACTTCAGGTTGAACCGCACCGATTCGTCGACCGGGAGCCACAGCTCGGTCGGGCTGCTCGGCGTACCGACATCGAACACATTGTCGCCGGCGGTGGCCTGCTCGGCCTTGTAGTCGAATGCCCACTGCCACTTGCTGCCGATGACATCGACGACGTGGTCAGGGTGCTTGACGTGGCGGAGCATGTCCTGCTGCGACGTCACGGTGTGGAAGAAGAACACGGCGACGATGATGACCGGCGCGAACGTGTAGAGCGCCTCGATCGGCAGGTTGTAGCGGATCTGCGGCGGGACCTCGTCATCGCTGCGGCGACGGTAGCGAATCATCGCGTAGACCATGAGCCCGAACACCAGCAGGAAGATCGCAAGGACCGCGATCCAGGCGCCCAGCCAGAGGTTCCACATCGACTGCGAGCGGTCACTACCGGCGACTGGCAGCGCAAGGCGCTTGAGGTCGGAGCCTTTGTCGACAGGGGAACAGCCGCTCAACGCGACTGTGGCGAAGGCGAGAACCGCCAACTTCATCCGACCCACGGGGCGCCTTTCTGAACCATGACTGTCACGTGATGACACGACAGCACCTTAACCCAGCGGGAGCGTGCCGGAACGGTGAGGTCAGCCTGTGTGGCGACCGCGTGTCGAGCGGGGTGTTCACGCGAGCGTGAGGGCTGCGTCGACCTCGTCGCGAGCCGCGTCGCCATAGGCCACGCCGAACCGTTTGAGGAAGGGTTCGCGTTCGAGTGCGTACTCCTGCGTGCCCTTGGTCTCGACCACGCTTGCCGCAATCGTGCAGCCGATCTGAGCCGAGCGTTCGAAGTCGAGACCCGCCGCAATTCCGGCCAGGAAGCCGGCCCGGAAGCTGTCACCGACCCCGGTCGGATCGACTGCGACAACACCCTCGATCGCGCCGATCTCGATCGCCTCGGCGCCGGCCGGGAAGACCGAGACGCCATTCTTGCCGCGAGTGATGATCTGGGTACCGACATGCGAGCGGACGTCAGCGGTCGACCACCCGGTCTTCTGCTCGATCAGCGCGGCCTCGTAGTCATTGCTGAAAAGGTACGCCGCCCCGTCGATCAGGTCGCGAATGACATCACCGTCGGCCCAGGCCAGCTGCTGTGAGACATCGGCAGCAAACGGTATGCCGTGCTCGCGGCACGCCCGGGTGTGGCGCAGCATCCCCTCGGGATCGTCCGGGCCGACGAGCACGAGGTCGAAGTCATTGCCGAGTGCCAAGAGGTCGATGTCGCGGGACTCCGACATCGCTCCGGCGTAGAACGTCGCGAACTGCGCGAGATCGGTGTCCGTCGTGCAGACGAAGCGCGCGGTGTGGCGGGTCTCGGAGACCAGCACTCCTGACGTGTCGACGCCAGCAGCGTCGAGCCAGCCGCGGTACTCAGCCTCGAAGTCGCGGCCCACGGCGCCGACAAGAAGTGTGCGGTGACCGAGCTTCGCGAGGGCGAAGGAGATGTTGGCGGCACACCCCCCGCGGCGTACGTCGAGGTCCTCGACGAGGAAGGACAACGAGATCTTGTCGAGCTGGTCGGGCACGAGCGAATCGGCGAACTTGCCCGGAAACGTCATGAGGTGATCGGTGGCGATCGATCCAGTAATGGCGAGGTGCACCCCCACACAATAGACAACGGCCTCCTGCGATGCAGGAGGCCGTCGTGTGGGAAGAAACTCAGTGACTCAGTGGAACGAGTCACCGCAGGCGCAGGAGCCGGTCGCCATCGGGTTGTCGATCGTGAAGCCCTGCTTCTCGATCGTGTCGACGAAGTCGATCGTCGCGCCGCCGAGGTAGGGAAGGCTCATCCGGTCGACGACCACGTTGACGCCGTTGAAGTCGAAGATCTGGTCGCCGTCGAGTGAGCGCTCATCGAAGAACAACTGGTAGCGGAGGCCGGAGCAACCACCGGGCTGCACGGCAATGCGCAGCGCCAGGTCGTCGCGACCTTCCTGCGCTAGCAGGCTGCCGACCTTTTCAGCGGCACCCGCGCTCAGCGTCACGCCTGCGGTCTGCTCGGTCTCGACGGTGGACTGCTCAGTCTCGACTGTCATGTGCTCTCCCAATGATCTGGTTCGTGGACTCGTCACGGTGGACGCTCGTGTCATTTCAACAACAGGCTCCGCGGCGATTCCATTCCATCCTACGCGGTCAATCCACCTCGCGTGGCGACCACGTGCGTGCGACACGCTCGGCAAGGGCCGCCAGGCTCTCGTAGGCATCACCCATCGCAGCCTCGATGCCGACGAGATCAGCCATCGAGTAGGCACTCTCGACCCCCATGGCTCGCATCTCACGGGAGCCGACGCTGACCTGGCCGGCGAGGACGATGCACGGTCGAGCCGCGGCCGCGGCAACTGTCGCCACGCCGTAGACCGCCTTGCCGGAGCGCGACGAGAAGTCATAGGTGCCCTCGCCGGTGACGACCAGGTCGTGCGCAGCGGCCTGGGTACGAAGATCGACGGCCTCGGCCACCAGCTCGATGCCGGACACCACCGTGCCGCCGAGCAGCATCAGGCCGAAGCCGAGACCGCCTGCAGTGCCGGCCCCCTTGGCATCGGCGATTCGGCGTTCGGCCGGGGTTGAACCGCAGGTCGCGATCACGAACTGGTCCAGCACGCCGTCAACCTGGATGATTTGCGCATCGGTGAGGCCCTTCTGGGGGCCGAACGTCTTGGTCGCGCCGAACATCCCGAGCAGTGGCACGTCGACGTCAGCGGCGATCACGAGCTCGACATCGGACAGCCGAGACCGAGCCGGCGCAAGGTCGACGTCGGTGACGCCGGCCAATGCCGAGGGTCCGGCGTCAAGCGGTTTGTCGGCGATCGCACCCAGGGCGGCCAGCATTCCCGCTCCCCCGTCATTCGTCGCGCTGCCGCCGACGCCGACGACGATCCGCCGCGCACCGGCATCCACGGCGGCATCGATCGCCTGACCCACGCCGAATGTCGACGATCGCATCGCATCTCGCGGGTCGACGAGATGCAGCCCGCAGGCCTGCGCACTCTCGACGTACGCATCGCTGCCCACGATCAGGAGGGTGACCGGCACGTCCGCCCCGAGCGGGCCGCGCGCGGAGACAACCAACAGCTCACCACCCAGCGCTTCGTGGAGCACGTCGACGAATCCGGGCCCGCCATCAGCCATCGCGGCCTGGGTGAGTACGTCATCGGGTGCGTGCCGGTGCCAGCCCTCGATGATCGCCCGCGCCGCATCCGGCGCGGTGAGCGTGCCGCCGAAGGCGTCCGGCGCGACGAGAACCCTCATCGGATCACCGCAATCGCCCGGACCCCTCGCCTACTGGGCGAGGGACTGCTCGGCCGCCGCGATCAGGATGCACGTGGCCAGGCCATCGATCGCGGCTTCGAGTTCAGCCGGCGACGGATAGGACGGAGCGATCCGGATGTTGCGGTCGCGCGGGTCCTTGCCGTACGGGAACGCGGCACCGGCCGGAGTCATCGCGATGCCTGCCTCACCGGCGAGCTTCACCACGCGTGAGGCAAGTCCGTCGACGGTGTCGAGGCTGACGAAGTAGCCGCCCTTCGGGGTGGTCCAGGTCGCAACTCCGTGACCGCCGAGGCGCGCCTCCAGGATTTCGACGACCTTCTCGAATTTCGGGGCCAGGATCGCGCGATGCTGGTCCATCAGCGCATGGACGCCATCGACATCCCCGAGGAACCGCTCGTGGCGCAACTGATTGATCTTGTCGGGGCCGATCGTGCGCTTGGCGAGGTGCTTGAGATACCACTCGACATTGGCCGCCGAGCCGCCCATGAACGGGATGCCGGAGCCAGCGAAGGTGATCTTGGAGGTCGAGGCGAAGATCACCGGCCGGTTGGGGTGACCCGATGCCGCGCAGAGCCCGAGAATGTCCGCCGTCTTGGTCTGCTGCTCGGTCAGGTGGTGCACGACGTAGGCGTTGTCCCACATGATGCGGAAGTCGGGCGCTGCCGTCTCCATCGCGGCGAGCTCGGCGGCGATCGCCTCGCTGACGACGGAGCCTGTGGGGTTCGCGTACGTGGGCACGAGCCACATGCCACGCACGGCAGGATCGGCGGCATACGCGCGCACGGCGGCCATGTCGGGGCCGTCGTCGTGGAGCTCGACCGGCAGCATCTCGATGCCGTACGTCTCGCAGATCGCGAAGTGGCGGTCGTATCCGGGCACCGGGCAGATGAACTTGATGACGTCTTCCTCGCTCCACGGGCGCGCCGAGTCGACTGTGCCGTGCAGCAGGGCGAACACGAGATTGTCGTGCATCATGGCGAGGCTCGCGTTGTCGCCGGCGACAACCTGCTCGACCGGGACGTGCATGATCTCGGCGAAGATCGCACGGAGGCCGGGCAGGCCGAGCAGTCCGCCGTAGTTGCGGGTGTCGGTGCCTGCGGCGTCCTTGAAGTCGTCACCGGGCAGGCTCAGCAGTGCATTGGAGAGATCGAGCTGCTCCGGAGACGGCTTGCCGCGTGTCAGGTCGAGCTTGATCTGGGCCTGTTGCAGGACGGCATATGCCGCCAGCTGCTCATCGAGCAGCGACCGGATCTGGTCAGGGGAAAGGGCGTCAAACGTCACGAGTCCAACGTATCGCGACCGGGCATCAGCCCAACCCGGGCGCTCCCCAGATCGCGAGCCACTTGGAGAGGTCGGACTCGATCGTCACGTCGCCGCCGACCACGCCGCGTACCTGGAGCTCGAGAGCATTGTCGCGACGGTCGTCGGCGATCGGCGCGAACGGATAGAACGTGCCGCGCTTGTAGAGGTAGACGAGCGCGAACGGCTTCTTCTCAGCCGTGTGGAAGATGACCGTCGAGCACAGCAGGGCCGATCCGAATCCGGCGTCGGCCAGGGATGAGTTGATCGCATGCAGGTCGGTCACCAGACCAGAGACATCGGTGTCGGAGCGGGTCACGGTCAACCAGCGGAAGCCGAACCGATCCACCGAGCGCTCGATCTTGGGGCCACCCCCGGTGGCCACGAGCTTCTCGATCTCATCCTCGGTCGCGCTGAACGCGCCACCCTCGGTCGGCCGGTAGCAGACCGCACCGCTGCCGGTCGTCGTGAAGCCGTCGGCCTGGAGTGACAGGGCGGCCTGAGGGACGGCGAACAACGCGTCGAGATTGGCCTCTGGCGGCTTGCTCCGGCCAAGGATCGAGTCGAACATCCCCATCGCTCAGCCCTTCTCGGAGAGCTCGGCGCTGACCGCTGCGAGCTGGTCGAGCCGCTGCTGGAGTGGCGGGTGGGTCGACATCAGCGCGCCGACCGCCTCGCGATTGATCGCCGGTGCGAAGAAGAACGCGCTGATGGCCTGGCCCTCGCGGAGATCCTTGTTGGGTATGCGAGCCATCTCGCCGGAGATCTTGACCAGCGCGGATGACAGCTTCGAGGGCCGACCCGTGAGGTAGGCGCCACTGCGATCGGCGCTGAGCTCGCGATAGCGCGACAACGCCCGGGTCAGCAGGAAGCTGATGAAGTAGACCGCCATGCTCGCGAGGAAGACCACGAAGAACGGGACTCCGTCCTTGCCCCGGCCGCGACCTCCGCCGAGATAGAGCCCCCATCGGGTGATGAATCCGGCCAGCAGTCCGAGCGATGAGGCCACGGTCATGACGGAGACATCGCGGTTGGCGACGTGCGACAGCTCGTGGGCCAGCACGCCCTCGAGCTCGTCGGCGTCGAGGCGCTGCATGATGCCGGTCGTCACGCATACCGCCGAGTGCTTCGGGGTGCGTCCGGTGGCGAAGGCATTGGGCATGTCGGTCACGGCGACCGCGACCCGCGGCTTGGGCATGTCGGCGAGGACGCAGAGTCGGTCGATCATGGCGTGCAGCTCGGGCGCCTGCTCGGGTGTCACGACCTTGGCGCCCATCGACTTGAGCGCCAACGAGTCGGAGAAGTACCACTGACCCCAGGCCATGCCCACCACGATGATCAGACCAAAGGCGAAGCCAGTCTGCGTGATGAGCAGCGCACCGAATGCGACGTAGAGAGCACCGAGCCCAATGCCGACACCTCCCATCCGGAGGGTCAGGCCCTTGTCACTTCGGAAGCGGGTCCGAGCCATCGCCGGCCTCCTTCGACTGGCCGCCACTGATCGCCTTGAGCTGACGCTCGACCTCGGGACCGTCGAGTGCTGCGTCGAAGTTGCGGGTCACCGCATCGGACGAGCTCTCGCCGGGTCGGCTGATGATGCCCTCGGCGACGAGCTCATCGACCGCGTCGGCCTTGGCCTCGAGCTCACGGGTCTGGCGTTCGGCCGAATCCATCGCTTGGCCGACATCGCTGACCGATGAGTTGATGCCTCGGGTTGCGCTGTCCATCTCGGACTGGGCCGCGGCCGCCGCGTGGCGGGCAGCAAGGGTGTCCTTGCGGGCTCGGAAGTCCTCGACCTCCTGCTCCATCTTGGTCGCGGAGTCCGAAAGCTTGATCTCCTCGGCCTTGAGGTCGGCGTGCCGGGTCTGCAGGTCCGCTGCCGTCTTCTCCAACGTCACCTTGCGGGTCAGGACGGTACGAGCCTCGGCGTCATTGCCCTGTGCGACCAGCTGGCGGGCCTGATCGTCGAGCTGGGCGCCCTGCTGATTGATCGCGGCAAGCTGCAGCTCGATCCGCTTGCGGCTGGTCGCCACATCGGCAACTGAACGGCGTACGCGCTGGAGAAGAGCCGTCTGGTCGCGGTACGTCTCGTCGAGCTTGTCCTTGAGTTTCTCGACGTCATCGCCGCCAAATCGCCGCGAACGAAAGATCTGCACGATGCGCTTACCGATGCCCATGTCAGCAACCCTACGGCGTAGGGTTGCGCGCGTGGTAGACGAGACAGAGGCCGGCAAAGGGCGCGCGACACCGAGCCGCAAAGAGGCAGAGGCAGCGCGCAAGCAACGCCTCAAGACGCCGTCTTCGCGCAAGGACCAGGCCAAGCGCGAGCGCGAGGCCCGCGAGACGATCCGCAACCGACAGCGTGAGGCGCTCAAGACCGGCGACGAGAAGTTCCTTCCCGCCAGGGAGCGCGGGCCGGTCCGTCGGTTCGCTCGCGACTATGTCGATCGCCGCCGCAATGTCGCCGAGTACCTCCTGATCTTCCTGCTAATCGTGCTGCTGATGGGATTCGTGGCGAGCGGCACCGGAGATGCCTGGGTCGGCACGGCCACGGTTTTCACCTACCCGCTGATCATCGTGCTCGTCGTCGTCGACGAGTTCCTTCTGGTCCGCGGGTTGCGACGAGAGCTCAAGGCACGCTTCAGCCCAGACGAGACCGGTGGCACCGCGAGCTATGCCGTGCTCCGCACGATGCAGCTCCGGCGGATGCGACTGCCCAAGCCACAGATCCAGCGCGGCGCTCCCCTGCGCGACCGCTACTGAACAGCGCTCGGCTCGTCCGTCGCGGTCAGCTGCTCTCGGCGTGCAGTGACATCGGACCGTAGATCTCGTCGTCACCGTCGAACAGTCGCACCTGGTCGACGCCGTCATTGACCAGATCGCCGAATTCCTCACCGATCCAGGACTCGGCGTCGCCGCGGCTCTCGAACTCCTCGGAGCGGCCGGTGACCTCTCCCGCCGCAGTCTCCAACGTCCAGGTCCACGCCATGTCAGCTCTCCTTCGTCGACGGTTGTACGAACGGCGGCTTGGTCACGGTGAACAGCTCGGAGCGACCTCGCACGTCCACCACCACTGTGGCTCCATCCTCGACGGACGGCTCGAGCAGCGCCAGCGCGATGCCCTGACGAAGGGTCGGCGAGAACGTGCCGGAGGTGATTTCGCCGAGCTCGACGCCCGCCTCGTCCTCGACAGACATGCCGGGCCTCGGGATGCCCCGGCCCTGCGAGAGCAGGCCGCGGAGCGTTCGTACGGTCTTCTCCTCGCGCTGACGGACCAGCGCCTCCTTGCCCCAGAACGTCGGCTTCTTCCAGCCGATCGCCCAGCCGGCTCGCGCCATGACCGGGCTGATCTCGGCCGAGAGCTCATGACCGTGGAGCGGATAGCCCATCTCCGTACGGAGGGTGTCGCGCGCTCCGAGGCCGCACGCCCGGATGCCGAATGGCTCCCCCGCCGCGATCACGGCGTCCCAGACCTCGAGTGCCGACGCCGACGGCACGACGAGCTCGTAGCCGCGCTCCCCGGTGTAGCCAGTGCGGCAGACCGTCACATCGTGACCGGCGATCGTGCCGTCGGCGAAGGACATGTACTCGTGCTCGACCGGCAGTTCGAGTGACTCGAGCACCTCGTCGCTGAGCGGTCCCTGGATCGCCAGGATCGCGTAGTCGCGGTGCAGATCGGTGACCTCGACCCCCTCCGGCGCCGCCGCCTGAAGGCGCTCGACGACGGCCGCCGTGTTGGCGGCGTTGGGGATCAGGAACACCTCGAAATCACTGCGGAGATAGGCAATCAGGTCATCGACCGTACCGCCGTCCTCGTCGCAGCACAGCGTGTATTGCGCCTTGCCCGGCGCGATGCGCTCGAGGTCATTGGTGAAGCATTCGTTGACGAAGGCCGCGGCCCCGGTGCCTCGCACGAGGGCCTTGCCGAGGTGGCTGACGTCGAACAGGCCGACGGCCTCACGGACGGCCTTGTGCTCGGCAAGGACACCGCCTCCGGCGTATTCCAGTGGCATGTCCCAACCCCCGAACTCTGCGAGCTTGGCGCCAAGAGCGACATGACGATCGTGGAGGGGTGAATGCAGCAGATCCATGACCGCCAACTTAGAGCAGTGTCACGGCCCGCTGGCGGCGGCGTCGCGACCTCGTACAGTGGCGACATGCCCACCGTGAGCCTCAGCACCGCCAAGCCGACCACTGCCCGCGCCGATGCGTTGATCATCGGAATCCGGCACGACGAGGACAAGGCGGAGTTCGCTGCCAGCCTCGACCTCATCGGGTTCACCGGTGAGAAGGGGCAGGTTGTCACGTTCCTGTCCGACGGCGCCGCCAAGGCCGGACTGATTGTCGCGGTCGCCCTCCCCGAGGAGCCGACGGCCGAAGACCTCCGTCGGGCCGCCGCACGCGGAGTGCGAGCGGCCAAGACGTCCGCGGCGATTGCCGTCGCCCTGCACCCGGCGAGTGTCGACGAGATCGAAGCCATCGCCGAAGGCATCGCGCTCGGCTCCTATCGGTTCGATGCGTACAAGTCCAAGAAGAAGGGCAAGGGGAAGAAGCCCACCGAGCTCAAGACCGCGACGATCCTGAGCCCATTTGCTCGGCAGACCACCGCCGCGAAGGCCGTCGATCGTGCGGCGACCGTTGCTGCCGCCGTCAACGTCGCCCGTGACTGGGTCAACACGCCTCCCGGCGACCTGCGACCGGCCGCATTCGCCGACAAGATCACGAGCCACGCCGGCACCGACGTCAAGGTCACGGTCTGGGACGAGAAGCGGCTCGCCAAGGAGCGCTGCGGCGGCATTCTCGGCGTCGGTCAGGGCTCATCGAGTCCGCCCCGCCTGGTCACCCTGTCGTACGAGCCGGCCGGCGCTGTTGCGCACCTTGCCCTCGTCGGCAAGGGCATCACCTTCGACTCGGGAGGACTCTCGATCAAGTCCGGTCCGGGCATGTCGACCATGAAGATCGACATGGGTGGCGCGGCAGCGGTCGTCGCCGCGACCGTTGCGATCGCCCGTCTCGGTCTGCCGGTCCGGGTCACGGCATACGCGTGCATCGCCGAGAACATGCCGAGCGGCTCGGCGATGCGTCCCGGAGACGTGCTGACGATGCGCAACGGCACGACGGTCGAAGAGCTCAACACCGATGCCGAAGGTCGGCTCGTGCTCGCCGACGGCCTGGTGCTGGCGACGGAGGCCAAGCCCGATCGCATCGTCGACGTTGCCACCCTGACTGGTGCCTGCGTCGTTGCGCTCGGTGAGCGTACAAGCGGAATCCTCGGCAATGATGACGCCTTCACCGACACCGTGTTCGCCGCGTCCAAGGCTGCCGGCGAGTCGATGTGGCCCCTGCCGATCGCCGAGGAGATGAAGGCCGTCGTCAACTCCTCGAGCGTCGCCGACCTTCGCCAGCACAATCCGAAGCCCTATGGCGGCACGCTGTTTGCCGCGGCATTCCTCCGCGAATTCGTACAGGACGTGCCGTGGGCGCACCTCGACATCGCGGGTCCGTCGTTCAACGACGGCTCGGCCTACGACTACACGCCCGTCGGCGGTACCGGCAGTGGCGTACGTACGCTCGTCAAGCTCGCGACGGAGCTGGCCGGCAAGGGATGACGCTCTGGCGTGACTACGTCGCCGCACACCCCGAGCACGCAGACGAGACTCCGCCCGTCGAAGCGTTCGGCGACTCCGCCGCGATGGCCGATGACCTGCTGGGCTTCGTGCTCGACGGACCGAAGCGGGCGACGGCGGGATTCGTCGAGGACTTCGCGATCGACAACGAACCATTGCCGGTCGTCGGGTCGCCAGACCTGGTTGGTTGATCACCGTGCATTCGGCGAGCGTCGATGTGCCGCCCAAGGCATCCTGATTCCGCCCGACGGAGTCGACGCGCTCGAAGGCGTGTTTCAACGCTTCGCAGTCGTCTGGCCGCCGGGCCACGCCGACTGACTGATCTGCCGGTCAGTCGGGTAGGCCGAGAGCGCGTGCGGCGTCCTCGACGGTGTCCCACTTGGTCCGCTCGCCACCCATCCTGTCCGGATGTGCCTTCGACCGCGCCTTGCGATAGACCCGCATCAGGTCGTCGAACGACGGATTGGTCGGCAGCGGATCGACCCCGGCGATCGACTCAAGTGTCATGATCGCGGCAAGCTCCTTGGGGGTCGATGTCTGAGCCGGAGGGGTCGATGTGGCGGGCTTGCTCGATGAACTCGGCCTGCTCGTGCCGGTGCTTTGGGTGCCCTTGACCTGGCGGAGGTCGTACTCACGCTTGCGCGAGGGGATGCCAACCAGATTGGAGTCATAGACCGGGATCTGCAGTTTCTTGCGCGCAAAGTCATGGGCCGCCTGGGCTGACGCAACCCGGCGACGAATCGACTCGCCGTCGGACGCAACAAGGAGCAGCGTTGTCTGGGTCACCGATGTCTTGGGCTCGATATAGGCCTCGACCCCCCGCCGCGACTCGGCAAACTGCTTGAGCGCGTCAAGATCGCCACGGCTCGCATCTCGGTCCGAGATCACTGCGCCGGCGTCCGTCCTGGCCTTGCGGCCGCGGAAGATTCCCATACACATAGTGTGCCCGATCGGGGTTCGTCACCCCGTCACCCCGGTGGCAGCCTTCGGGCCCCGAGTGACAAGATGAGTGGAGAGACTTCCTTGGGAGGAAACCGTGGCGGACGGCGCCGGCAACAACTTCGACATCGTGATTCTCGGCGGCGGTAGTGGTGGCTATGCCTGTGCCCTGCGCGCCGTGCAGCTCGGCAAGTCCGTCGCGCTGATCGAGAAGGGCAAGCTCGGCGGCACCTGCTTGCATACCGGCTGCATCCCGACCAAGGCAATGCTGCACGCGGCCGAGATCGCCGACGGAGCCCGCGATGGCGCCCATTACGGCGTGAAGTCGACGTTCGAGGGCATCGACATGACGGCCGTCAACACCTACAAGGACGGCGTGATCGACCGCCTCTACAAGGGCCTGCAGGGCTTGATCAAGGCCGGCGGCATCACGGTCGTCGAGGGTGAGGGCAAGCTCGTCGACCCGCACACCGTCGAGGTCGATGGTCAGCGCTACGTCGGCACCAATGTCGTGCTCGCCACCGGTTCGGTGTCGCGCACGCTGGGCCTCGACATCGGCGGGCGGGTCATCACGAGCTATGAGGCTCTGACGATGACCGAGGTGCCCGAGAAGGTCGTCATCATCGGCGGCAGCGTCATCGGCGTCGAATTCGCGTCCGTATGGAAGTCCTTCGGCGCCGACGTCACGATCATCGAGGGCCTGCCGACGCTGATCCCGCTCGAGGACCCGTCGCTGTCCAAGCAGCTCGAGCGCGCATTCCGCAAGCGCAAGATCAACTTCAAGACCGGCGTGAAGTTCACCGGCGTCGAGCAGACCGACGCCGGGGTGACCGTGACCCTCGAGGACGGCACCACGATCGAGACCGATCTGGTGCTCGTCGCCGTCGGACGCGGACCCAACTCCGCCGGCATGGGCTACGAAGAGGCCGGCATCACGGTCGACCGTGGCTGGGTGCCCACCAATGAGCGTCTCGCCACCAACATCGACGGCGTGTTCGCGGTCGGCGACCTGGTCCCCGGACTGCAGCTCGCGCACCGCGGCTTCGCGCACGGCATCTTCGTGGCCGAGGAGATCGCCGGCCTCAAGCCGCAGCCGGTCATCGACTCCGGCATCCCGCGCGTGACCTACTGCGATCCCGAGATCGCCTCCGTCGGACTCACCGAGCCGCAGGCCCGCGAGAAGTATGGCGACGACAAGGTCGAGATCCAGGACTACAACCTGGGTGGCAACGGCAAGTCGCAGATCCTCGGCACGGCAGGCAGCGTCAAGCTCGTACGCGAGAAGGACGGCCCCATCGTCGGCGTCCACATGATCGGTGCCCGCTACGGCGAGCAGGTCGGTGAAGCCTCGCTGATGGTCAACTGGGAGGCCTATCCCGAGGACGTCGCGCAGTTCATCCACGCACACCCCACCCAGAACGAAGCGATCGGCGAAGCCGCACTGGCACTCGCCGGCAAACATCATCACTCGCACGCCTGACTCGAGAATCTAAGGACACCATGGCTACGTCAGTCACCCTTCCCGCTCTCGGCGAAAGCGTCACCGAGGGCACGGTCACCCAGTGGCTCAAGCAGGTCGGCGACACCGTCGCTGTCGATGAACCCCTGCTCGAGATCTCCACCGACAAGGTCGACACCGAGATCCCGTCCCCGGTTGCCGGCGTTCTCCTTGAGATCAAGGCGGCCGAGGACGAGACCGTCGAGGTCGGCGCCGTGCTCGCGATCATCGGCGAGGCCGGCGAGAGCCCCGCTGACGATGCCGCTCCGGCTGCTGAAGCACCTGCGGCCGAGGCTCCGCCTGCTGCCGAACCCGAGTCGGCCGTCGTCGAGGAGCCCACCCCGGCATCGGCTGCAGCACCCGAGCCCGCCGTCGTCGCCGAGGAGCGTTCGGCTGCGCCCGCGGAGAGTGCCGAAGCGCAGCATGATGCCGCAGAGACCGCGCCCGCTCCCCAAGCAGAAGCTGCACCGGCGTCCTCCGGAGGCGGCACCGCGGTGACCCTGCCCGCTCTGGGTGAAAGCGTCACCGAAGGCACCGTCACCCAGTGGCTCAAGCAGGTCGGCGACGCCGTTGCCGTCGACGAGCCCCTGCTCGAGATCTCCACCGACAAGGTCGACACCGAGATCCCGTCCCCGGTTGCCGGCACACTGCTCGAGATCAAGGTGGCCGAGGACGAGACCGTGGAGGTCGGAGCTGAGCTCGCGATCATCGGCACGGCCGGCGCG
>JAOPXO010000176.1 GCA_025965115.1 Aeromicrobium sp.
CGGGACTGCTGAGCCTTAGCTTGAGGCGACACGATGATCTCCACCAGCGCACTGAACTCATCCGCCACCTGCGAGCACGCCGCCGACCAGGTCACCCGCCAGCTGGGCTTTGACTGCCACGACGTCAGCCCGGTCGTGTCGTTCCACAATCCGTTCGGCCTGGCCAGCTGGACCCAGCCAGTTCTGGAGTTGCTGATCATCGCGGGCGCGATCTTCGCGTTGGTGCATGCCGTACGCCGGTTCCGCGAGGGCGATCCCATCAACCTGGCGTTCTGGTTAGCGCCACTGGTCTACCTGTTCGTGACCGAGCCGCCGCTGTATTTCCCAGAGTGGTTCGGCCTCGACAAGCAGTTCGGCTTCATCTTCGCCCACAACATCTTCACGGTTCAGTTCATGTGGGATCGGCTACCGCTCTACATCATTGCGATCTACCCAGCGCTGGCTCAGCTCACGTACGAGCTCGTGCGGGTGCTCGGCATATTCAAGCGCGGCGCTCTCGCCGGTGCGGTCGCGGTCGCGTTCGCGAGCCAGGTGTTCTACGAGATCTTCGACCAGCTGGGCCCGCAGCTGAAGTGGTGGGCGTGGAACGACGCCAACCAGGACGTCAACCATCCGGCACTAAGGTCCGTGCCGATGAGCAGCATGGTGCTGTTTGCGTCGGTCTCGTTCGGCGTACTCACATTCCTCATCGTCAAGCTCGTCGGATCCAAGGCCTCCGACGGTGGGCCGCGTCGCGGTTGGTCACTGACCTGGCGAATCCTGTTGGCCGGCGCATTGGCTCCACCGGCGATGGGGCTGTTCGGGATTCCGGCGAGCATTTTCGGCGGCGACACCCCCAACGTCACGGCGGAGGCATGGGTCATGGGCATCGAACTCGGCCTCATCTGGCTTGCCGGTGCGTGGGTTCTGTTCACGCAACGTGGGCGCGAAGCTGAGCCGATGACTCCATTCGCGCGCATCTACCCCGCCGCATGGGTCATCGTGTTCGCCGGGCTGTGGCTGTCGGCCCTGCCGGCGTACTTCGATGCCAAGCACGGCATCACCAGCGACGGCTTTCCGATTGGCAGCGGGCTGTACGCACTCGCCTGCTTCATCGGGGCCGCCGCCATACTCGCCCTGCTCCACTCCGGTCGGCGCAAGACCAGTCTGAAAGTGCCTGTTGCCACCGAGCGGTAGCGTCGTGTCATGGCAAAGAAACAGTGGTCCGACCTCACGCTCGGGCAACGTCGAGCGGTCGTGATCGCAGGCGCGGCTGAGGTGGTGCTGACAGCCGCTGCGCTACGGGACCTTGCGCATCGTCCCGCTGCCGATGTCCGCGGCCCAAAGCCTCTGTGGGTGCTCGCCTTCTTCGTCCAGCCCGTGGGGCCGCTGGCGTACTTCGCCAAAGGTCGACGCTGACCTCACGGCAAACCAGCGACGGCCGGGGTTGAGCGGCTGGCCCGAATGGGCAGATCGAGGCCGACCCGTCGCGCGAGCGTGAACTGCGCGTTGCGGTGGGACTCGCTCGGACGGTCGAGCGGGGCGAAGTTGGGCTGGTCGGCGATGCGCCGGCTGGCTTCGGCCCACGTGGGGAGCCTGGAGGCGTCGGTCTGCCACACGCCGAAGACCGCCTCGGACGCCCAGCCGGCGAGCCTCGGGACCAGGATCGCGTGCACGCCACCGTCGCGATAGGCCCGCATGTCGCGCGGGGAGGCCCACATCGTGAGGGTCCAGTAGACGCCGGGCGCCTCGGCGCGAAGACGACCGGCGAGCAGACCGGGTGACCTGCTGGCTTGACGGCCCGCCGCCAGGCTGCCGCGAAGGAAGCGCGGCATGTCGCGCCATCGCGCGAACTTCATTCGTGTCGCCACTACGACTGCCATTGCACGCTCCGATCCCTATGGTCTGTTTCGGATGGTGCCGAACATACGGTAGGGTTTGGAGTGTGTCAACCTACTCCTTGACCCCGACTTCGTACCTGGTGCTCGGTTGTCTGGCGTCCGCCGGCCCGTCGACGCCGTACGAGCTCAAGCAGGCGGTCGCCGAGAGCGTCGGCTACTTTTGGTCCTTCCCGCACTCCCAGCTCTACAGCGAGCCGGCGCGCATGACGGCGGCCGGCCTGGTGCAGGAAGAGCGTGAGGAGGGCGGCCGGCGGCGACGGGTCTTCTCGATCACCGCTGTTGGACGAGCCGCGCTCGACGACTGGCTCACGCAGCCGACCGCTGGGCTCCCGGACATCCGTGACGTGGGACTGCTCAAGTTGTTCTTTGGCGACTTGGTCGGTCCGGACGAGGTGAACGCCCTCGCCGTGGCGCAGCGTGGGGCCCACGAGGAGCGTCTGAAACTGTACGAAGGACTCTTTTCGGGGCCGCCGCAGAGCGCAGCGGAGTCGACCATCGGGCTGGGGATCGCGTGGGAGCGCGCGGCCGCGGCGTTCTGGGCTTCGATCGCCGAGAACCCGCCGAAACCGACCTAGCTCGCAGCGTCAGATCTCGACGACTGCCATCGTGCACCGCGAGATGCAGACCAGCTTGTCGGCCTCATCGGTGATCCGGATCTCCCAGACCTGGGTCCGTCGGCCGAGTGTGATCGGTCGAGCGACACCGGTCACCGTGCCCGCCATCACGGGCCGGAGATGGTTCGCGTTGATCTCCATGCCGACGCAGTAGGCGCGCGCCGGGTCGACGACCAGAGTCGCTCCCCAGCTGGCCAAGGTCTCGGCGAGCAGGACCGATGCGCCGCCGTGCAGGACCCCCGCCGGCTGGAGGGTGCGGGCGTCGACCGGCATCCTTGCTGTGAGGTGGTCAGGGCCGACCTCGGTGAACTCGATCCCGAGATGGCTGATCACGCTGTTGGCGCTGCCGTCGTTCGCATAGTCCAGCGAGGGCTCGCCGTGCCAGATCGTGCTCGTATTCACAGTGGTGGTTGTCATGCCTCCATGCTTCCCGGGATTTGCGCCCGGCACAGCCGTGGAATTACCCCACTTGAGTGGAGTGCGCGTCGGGTCGTGGCGATACGCTCGGGCGCATGAGCCGGATCTTCACCGCCAGTTTCGCATGGGTGTATCCGCTCTACGTGAAGAAAGTGGAGAGGAAGGGACGCTCCAAGGCTGAGCTCGATCAGGTGATCGAGTGGTTGACCGGCTTCGACGAGTCAGGGCTGCGCAGCCACCTGGACGCGGGCACGACGGTCGAGGGCTTCTTCGCCGATGCACACCTCAATCCCCACGCGTCGTCGATCACTGGCGTGGTGTGCGGCGTACGCGTTGAGGAGGTCGAGGATCCGTTGATGCAGAAGATTCGCTATCTGGACAAGCTGGTCGACGAACTGGCCAAGGGCAAGACGATGGACAAGATCCTGCGCATTTCGCAGTGAGCAGGTGGTTTCTCAGCAGGTCAACGTGGGTCGTACTCCACGACCGACCACGGCCATTCGTCGGCAACCCATCGAGTCACCGCTTCGTAGAGCGGCTTGTCCAGGTCCGCGTGCTCGGCGGTGACCCATGACAGCACGGCAACGGCACCATCGCGCGGTGGCTTCGTCGGTTTGAAGTAGACGCACCCGATCACCTCGTCGCGGTCCGGCAAAAGCACCGTGTAGGCGTAGTCCTGTCCTGAGCTCGACCGCGCGATATGAGATGTGAGGTCGCCGAGGTTCTTCTCGAGCGTCATGGGCGTGGGCCAGCCTCCCGTCGCCCATCCGGGCAGGCTGCGGATGAAGTCGATGCTCGAGGTCCACGCCGCATAGTCCGACTCGTTGTGCTCCGGCCCGAGGAGCTCAAGCCGAAACTCGTCCGTATGGATCGGGTCGGGAGGCACGAAGTCGGCGGGTACGAGACTCATACGCCCCAGAGTTCCATTGGAGACCTCACCGCGTCGAGATGCGGGGCCAGTGGCGGCGGAATGACGCAGTGTTCAGAAATTCAGTTCCCCGTGCTGCGTACCTGCCGCTGCCCAAGGTAGGTCAGCACGGCCATGACTCGGCGATGGTCCTCATCGCTGTCGCTGATTCCGAGCTTCGCCAAGATGCTGCTGACGTGCGTCTCGACAGTGCGGTCCGTGAGCCAGAGCTTGCGGGCGATCCCCGCGTTCGTCAGGCCCTCTGCCATGAGGGCGAGTACCTCACGCTCTCTGGGCGTGAGAGTCGTCAGCGGGTCGCCATGTCGTCCTGGGCCGATCAGCCGAGCAACCACGTCCGGGTCAAGCGCCGAGCCTCCAGCCGCGACGCGACGCAGCGCCTCGAGGAAGTCGTCGACGTCGAACACCCGGTCCTTCAGCAGGTAACCGAAGCGACCGGATGCGGCCAGCTCTACCGAGTGGTGTGCTTCCAGGTGCTGGGACAGCAGCACAATCCCCAGCTCGGGGAATTCCTCGCGCAGCTGCCGGGCGGCTCGGGCGCCGTCGTCCGTGTGATCGGGCGGCATGCGTATGTCGATGATGGCCAGATCTGGATCGTTGGCTCGAACGGCCGTCAAGAGAGCAGGGGCGTCGTTGGCCTTGGCGACCACGTCGTGGCCGGCGTCAGTGAGCAAGCTCGCCAAACCCTCGCGAAACAGCGCTGAGTCCTCGCCGATCACGATGCGCACGGCAGCATCGCCTCCACAAGAGTTCCTCGTCCGGGCGCACTACGTACGAAAAGCGTGCCACCGGCCGCGGCGACTCGGTCTGAGAGTCCCGCGAGGCCGGACCCGGGACGTATGCTCGCACCCCCGCGACCATCGTCTTGGATCAGAACGCGCAGGTTGTCGAGGTCGTGCTCGATGCGCAGCCCGATTCGGTTGGCGTCGGCATGTTTGACGGCGTTGGCGATCGCCTCGCTGACGACGTAGTAGGCAGTGGTGGCGATTTCGTCCGGGACTGCGCGGTCGGCGGCGATGTCCAAGTCGATGGGCAAGGCTGCCGATTCGGCGAGCACCGACAGAGCTGGGTACAAGCCGTCGTCGAGGCAGCTTGGGCGCAGACCATGCGCCACCTCGCGCAGTTCGGCAACTGCGGTGCCGAGCTGCGCCACCGATTCGTCAAGAAGCCCGTCGACGTCGACGGTGCGGTCCCCGAGATGGCGCTGCGCCAGTCGAAGCGACATGCCGAGTGTGACCAATCGCTGCTGCGCTCCGTCGTGTAGGTCGCGCTCCAGCCGACGTCGCTCCTGATATCCCAGGGTGAGCAGCCTTGACCGACTGGACTCGGCTTCGCGCAGCGCCGCTGAGACCTCGAGGCGAAGTCGGACCATCTCGACGAGCAGGCCCGAGGCGGCAGCCACCTCGTGAAGCAATTGCTCGCTAGCTGGTCCGTGTGAGTGGATCGCGCCGATCTGGTGGCCGCTCACCATGACCGGCACCGCATCGATCCCAAACTCGACAGGCTCATCATTCGCGTCGACAAAGCCGGCATCGTCGGGCATACGGAATCCGACCCGCAGGTCCGGATCTTCCAGCGCCACTTTGAGCACGTCATCAAGATGTTCCGGCCCGGCGTGGCCCATGCTGATTGAGGTATGAAGGTCCCTGATTGCTCGGAGGGCCGCGCTGCGAAGCGGGTAGACCCGCCGGTCCGCCACACGTTGCAGCCTGGCTCGCAGTGGGGCGAGGGCCAGTGCGGTGATCGCCGTCGCACCCGCTGCCGCGACGACCGAGTCCTTCCCGAGCACCACCCCGCCGGCAAATGAGGCGGCCCCGAACACCCCGAGCAGCACGACGGTCACAGCACTGTAGGTGACCGTGGCGCTCAGCACGCGGTCGACGTCGTAGAGGTTGTGCCGCAAGATCGCGATCGTCGTCGCGATCGGGACCGCGGTGTAGAGCACGGCGAACCCAACGCCGGCGAGATTATTGGTCCCGGTCAGCAGGAAACCGACCCAGCTCAGGATCGCCGTGCCCGGCAATGCCAGCGCAGCAAGTGCCAACCACTTCACCTGCGCACGTCGCGCGCCGTCACCACGCCGGTATCGGGTCCAGAGCGAGATGACACTCGCGATACCCAGCGCGACGATCGCAGGGAACAGGACCACCTTGAAGCCCACCGCCACGCCCGAGGGCAGATCACCGAACGGGTGGGCGACTCGGGCGTAGGGCGCGTCATACGGCCCCGGTGTCACGGCCATCACGACCTGGATGGCCAAGCCGACCGCCGGAAGCCCGACGGCGACGTAGATCCACCGCGGTGAAGGCAGCCTGCCGTCAGGGAAGAACAACATGAGCAGCGACACGGCAGCGTAGAGCCACACCCAGCCCACCATGAGTATCGCGACTACTACCGGCGGGAGGTCAGGCAGAGCCGGGTGGCGCGTCCGCATGGGTAGGTAGGTGTCGCTGAATGAGACCAACGCGACCACCAGGGCCATCCAGCACAGCAGTGGTGCGACCAAATTGGTCGGGCGACGTTCGGCGATCAGCAGGCCAAGTGCGGTCGTCGTGATGGCGACGCAGGCAGCGACACCCACATATACGCGGTTGCCGAGATTGCCGGCCACCGCCACGGCCACAGCCTCAGTGATCACCACGGACGCGACCAGCAGCGCCATCACCCAGGAGGCAACTCGCGGCCACGACATAGCGCCAGCATAGGGACAGATTGTGGCCGCATACCTCCGTACCAGCACGGAGAAGGGTCCGGTACTCGCACCGATGTGGCGCCCC
>JAOPXO010000230.1 GCA_025965115.1 Aeromicrobium sp.
ACCGAACACACCCGTGGCACCAAGATCGAGATGCTGAGAAGTGATGAGGCCCAGCAGCCCCCACCCGACCACATGAAGCAGCACGATGAACGCGGCCATGCCGCCGAGCGATCTGCGTTCACCCCGGCTCACACTGCGCATCGCCGTCATCATCGGCATCGCATCTCCTGCGTTTGGCGTACCTGCCACCGTACTCAGATGCGACAGTGTTGCAAGAGGGAATTTCAGTCCGACGTTGCTGCGAGGCAGTCCGCGCAGGTCCCAAGGAATGCCGCGTGGTGCACGTCAACGCGGAATCCGATGTCCTTGCGAAGCGTACGTTCTAGGGGCACCAGAGCCGACTCGTCGATGTCAATGATCCGGTTGCAGCTCGTGCATTGCACGTGGGCGTGATCCGCGGTCGGATGGTCCTGGCCGGGGGTGGTGAGGTGGTAGATCGTGGCAGAGCCGGCCACGTGCGTGTGGGAGACGATGCCGAGCTCGCCGAGCGTTGTCAGGGCCCGATAGACCGTCGTGCGGTGCACGCCCGGCGCCGATTGGGCGGCCCGGACCGCAATCTCGTCGGCGGTGAGGTGGTCCGTCGTGCCGTCAAGGACCTCGATCACGGCGCGGCGTGCTGCCGTGACCCGCTCACCCCTGGTCGCAAGGGCTTCGAGCGACTGGGTCACGCGGTCGGCGGTGGGGGTTCCCATGCGTCCATTGTGCGCCTCCGCTCATGCGCCGTTGCCGATTCCATGGCGGCGACCTAATGTGACAGGAGATGTGAGGCGATGCGGATGCACGAGCTGTCGATCGCCGAGTCCGTTGTCGAAGCGGTACTCGAGCGGACCGGGGACCAACACGTGACGTGTGTACGACTGAGCGTCGGTCGGCTGTCCGGAGTCGTCCCGGATGCGCTCACCTTCTGCTTCGAGCTCGCGACCGCCGGCACCGCCCTCGAGGGCGCGGAGCTCGAGATCATCCAGCTGTCCGGGCGGGCCCACTGCCGCAGCTGCGACCAGGATTTTGAGAAGGACGACCTGATCCTGCTGTGCGAGTGTGGAAGTGCCGATGTCGATGTGGTGGCCGGGCGCGAGCTGTCGGTCACCTCAGTGGAGGTGGCGTGAGATGTGCGCAACATGTGGATGCGGGACGGACGAGGTACGCGTCAGCGGTGAAGCTGTCGCCAGCCACGATCACAGCGACGGCCATGACCATGGCCATACCCATGAGCACGGGCACGACCACGGCCATGCCCACGATCACGATCACGAACACCCGCATACGCACGTCGAGCCAACCGATGAGCTGCGCACGCACACGCTCGAGCTCGAGACGGCGGTCCTGGCCAAGAACGACGAGCTGGCAGCCGACAATCGCGCGTGGCTCAGCTCTCGCGGCATCGCCGCGATCAACCTGATGAGCTCACCCGGGGCCGGCAAGACCTCGCTGCTTGAGCGGACGATCCGGGACAACGGCCCCGCGCGACAGCTGTCCGTCATCGAGGGTGACCAGGAGACCGTGTTCGACGCCGATCGCATCCGCGCGGCGGGTGCTCGAGCGGTGCAGATCAACACCGGATCCGGATGCCATCTCGACGCGACGATGGTACGCCGGGGGCTCGATTCCTTGGCTCCGGCCGACGGTGATCTGGTCGTGCTCGAGAACGTCGGCAATTTGGTGTGTCCGGCTCTGTTCGACCTCGGCGAGGCCAAGAAGGTCGTCATCATCTCGGTGACCGAGGGTGACGACAAACCGCTGAAGTATCCCCACATGTTCGCGGCCGCCGACCTCGTCGTCGTCAACAAGACCGACCTGCTGCCGTACGTCGACTTCGATGTCGACCGCTGCGAAAAGGACGCCCGCAGTCTCAATCCCGACGTCACCTGGCTGCCGATGAGCGTGCACTCCGGTGAGGGCCTTGACGAGTGGTACGGCTGGCTGCGCGGACTCTAGTCCCGTTCCAGGGGCTCCGCCACCCGAGCAGCGACTTGTACCAGAATTAGCGGGTCAATCGCATTTAGTTTCGTGTGATCCTTGACACGCTCCCGGGACAGGGTGAGTAATGGAACGAAGACGTTGCGCGGCGCATTCGTCCGGCGCTGGCAACCAGGAGGCACCCTCCGCCTCCAGAGAGGTCGGCCACGATGCCCACTGCCGAAGCGATCAAAGCGGAAGAAACCCTGATTCACGTCCTGTGGATCAATGCGGGACTCAGCTGTGATGGAGACTCGGTCTCCCTCACCGCTGCGACCCAGCCCAGCATCGAGGAGATTGCGATGGGGGCGTTGCCAGGTCTCCCGCAGATCGCGGTGCACTGGCCCCTGATCGACTTCGAGTGCGGGCCCACCGGCGGTGCCGATGACTTCCTCGAGTGGTTCCACAAGGCCGACCGTGGAGAGCTCGAGCCGTTCGTCCTGGTCGTCGAAGGCTCGATCCCCAATGAGTCCCTGCATGACGAGGGCTACTGGTGCGGGTTCGGCAATGACCCCGCGACCGGCCAGCCGAGGACGACGAGCGAGTGGCTCGATCGGCTCACGCCGAAGGCCACCGCTGTGGTCGCAGTCGGCACCTGCGCGACATACGGCGGCATCCACGCGATGGCCGGCAATCCGACCGGCGCAATGGGTGTGCCTGACTATCTCGGCTGGGACTGGAAGTCCAAGGCCGGCATCCCGATCGTGTGCGTACCCGGTTGCCCGATCCAGCCCGACAATCTCTCGGAGACGTTGACGTACCTCCTGTACATGGCCACCGGTCAGGCTCCGATGATCCCGCTGGATGACGCGCTGCGGCCCTCCTGGCTGTTCGGCATCACCGTGCACGAGGGCTGCGACCGCGGCGGCTATTACGAGCAGGGCCAGTTCGCCGACGCCTACGGCCAGCCCACCTGCTTGGTCAAGCTCGGCTGCTGGGGACCGGTCGTCAAGTGCAATGTCACCAAGCGCGGCTGGATGAACGGCATGGGCGGGTGCCCGAACGTCGGCGGCATCTGCATCGGCTGCACGATGCCCGGCTTCCCGGACAAGTTCATGCCCTTTATGGACGAACCACCGGGCGCCAAGGTGTCGTCGAGAGTCAGCGGCGCCTACGGCGGACTCGTGCGCCGGCTGCGCACCGTCACCCTCGACACGCTCAACAAGGAACCGAAGTGGCGGCACCCAGGCAGGGAACTGACCACCGGATACAAGCCACAGCAACGACGTCCAGGGGGCGCGCACCGATGACCGACATCAAGGAAGCTCCCAGCATCCCCGACACCGCGGACAGCGACGTCGTGGAGATGGCGTGGGACCCGATCACCCGCATCGTCGGCATCCTGGGCATCTACGACATCATCGACTTCAAGCAGAAGAAGGTGAAGGAATGCCACAGCACGTCCTCCATCTTCCGTGGCTACAGCATCTTCATGAAGGGCAAGGACC
>JAOPXO010000235.1 GCA_025965115.1 Aeromicrobium sp.
GCGAACAGCAACGCATCCGGTCCGGGGCGGCAGGCGTGACCCTCGGCAAGCAGTTGCCGCAGGTGTTCGGGGGGTACGTGCTCGTGGTCGAACGTCACGACCGGGGAGTCAGCGACCACCGCGCGCAGCGTGTCGAGATCGGTGTAGTCGCCGACGACGTGATCGGGCGTGACCTGGGCGGCCGACACGTCGGGCGCCTCGGCGAGAAGCCGAATGTGCACGCCGAGCCCGATCGCCGCCTGCTGCATCATGCGAGCCAGCTGGCCTCCGCCGATGACCGCGAGCTGGGACTGTGGTGGCGGGGTTGGTGGCACGGGGCAAGCCTACCGAGACCGGAAGCCGCGGCGTTCGCTCACGGTGATGGGCGAGACGTTGCCGAATCCGCGCAATGGTCGCGGCGGGAGCGTACGCAGGTCGAACTCGTCCTCGAGACACGCCGCCGTCGCGTCGTCGATCAGCACCCGGTTGCTGCGGGCCACGTGTGAGAGCCGAGCCGCCAGGTTGACTGGCGGGCCGAACACATCGCCCAGGCGGGAGATCACCGAGCCGGTGGCCATACCGACGCGGATGTCGGGCAGCTCATCGCGTGAGCCGATCTGGCTGACGATGTCGAGGGACGTGCGCGTGCCCTCGGGAGCGGTGTCGGTCACGAACAGCACCGCATCGCCCAGGGTCTTGATGACCCGCCCCCCGTGCGCGGTGACGATGTCGGCGCATCGGGTCTCGAAGTCCTCGACCAGCGCGCCAAGGCTCGAGTCGTCGAGGTGATTCGACAGCGAGGTGAACCGGGAGAGATCGGCAAAGCCGACCGTCATGACGGTG
This sequence comes from Aeromicrobium sp., assembly GCA_025965115.1. Taxonomy (GTDB): domain Bacteria; phylum Actinomycetota; class Actinomycetes; order Propionibacteriales; family Nocardioidaceae; genus Aeromicrobium. The sequence continues at coordinate 823 of JAOPXO010000235.1, forward strand.
GAGAGCAGCTCCTCATCGGCGGCGCCGAGTGCCTCGATGCGCGCGGCCGCAGCAGCGAGATGGCGCCGCCAGGCGTAGATGATCAGCTCTTCGAATCCCGGCGCAGCGGTCGTCGCCAGCTCGATCGCCGCCTGTAGGCGGCTGCCCGACTTGCCGTCCTCGACATCGTGCTCGACCTGTTCGACAAGGGTCGACACCTGCCAGTCGGCAAGTCGCGACATCGTATGGCCCAGTGCCCGGGTCATACGGAACGCGGTCTTCTCGTCGAGGACACCGAGCTCGATCGCGGAGGCCACGATCGACACCGCACGTACGTCTGCGTCGCCATAGGCCACGCTCTCGCCGGTGTCAGGGAATCCGAGCGCACGCCACAACCGTTGGCCCTCGTCGAGGGTCAGTCCGCCCTTTTCGACCACTTCGGCGCTGGTCAACGCAAGCTCGCCGCCGAGGATCAGGCTGGCAAGCGTGTCGCGGAGCTCAGACCGATTCATCACTCGCCGTCTTGTCCTGCTTCTCGAACACCAGGTTGGTCACGGTGCGATGGAACGCCTCGATGTGCGGGATGTCCTTGAGCTCCAGCCCGGCCTGTTCGCTGGCGTCATGGATGATCAGCGTGCCGCAGCCGAGGATGCGGTCGTTGAGGTTCTTCTCGAACGCGACATCGTTGATGCGGCTCAGCGGAATGACGCGCCCGGTGCGGGTGAGGATGCCCTTCTGCTCCACGATGCGCTTGTTGGTCAGCGTGTATGTCCAGGTGAACCAGCGGACCCAAGGCAGCACGGAGCCCCACAGGATCAGGACGGCGGCGATCGCGACGACCGTCCACACCGCCCAGTGCTTGTCGCTCACCTGGTGGACGAGGAATCCGCCGATGCCCGCGACGATGATCAGGATCAGGAACGGGATGAACAGCCGCTTGACGTGGGTGCGGGTGGTGGCAATCGTCTGCTCACCGTCGATCATCAGCTTGCGAGGAAGGCTCATATGAAGGATTTTGTCACGTTGCAGGTCGTACGTGCGTGATATCACCTGCGCTGATCGCACGACCGTCCACCAGCAGGCGCCCGAGGTCGTCGATCCCGGTCGCCAGGCCCTCGAGCACTTCATCGTTCGGGAGGTCGACCCGCACCCGGGTGCCGATCGTGGTGCAGCGCCGGACGTACGAGTCGCGGATGCCCGCGCCGGGGTCACCCTCGGAGGCCGTCCAGGCCCGGTAGAGCGCTTCGAGACTGCGAAGGTACGACCGCAGGATGATCGAGCGGCTCGTCTCGGTGGCGCCCTCGAGCTGCAAGGAGGTGGCCGTCTCGATCGGCAGCTCTTCCCGGCGCAGCGTCACATTGAGACCGACGCCGACAATCGCCGCCGGGCCGGTCGGGGTGTCGACGCGTTCGAGCAGGATTCCGGCCAGCTTGCGTCCGTCGACCAGCACGTCATTGGGCCACTTGAGACCCGACTCGACACCGCATTCGCGCACCGTCGCGTCGACGGCGAGGCCCACCAGCAGCGGCAGCCACACCCAGCGCCCGGCGGGCACGCCGTCGGGCCGCAGCAGCACGGACACGGCGATACCGGATCCCGCGGGTGACTCCCACGTACGGTCGAGCCTTCCACGACCCGCGATCTGGGAGTCGGTGGTGTGGACCGTGCCCTCGAGGGCGCCGGCCCGGGCCGCTTCGGCCACATCGGCGTTGGTGCTGCCGGTCGAGGTGGTGACCACGATGTCGGTCCAGAACCGATCGGCCCCGACCAGCGCCGAGTTGAGCGCGGCAGCGTCGAGCGGCGGACGGTCGAGGTCACGGAAGGCCATGAGAACAGCCTCACATATCCATGGAAGTCGCCGATCGTTACGCTGACCCCCGTGAGCGAACAAGAGATCGAAGAGAAGCCCGAACTGCACACGACCGCCGGCAAATTGGCCGACTTCGTCCAGCGTCGCGACGAGGCCGAGGTCGAGATGGCCGCGCGGGCGCATGAGAAGCAGAGCGCCCGAGGCCGTCAGAGTGCCCGCGAGCGGGTCGACCAGCTGCTCGACGAGGGCTCATTCGTCGAGCTCGACGCCTTGGCACGCCACAGGTCGACCGATTTCGGGCTCGACAAGAACCGGCCGCTCGGCGACGGCGTCATCACCGGCTACGGCACGATCGACGGCCGTCAGGTGTGCGTCTTCAGCCAGGACTTCTCGGTCCTGGGTGGAAGCCTCGGCCAGGTGTACGGCGAGAAGATCGTCAAGGTCATGGATCTCGCGATCAAGTCCGGGTGCCCCATCATCGGGATCAACGAGGGTTCCGGCGCGCGCATCCAGGAAGGCGTCGTCTCACTCGGGCTGTACGGCGAGATCTTCCGACGCAATGTGCACGCCTCCGGCGTCATCCCGCAGATCTCGCTGATCATGGGCGCCAACGCCGGTGGACACGTCTACTCACCCGCCATCACCGACTTCGTGATCATGGTCGACAAGACGTCCAACATGTTCATCACCGGGCCCGCGATCATCAAGACCGTCACCGGCGAGGACGTCACGATGGAGGACCTCGGCGGCGCGCGTGCGCACAGCACCAAGAGCGGCAACGCCCACTACATGGGTGCCGACGAGGAAGATGCCATCGAGTACGCCAAGGCGCTCATCTCGTACCTCCCGCAGAACAACATGGAGGAGCCCGAGGTCTACGACGAGGTCGCCGACCTCGAGCCGTCCGAGACCGATCTCGCGCTCAACACCCTGATCCCCGACTCGGCCAACCAGCCGTACGACATGCACACGGTGATCGAGGCGATCGTCGATGACGGCGACTTCCTCGAGGTCATGCCGCTGTTCGCCCCCAACCTCCTGATCGGCTACGGCCGGGTCGAAGGTCGCAGCATCGGCATCGTCGCCAACCAGCCGATGCAGCTCGCCGGCTGCCTCGACATCGACGCCTCAGAGAAGGCCGCACGCTTCGTGCGCACCTGCGACGCGTTCAACATCCCGGTCCTGACCCTCGTCGACGTGCCCGGCTTCCTGCCCGGCACCGACCAGGAGTGGAACGGCATCATCCGCCGCGGTGCCAAGCTGATCTACGCCTACGCCGAGGCCACCGTCCCGCTCGTCACGGTCATCACCCGCAAGGCGTATGGCGGTGCGTACGACGTCATGGGGTCCAAGCACCTCGGCGCCGACATCAACATCGCCTGGCCTTCGGCGCAGATCGCCGTGGTTGGTGCGTCCGGCGCGGTTGGCATCCTGTACCGCAAGGAGATCGCGGCCGCTGACGACCCGGAGGCGCGCCGGGCAGAGCTCATGACGGAGTACGAAGACACGCTCTGCAATCCCTATCTCGCCGCCGAGCGGGGCTATGTCGACTCCGTCATCGAGCCGTCGCAGACCCGCGCGGAGGTCGTCAAGGCGCTGCGACTGCTCAAGACCAAGCGCGAGACCCTGCCGCCCAAGAAGCACGGGAACATCCCGCTGTGAGCGACGAAACCCCGGTCCCCAGCGACGAGGCCGCGGGAGCGAGCGAAGCGCCCAAGCCGATTCTGCGGGTCGTCAAGGGTGACCTGACCGCCGAGGAGCTTGCTGCTCTCGTCGCGGTGATCGCGGCTCGCAACGCGGCCGCCTCGAACGCCGCTGCGCGCGCGAAGCCTCGCGTCCGCTCCGAATGGGGACACCCCGCGCATCTCGTCCGCAAGCCGCACCGCGTGGGTTCCGACCAGTGGCGCCGTTCGACCTTCGGCAGCTGACCATGCCGCTGCATCCCCTGTCCGACACCTCGGTCGCTGACTGGTTCGTCGACGCTGAGGCGGACTGGTGGACGAAGGTATGCCTTGGCCCGCCGGGCCACGAGGCGTACGCACGGGTGCACTACGACCTCGGCGACCGAATGCCTGATTGGTACAACCATCGTCTCGGTAGCTATGTCCGCGACGCCCTCCTCCACCACACGTCCACACCGAACGAGTGCTATTTCGGTCAGTGGGTCGGCAGTGGTTGGAAACCCCCGATCCCATCAATGCCGACGATCTTCGCCTTGACCGAGGTGTTCGACGGTGGAGTGGTCGCTTCGGTCCGCGACTATCACCTCTACGCAGGCACTGTCGCCGACGGGGCCGCCTGGGACGAGTTGGAGATGGATCCGCCTCACCTCATGTGGCCGGCCGACCACGCATGGTTTGCCGCGAAGGACGTCGACCCTGACTGGATCGGCGTCGGTGGAACGCAGGCCCTGATCGATGAGTTGGTGGGCGATGCGAGACTCGACGTCGCACCGACGACGTACGACGCGACCGACTGGGAGGTCCGATGACGCTCCGCCCTGTTGCCGACTTCTCCGCCGCCGACTGGCTCGTCCCGGCCGAGGTTCAGGACCTCGGACCTGCTGGTTTCGACGCGTACGCCCGGATCTTGCATCCGTGGATCGAAGGCGTGTCTGGCGAGACGACTGAGCGCATGGATGGTTACCTCCCCGACGACGACCTCACCGCGCTGTGCGACGTCCTCGGCAGGCACACGACGACGCCGAACCAGTGCTTCTTCGGTCTGTGGGACGGATACGGGGAGATCTACGGCGGCGACTCGGTGGCATTCCTCACCGCATTCGCCGGTCCCGTGCCGTGGCCGGCGCGGCCGTTTCGCCAGCCGCGTCCGATCGCTCCGCCGCCAGCCGCCTTCCCCGCCGCAGTTCTCGACGGTCCTCGCCTGGCACTTCAGTCGCGCGAATTCCTGCTGTTCGAAGGTCCCATCGACCAGGCCGGCGCATGGGGCGCCGTCGACTACGGACACGGCATACCGCGCCACCTCAACAGTCCCAACCTGATCTGGCCCGCCGATCACACCTGGTTCGTGACGACCGACATCGAGGGATCCTGGACCGGAGTCGGCGGTGGCGCCCCGCTGGTGGACGAGCTCCTTCGCGACCCGAGACTCGAGGTCGTACGCGCTCGATATGACGATCCGGCCCGCCGATGAGGATCATCCTGGCATCCGCGTCGCCCGCCCGGCTGGCCACCCTGAAGGCGGCCGGCATCCAGCCGGAGGTCATCGTCTCCGGTGTCAACGAGGACCGGATCACGTCGCCGGATGCTGGCAACCTTGCTGCCGCACTGGCGCAGATGAAGTGCCGCGCGGTCGCCGATCAGGTCGAGGCGGATGCGCTCGTGATCGGTTGCGACTCCGTGCTGGCGTTCGAGGGCGACATCTTCGGCAAGCCAGCGGGACCGGTCGAGGCGGCCGGCCTGTGGCGGCGCATACGCGGCCACAGCGGCGTACTCCACACCGGGCACTGCGTCCGCCGCAACGGCGAGGAGTACCTCGAGACCGCCTCGACGATCGTGCACTTCGCCGACATCAGCGACACCGAGATCGATGCGTACGTCGCCACCGGCGAACCCCTCCACATGGCCGGAGCGTTCACGATCGACGGACTCGGAGGCGCCTTCGTGACAGGCATCGAGGGTGACCACCACAATGTCGTCGGGCTCTCCCTCCCGCTGCTCCGCGACCTTGTCGGCGACCTCGGCATCGCCTGGACCGACCTCTGGGCTGTAACCGGGAGTTGAGTTAGTTAGCCATTTGGCCAACAACAGTGGGACAATGGTCGAACGATGGCAACCTCACCGCGGCGACGCCGCTACCACCCGTCCAGTCCCTTCCAGGCGAAGCCGGAGGTTCCTGCTGAGGTATACGAAGTCGGTGCTCGGGTCTCCCACGACACCTTCGGTCTCGGTCGCATCGTGAGCCTCCAGGGCACTTCATCGGTGCAGGTCGACTTCGGTGATGGTGCGAAGCACATCCCGCTTCCGTGCGCCAAGATGACCAACCTCTGACGCGCACTACTCCACTGGAAGGCCGAGGCTCCTCGCGATGAGCATGCGCTGGACCTCAGACGTACCTTCACCGATCTCGAGGATCTTGGCGTCGCGATAGAACCGTGCGACCGGGTACTCCTCCATGAAGCCGTAGCCACCAAACACTTGAGTGGCGATGCGCGTTGCCGTGACGGCTGACTCCGAGGTGTAGAGCTTGGCCATGGCAGCGGCCTGCTTGAACTCAGCATGCGAAGCGCCCGCGTCTCTCATCGAGGCGGCCTGATAGGTCAGCGCTCGACCCGCCTGCGCCATGACCGCGAGGTCGGCGATCTGGAACGCCACGCCCTGCTTGGAGCCGATCGGCACGCCGAAGGTCGTACGTTCGCCGGCGTACTGGACACACAGGTCGAGGCAGGCCTGGATGCAGCCGACCGCGAGAGCGGCGATCGCGACGCGCCCGTCGTCGAGGGTGGCGAGGAACTGTGCATAGCCGCGACCGCGCTCGCCGAGCAGGTGATCGGCGGGTATGCGGGCGTCGACGAACGACAGCGGATGGGTGTCGGAGATGTGCCAGCCGAGCTTGTCGTATGCAGGTTCAACGATGAAGCCTGGCGTGCCGGCGGGGAGAATGAGCGTGGAGAGCTCAGGACGACCGTCATCCCGGGTGCCCGTGCGAGCGGTCACCGTCACCAGTGAGGTGATTTCGCTGCCGGAGTTGGTGATGAACTGCTTCGAACCGTTGATGATCCATTCGTCGCCGTCGAGGACGGCCTTGGTCTTGGTGGCGCCCGCGTCAGAGCCGGCTCCGGGCTCCGTGAGGCCGAAGCCGGCAAGGGCTCGACCGGCGACGAGGTCGGGGAGCCACTTGTCCTTCTGCTCCGGAGTGCCGAACGTCAGAATTGGGTTGATGCCGAGGCCAACGGCCGCTTCGAGTGTGACGCCGACCGACTGGTCGACCCGGCCCAGCTCCTCGATCGCGACGCACAGGCTGGTGAAGTCGCCGTCCGCTCCGCCGTACTCCTCGGGAGCGGTGAGACCGAACAGGCCGAGATCGCCCATCTTCTTGATCAGGTCGACGGGGAAGAAGTGGTCCTTGTCCCACTTGGCGACGTGCGGGGCGACCTCCGCCTCAGCGAACTCGCGGACGCTGCGTCGGAAGGTCTCGTGCTCGCTGGACAAGGCAAAGGTCATGTGTTCATGTTAACAACCGTTAACCTCCGGTGACAAAGCGACGCCAGTTCGTTCCGAGGACGCCGGCAGCGCGGCTACGATCCAGGGATGTTCAAGATCTTCCTCGCCCTTCATCTGCTCGCCGCAATCTTCGCCGTCGGACCGCTCGTCCACGCTGCGACCACCGCCTCACGTGGACTCCGCAAGGCCGACGCTGCCGCCACGGCGTCGTCCGAGCGCACCATTCGGATCTACGCCTACGCCTCGACGCTCGTCGTGATCATCGGCTTCGGCCTGATGTCGATGGACACGCCATACGGCAACAAGGAGAAGGCCGGCGAGTTCACGGATCTGTGGATCTGGCTCTCGGTCGTGCTCTGGTTCGCCGCGATGAGCCTGGCACTCGGCCTCGTCACGCCGACTCTCGCCAAGGCCACCGCGGCAATTGGACGTGGCGAATCGGTGTCTCCGCTGGTCGCGAGGGTCGCCGCCGGCGGTGGGATCGTCGGTCTGATCTTCGCCGCGATCGTGTTCCTGATGGTCTACCGGCCGGGCTCCTGAACACCGCCAAACCGCCAAGTAGCCAACCTCACATCCTGCGCTGACTGTGCGCCCCTAGAATCAGCAGGCACCCCCACAGTCTTTGAGGAGTCACTCAGTGAGCAAGCCCCTGGCCAAGGTCCTGATCGCCAACCGCGGAGAGATCGCCGTGCGCGTGATCCGGGCGTGCAAGGACGCCGGCATCGGCAGCGTCGCCGTGTA